>VGZH01000076.1 GCA_016872645.1 Planctomycetota bacterium | reverse complement strand
GCAACGTCTCCAGTCGGCCGGTTCCGCTCATTCCCTGCGGCGATGCCCGTGATGTCGCTCGACAAAGTATTTCACTGCGAGAACATTGCCATCAAGTCGGCACATCTCAGCAACACACGCCAATCGCGACGCGCGTCCGACCACCTGCCACTTGTGGTCGATTTTCGAATGATTTGGTGAATCGACTCGTCGCTCTTAGCGGAATCGCAATTCCGCACCCACGGTGATTCCTTGCCAAACCATCTGCTGAAATCCGGCGTCAACCACGATCGCGGCTGGATTCCCGGAGCCATTGTCGTTGTAGAAGATGTTGTTTGACGGTCGAGAAATGCCACCTGCCACTGTGATTTGATAGCTGCCGAACAGCGAGAGGTTTTCCCGCAGATTCAGCTTGCCGTACCAAGAGAAGTCTCCGATCGGAGCAAAGTGCGACCCGCTTTGTGTCGTTTCGACAACGGGGTCTCCGGGGCTTCGCAATCGTTCCGTACGGACCATCGCGTCGAAGTTGTTGATGCCGAACGCAACCTTCGGTTCAAAACCTAGCGTGGCCCATCGAGTGACAATCTCGAATCGCAAACCGAGTTGCGGGGCATAGATTCGATTTCTGGCGTCGGAGTCAATCTCGCTGACCAACGGTGGAACCAACAACCCTTGCTGAAAAAACGTGCCACGTTGGGCGAGCTGCTCATTGAGATTGATGAACCGAAAACCAGCCATCGGCCGCACAACTAATCCCTGCTCGTAGGGCGATTTCGCTACCCAGTTGGCTTCAGCGCCGGACAACAGGCTTGTCTGAGATATCTGAAATGAACTGTCGTAAAGGAACAGGTTATTACTTGGCAGTCCGTTGAGCAGCGTACTGGTTGCGTATTGAACCTGAAGTTGCGGTGCGAGTACCGGGGCCGGCGGTACATCCAAAAACTGTCCACTCCGAGCATGGCTGAAGGTGAAGTAGTTGGCTTCCAACGATCCGGCATTTGTGTTTAATCCCACCGTACCGCGAAAACCTTGGGCGTTTCGGAAGCGCAAGGCAGCTGTCGTCGGAACTTGAGCCGTCCCGGGCTGTCCAGCAATCGTCACTTGAAATGGTTTCGAAGGGTCCACAACACCGGCCACCGCAGAACCGAGCAGTTGGTTCCCCGGTCCGTCAAAATCCCATTGCAGGTACTCGGTCCGCAGCCACATGGATTTGGCGGCGGCAGTCAGAAATCGATCGACCGGCGTGTCTTCGTAATCAAAACCGTTATCGCCTGAGATTCTTTCCGTCACCAACCCGTCGGGACCAGCACCATACTGCGGTTCGCCAACGAAAGGGCCATCGGCGTAATTGTCGTAGGCTGGCACTCCCCAAGCAGGCCAGTTGTACGAGGCGTCGTAGGGGGCGGGAGCGTAAATCCGCGACGGCGCGATTGTCCCAGGAGAGGGTTGGGCTTGCGCCGTTCCCGACGCTAGCAAGCTCCAAACTCCAAGGACGCAGAATGCGAGGCGGCTGCGCATAATCCTCTTCCTGCCTGAACGACAAAACTCGAAATCCTGGCGGTGAAACCTACCCACAACCATGACGGCATGGTGGGATGTACCAGCAGTATCGGTCGTGACAATCAGAGAACTTGGGCGAATTCTTCCAGTCGAATCGTCAGGAAGATCGAGATGCCCTTACGGAGGCTTGGCTCTGGCAATTTCTGCTGAACAGGCTGAGATGCAAAAGAAAAAGACCCTCAACGGGAAGGTGCCGCAGACTTGGATGGCTGTTGACGTGCTGAGGGCTGATTACAGAGTGGGTCAGGCTGTAATCAGAAAGACCAGTCAATCATTCAAGTCAGAACGGTCCATATTGCCCGTTGAGGGCCTCGGCTGGGTCGTTTGATAGGGAATTCAGGAAGCATCCTGCGTACCAAGAATTGAATTTGATCGGCGCTGATCGGAATTCGTTGTAACTTGATTGAGAGAAATTGTTTGATCTTCGTGCGAGTTGAGACTTCGGCGCTCAATACCTACGATATCGGCGCTCATTTGCGAGTTTTTCAGCGCCGAGAATTCCAAATATGAAACCACGCCAATGGTCCGATAAGGCCCTAGTAGCGGTCTCCGCCAGTTTGGTACTGGTGTACTGTGTCATTGTGCTCGCTTATGTCGCCACCGTCCCAGACCTTCGCTTTCGAGTATTGCTTCGTGACGCGCTGGGCGAACAGACGGAGTCCGGCATTTTGCTTCGGGATGTGCCGGGCATTCGTTGCCGTGGTGATCAGCCGGTGGTCGGAGATGTTCTTCTTCGAATCGGGGAGCAGCCAATCCGATCGTTTAACGACTTCGCGAGAAGTCTGCGCCAAGTTCATCGTGCTCAGGTTTCGCGCGAAGGGCTACTTAACGCAGGAGTTGACCCTTCACTGGTTCGAGAATCGCTTCCAAAGCTTGTGGAAATCGAGACTGGCGAACGGCTGATCGAAGTGGAGTTCCGACATCACGGAGCGTCTCAGACCAGTTGGGTGTTTGTGCAATCGCTGCCTTTAGATGAGGTGTTGCCCACACTTGTTTGGTTCTTGTTGCAGTTAGGAATCACTGCCGTCGGAGCACTGGCGGTCTGGCATCGGCCATTCGATCGGCCGGCGCGACTGTTCTTCGCCATGTGTGTGGTGACTTTGGGAGCATTCGTGGGCGGTTTTCATTGGTGGATCATCGCCAGTTCGTTGGCGCTGAATATTCCATTCGTGGGCTGTGCCTTGTTCGTCCCGGTCGTTTCGCTGCACTTTTTCCTGATATACCCGCGGCGGATTTGGCCGCTGACTCAGTTTCCTCGTGCTGCACTGGCGGGTCTGTACGTCGTTCCGACGGTGACTTTTGTTTGGATGGTTGGCGTACTGGGGTATGTGCAGTGGTTCACTCCGAGTGATTCCGTGGCGACTGCTGAGATCGTCCTCCAGTCTCTCGCGACACTCCATGATGCGATCTACGTGTACCTGACGTTTGCGTCGGGCTGCTTTCTGGTGATGCTCGCGGCATTGGCCCAGGGGTATTTGCGGACCACGAATCCGGTCGAGCGGAATCAGTTGAAGTGGATGTTTTGGGGTGGTGTGTCCGCAGTGCTACCAGTCGGTTACACGCTCTATCTAGCGCTGTTCGACCGGGTGGAGTTTGCCTTGGGGCGAGCTAAGTTTGCGATGTTCCTGGCCAGCTTGTCATTCATGCTGGCGTACGCAGTGGCGATTCTGCGATTTAAGCTCATGCTGATTGACCAGATCGTCAGCAAAGGAATGCGGTACTATTCGGCCAGTTTTGGGCTGACCGCGGCATTTGCTGGATTGATCTCGGTTGGCGGTTTGACCTCCAATTTTTGGAATGCGGGAGGGCCGGCGTTTCCAGAGCGACAGCAAGTCTTGTTATTGGGAGCTGTGTTAGCGGTTGCCGTCACGATGTTGTTGTGGGGGCGAGACCGATTGCAACAACTCATCGATCTGCGTTTTTATCGTGAGAAATATCAACTTGACAAAGCCCTGCAACGAATTAACCGAGCCGTGGAGAGGGTTGTCGACCGGGAGACTTTGGCACTTCGGATGATCGGCTCCTGCCGCGAAGTTCTGCGGGCGGAGCGAATCGCGGTTTATCTACGAGAAGTGGAGAGTTCCACGTTTCAACTGATTGCAGTCGAAGGGGCTTCCGATCTCCCCGCGCAGATCGTAGCGGACGACGAGTTGATGCAGACGTTGCACTCGGAATCGGCAATTGCGAGATCGATGAATCCACTGATGAGCGTGCCGTCCTCGGCACAGCAAATCATGCGCAGTTTGCGAGCGGAGTTGTTGTACGCCTTTGTAAGCGACGGCGAGTTGGCGGGAGCGGTTGCACTCGGACCAAAGCAAAACGGAACGCCCTACACGGCCGAAGACCTGACGTTTCTCAACGCGTTGGGCCAGATTACGAGCGTCGCGTTGCACAGCGTCAAGGTGCATCAAGACATCTCGCGTCTGAACGAGGAGATGCAACTTAAAGTTGAAAAGATTGACGAGCAAAAGCGTGTGATCAACATGCTTCAACAGGAAATTCGGACAACTCAAGCAGGGGATGCGATCCCCAAGCCTGAATCGGCGGCCAATGATTTCGAGCGAGGTCACATCAAAGGGAGCAGTCCAGCGATTCACCAAGTGCTGGATACGGTTCGCAAGGTGGCGCAGAGCGAATCGTCCGTCTTGATCACGGGGCCGAGTGGTACCGGCAAGGAATTGCTCGCGCACGCGATTCATGTCAACAGTTCGCGCAAAAACGGAACAATGGTCAGTGTGCATTGCGCAGCGTTGTCTCCGAGCTTGTTGGAAAGTGAACTCTTTGGGCACGTCAAAGGAGCCTTCACGGGAGCGCACAAGGATCGGGTCGGACGATTTGAGTCTGCTCACGGGGGGACTCTGTTTTTGGACGAAATCGGTGACATTTCGTTGGAGACGCAAATCAAGTTGCTGCGAGTTCTGCAAACTCGACAATTCGAACCGGTTGGCGGAACGCGTACAGTGCAAGTCGATGTTCGGCTGATCGCGGCGACGAATCAAGATTTGAAGAAACTGATCGTGGAAGGGAAATTTCGAGAGGATTTGTTTTACCGCTTAAACGTCATCAGCATTGTTTTGCCCACCCTTGCGGAGCGCAAGGAGGACATTCATGAGTTGTCGTTGCACTTCTTGAAACGGACCTCCCAACGATTAGGGAAGCCTCTTTCGCAGATTGACGACGATGCGCTCGACGCACTGAAACTCTACTACTGGCCGGGCAATATCCGCGAACTCGAAAATGTCATCGAACGCGCCGTCGTACTGGCGGACAGAGGGAGCATCACATTGCGCGATTTGCCGCGAGAAGTGTTCGAACGGCGAATGCCAACGCCCAAAGGATCTGTGTCACGGCCAAGCGTCGATCCGAGGTCGCTGCGTGGCACGATTCGCGAGGTTGTTGAGGAGCCGGCGATGGTCAGCGCGAATGTGCTCGCCAGTGGTGGGCTCGACGAGACCGCCGAACGAAGAGCCTTGGAGGACGCACTGCGATCTGCCAATGGCAACAAGGCAGAGGCGGCGCGATTCCTCGGGATTCCACGCAGCACATTATTTAGCAAATTGCGCAAATACCGTATTAACAAGCCGCGTTAGGTGTGATCTGTTTCCGCAGGAAGGACGATGTGATGAGCCGAGTCACCGGCGCAAGACTCTCGCTGGTTAGCTTGATGGTCGCGATTACCTCGACCATTTCGAATGCCGATGACTGGGGGACGGTCAAGGGCCGCTTCGTTTTTGATGGAACGCTGCCAGAGCGGCCGAAGTTGGTACTCAACAAAGACGTTGAGTTCTGCGGCAAGCATGAGCCACGCACGGAAAAGCTGGTGGTGCATGCAGCCGATCGAGGAATTGCAAACGTCGTGATTTGGCTCGACATCAAACCGGCCGAGAAGATTGCGATTCACCCGTCGTTCGAGAAATCTGCCTCAGCCAAGATCAAGCTGTCGAATAAGGGTTGTCGCTTCGATCCTCATATCTGTGTGCTGCGAACCGGGCAGACGCTTTTGATTGAGAACGCAGACCAGGTCGATCACAACACGGCCGCGGGTTTAGATCGCAACGCGCCATTCAACGATTTGACCCCGGCTGGTAAGTCGGTCGAACGACCGCGTTTCGCTCAGACCGAGAAGTTGCCGGCTCAAGTGCAGTGCTCGATCCATCCGTGGATGGT
Source organism: Planctomycetota bacterium (assembly GCA_016872645.1). Taxonomy (GTDB): domain Bacteria; phylum Planctomycetota; class Planctomycetia; order Planctomycetales; family Planctomycetaceae; genus SXKJ01. Next base: position 22,782 of record VGZH01000076.1, on the reverse strand, counting down.
CGGCTGGCTGGTCGTGAAGGATCACCCGTATGTCGCCGTCACCGACGAGCATGGCCGCTTCGAGATGAATCATCTACCTGTTGGCGAGCACACGCTTGTCGTGTGGCACGAGTTGCCGGGATTCGTGCAAGAAGTGACTCGGAACGGCCAGTCAGAAAGCTGGAAACGCGGCAAAGTCACAGTGCGAGTTGCTGCCGGCGAAACCGAGTTTGGCGAGACGCGTGTGTCCGCAGACGCATTGAAGTGATTGCCGCGCTTGCTGAAGCTTGACGAAAGTCTCACTTCTTCGCCGCCAGATCCTTGATGCGGACGTTGCGGAATGCGACAGCATCACCGTGGCCTGCGAAGCCAAAATAGCCTTTCGTACGGCTCATGCCTTCATGTGGCTTGCCACCCATAAATTCCTTCACCTCTTTAAGATCGCAATCGAGGATGGCTGTGCCGTTGAGTATGACCTTGATTGTCGAGCCTTTGACGGTGACTTCCTGGGCATTCCACTCACCGTTCGGTTTCTGGAAGCCGCGTTTGGCGGCGACCATGCCGTAAGCGGAACCATGCACTTGTCGCGGGTCGAGCTTGCCTTTGAGCTTGTCGTAGTTCTCGTCGAGCACTTGCAATTCGCACATCCCGACGTACGCCGTGTCTCCTTGGCCGGGATATCGAATCGCAAGTCCGTTGTTTCCGCCGGGTGGGACTTTAAATTCCAGTCGCACGACGAAGTCGCTGTATTCTGCTTCTGTGAAGATCGTGCCTCCCTTGCCCGCTTTGCAGAAGATGGCACCCTCTGAAATTTCGTAGTTGTCGACGGGGCCTTTCCACCCGGCGAAGTCCTTGCCGTTGAAGATGCTGACGAAGCCATCCTTCTTTTCTGCGTCCGAAAGTTCCGCCGCCAAGAGTCCGCAGACCGAGCCAATCAACGTCACCGACAACAACGAACCCAATCCAAGCCAGGCAGCTAAGCGACGCATCAGAAACTCCCCTCGAGTGAATGTGTGAACGAAAAATTGGCCGCCGTTCGGCGTTAACGAGTGGTCAAGATATCTTGCCGGCATGACGTCGCAAGCGTGAGGGGTCGGATTCGTCAGGCCGATTCCCCGTTCACGAACCACGGCGACGAAACCATGTCATGCCCGCGAACATTCGAGTTGGCATCGTGAGTTGTTGTTCTTCGGACCGAGCCGGAACAATGACGGGCGGGGTTTGGCTGGTGAGTTTCGGCCGGAATACCACTGCCAACAACAACGGCAGATACCACAGCACGTAAGTCCCGCCCTGCTGCGGATACCACAACTGCGTGCCGACGACGATGGCTGTCGAATGTCCGAGTAAATGTTCGAGATTTTTTTGTCGCGGCAGAAATGTGAGGATCAGCAACATGACAATGAAAGCGACCATCACCGGAATACGATATTCGCCGGAGTAGGAACTCCAAAAGCCGGCCGCATCTCCGCCGAGCGTGAGGCTGCTCCAGTCGATTGAGCCGCGGATTTGTTTCGTGAAAGAGTGGGAATCGGCGGAAGTCAGCAGCAAGCTGGCGGCCAACACTGCGGCCACAGCTCCCAACGCCGCCACAAAACGGCCAGCACCTTGCTTGCCATAAAACACCGCCCACAGTGGCAAGAGAAACAACGGAAATAACAAGGTTCCGCACGCCAAGCCCATCAATCCGCCGGCAATTAGCGGACTGCGATAAGCCACGAACGCCCACACGATCAGCGCTGCGGGCAGCACATGATTCACTTTGCCGACGTCGATTGCTGTACAGGGCAACAACAAATACAGCGTGGCCATCGCCAGTCCCGAATTCACATCGCCAAACAGTCGCTTACCGAGAAACCACAATCCCAATACGACGGCTAAATGCGCCAGGACGGACGTCGCTCGCGCGGCATTCTGTTCGACAAGCCAACGATGTTCCCGATCCGACGATCGGCCCGACACGGCAATGTCTGATGCGGCCACGACCGGAGCCGCAAACACACGGGTCGTCGGACCTGCCGAATCTTCGTCGGTCTTGGGGAGTTCCTGGCTTGTATCCTGTCGTTTCCTCAGTTCATCAGCCCGGCGAACCGTCTCCAATGTGCCTTGTGGCGGAGGTTCCGTCAGGGCTTTGCTGATCAGCAAAACGAACACCGAAACCGTCAAGAACGCCATGCCCGCTGAGTTGAGATTTTGCTCGAGCAACGGCCGACGCTTCCAAAGACTGTCGCCGAAGAGCCTCAACAGCAGGCAGCCCGTCACGACGAACAGCCAAGCGTACCCGTAGTCTTTGCCTTGCTGCACGAGCAACAAGCCTGGAGCGATCGACAGCAATAACCCGACGTCGAGGTTTCGTAACGAGAAGATTCGGTGGAATCGAAAAAAGACCGCCACGATCAACAGCAGAGACAGATAAAACCAAGTGGCATCGCTCACCGAGTATCCGTACTGGCGAAGAATGGTGTCCATAGGCGATGACTGGCGGAGTTTGCTCAGGTGGAACCAACCAGCTTGTTTGCGAGCAGGCTAGCTTCGTTCCGCAACGGACAAGACTCGACGCCAGGTACTCCTGAGAAAAGGCATCGCGCGGGCGATCCAACACCCGGTAGACGATGAATTTGTTTCGGCGCGGCTCTTCGCCGTGCTTCCATCCTCCGATGGAATGATCTGACTGGGGATCATTGAATCGCAGGCCCGAGACAGGGTCGGCGGGTCCGGCAGTGACCACGAAAAACCGACACAGAATACGCTGCTCGACCGAGTGTTCCAACAAAAAAATGAGTATCAGTCCGTTTTCGACAGTTCGGGCCATTGCCCAGTCAAACGGATCTTGGCCACGGTAATCCGACCGTAATCCTTACAACCGACCTAACGGAGATCGCCGCTACAACGACTCGTTCACGCGACTCAACCCCTTGGCAGGCAACGTCGCCCGTCACGAAGCGTCATCGCGAATTCGCCCCCTCAGTACGTTCATGCCAGCGGTAACCCTTCAATAGCTGACCTTGAAAATAATGGGGTAAGGTTGCTTGTGTGAGTGGCTGGCCGCGACGTTTCAGATCATCCACGGGGAGCTTCGCACCACCCCAGGTCACCACAATTGTACGAGGCTTGTGGTTCGCGACGGGCGCTGTGCGAGGGTTGGCTGCTCCTGATTCCACGGTGTTTGCGGCAGATGTTTGCGAGGGCTTCAACAGAACTGTTTCCCAACTCTCCGCTTCCTGCAAAGTAACACCGCGCCACAGGCTCCGCAGGAAGAACTGCAGTCGTGCTGGAGACGAGTTCTCGGTGATCAACCAACAGTGGTCCGGCGCGGGTTCCGTGATAAGTTGGCGACGAAACGCCAAGAGTTCGCGTTCGTCGTCAGCCAGCCGTCTTCGCGAGAAAACTCCATTGGTCGTATCGGTCAGCGCTACGAGTGCGACGCACGACAACAACAACCTGCGACTGTGAGCTTCCGACTTCGCGAGTCTTCGGATCACTATCAAACCAGCCCCAATGGCAATCGCTGCTGTCACCACGCATGCAGCGATCCACGTCGCCGTCACTGGATTGGGAAGTCGGGTCGTCCACTGGGGCGCGAAGTAAACTCCCAGCGTCGCGAGTGTCGCCGTCACGACAGTTCCAATGCCAAGTTCCCGCCGCAACACGGCTTCCAAACCCCAGGCCGCAAAGAACAACATCGGTAACAATAAAAATCCCGGCCAGCTGACGGAGTCCGTCCAGGCACCGTGATGCTCGGGCCAAGTGACTCGCCAACTCAACCATCCGACAATCGCCCAAGCGACCAGGAGCCATGCCGATTCCGTACCGAGGCCACGTTGCTCACGCATGCGGCGACGAGTCATCTGCACCACGCCGATCACCAGGAATCCCAACCACGCGCCGATCATCTGCCACAAGGCTTGAACTGATTCGACAGCGCTCGTTTCGACGGGCCAAAGTCTGCGAAACCAGAATGAACTTCCGGCGAACATGGGCCGGGCAATTCGGTCCGAAGACAGTGACTGCCATCCGGCGACGATGGCCACGGCAATCGTCGTGACCAAAACGAAGTTCAACACAGCGATCGACAATTTCCAGAGTCGTTGCCGAACTGCTCGTTTCAAAGTGCTTCGTGCTGACAAATTCTCTCGTGAAAAGGCTGAGGACAAATTGATCGCCAGCAACACTCCCAGGCAGGCCAGAGCCAATTCACCACCAGATAACCAACACGCTGCCAGTGTCAGGCTGCTCGCCAGCAGGGGCCAAGAGATCAATGGCTGGCCGGCCGTTTGATGGGACAGCATCGTTCGGAATGACAACGCCGCAAATCCCAACGGAATTGCAGCGGGAGGCAATGATTCACTCAGGACAAGGAATTCTCGATGCCCGCAGGCTAGGCACACGACCAGCAGCGCGTAACGACTCCCGCCAACTTTTTTGGCGAGACAACTCAAACACAACAGCAGGAATGAGGAACTCAGATACGATACCAGCAACAGTCGACTCTCCGGCGATAACAGCTCGACTTGCAGCCCCAAAGCGGTCGCCAACATCGGCAACGGAAACATCGGAGTGGAACTTTCTGCGGCATTGCGTGAGGCAATGACGAACCAATCCATCGGCCGCATACCAGCCGCGACATCGAATGCGAGCAAACCCTGCCGGCAGGTGGCTTCATCCAGCGTGCGATTCCAAAATCCCAGCAAACCGGGCAGAAATACCAGCAGGATCACGAGCGGTTGCACCACCGAAGCGCGGCGAACCGCCGGTAACAATTCTCTCGCCGGCTCGCGAACAAGCTCCATCAGCCGCGCATCATTGACGACTTCCACCGACGGCCTCCATCACGCACGGGTGACACCAAAACTTAGTCAACTCGCGTTCGACGTTGTCTGCGAACGCTTCCAAGCGATGATGTCCTCCAGAATCGAATCCAGACTCAAATGAGGTGCCGATCCGATTGTCCGCTTGAGACGGCTGACATCCGGAACTCGGCGGCGCACATCCTCAAAGTCATCGCCATACGCCTTGCTGTACGGCAAATACTCGATGCGTACGGCGGGATCGACCTTGGCGATCACTGCTTCGGCGAGCTGACGGATCGACCACGGCTTGTCGCTGCCGATGTTGAAGACCTGTCCCTGAGCCGACGGGGTCCTCATCAGACTCATGATTGAGGCGACGACCTCGCGTACATGCGCGAAACACCGGACTTGGCCACCGTCGTCATAAACGATCACGGGACCGCCAATCAGCGCCTGATCGACAAAACGAGGAATCACCATCCCGTAATGACCGACCTGCCGCGGCCCAACGACGTTGAAGAATCGACCGATTACCACCGGCAACCCGTGTTTGCGGAAGTATGCTAACGCGAGGAATTCATCAATCGCCTTCGAGCAGCCATAGGCCCATCTCGGCCGAGACGTTGGTCCCAGATGCAAATCATCTTCTTCGGTCCACTGCTCTTTCGGATTTTTACCGTACACCTCGCTGGTGGAGGCTAAAAAGAACGGCTTGCCCCCCCCTTGCACCGCCAACTGCAACAGCGCTTCCGTCGGATAAATGTTGGTCTCAATGGTCCGCACCGGATCGTCCGCGACCAGTTTGACTCCGACCGCAGCCGCCAGGTGATAAATCGAGTCCGCGTCGCGAACGAGTTCGGCCAGCAACATTTGGTCGGTGATCGAGCCAGTGCAAATCGTCAGACGCGGATGCCCGACCAATCCTTTGAGGTTTTCGGACCGTCCTGTGGACAGATTGTCGAGCACCGTGACGTGATGACCGGCCGCCAACAGCTCCTCGGTCAAATGGCTCCCGATGAAACCTGCTCCCCCCGTCACCAAACATCTCGACATGCAGTCCCTTTCGCGGATTCGCGTCTCGCACCCTCAGGTCAGTCGTCTGACAGAGCCGTCATCACGAATGACCCCGACAAATTAGCCGAGCCATCGCGGATGCGACAGCCTCGATCTGCGTAACCACGGCTGTTTGGTTTGACGGCCTTTGCAACTTGAGGCACTGCCGTGCTGGTGTCACCTTGGTCGCAAGAACATGCTCAATTCGTGAAACAGCGGAAAGGAGAAGCGTCAAAAAGGTTTGACGCGACGAGCCTCTTACTCCGCCCGTCCCCTGTTGCAATTGGAAAATCGGCACGACTGAACCTCCTGATGTCCTTGAGTGTTGCAGTCGAAGTTCGGTTGTAACGATTGTGCCGATTATGGGGATGGTATCGGTTGTAAGGCCAAACGACTGGCTTCAACCCCTCTCTTGGTCGAGGAGACGAGCGTGCATGGCAGACGACTGCGTTTTGCCACCATCGGCGGCCTAGGAGCCGCCAATTCCTGGTGACCTGAGAGACCACCAGAAACAGAGCCGTTTAATTGGTCGGGCTGATCTCCTGGGCAATTTGGCGGCTCGTTTCGGCAGTACGAGAGCGAAGAGCGATTCCGAGTTCTGTTCCTCTTGGGATTCCTTCGCTCTCGACCGCCGACTTTTCCTTCTTGGTGACTGTCATCGAGACGTGACGGTATGCCCCCTTCGATCGTGAGAGCATCATGGAAGACTTGTGTCAGCGACGGTTCAAAGACAAGACCGGATTGATCCTTTTGTCGGAAATGGATTTGGTCGGGACGGTTGGTGTGCTTGGCATGGTTGTCGGCTTGGAGTCGATTGCTGCCGCCGTGAATCAAGAACTGTACGACCTTTGGTGTGCGCACCGCTCACGGAACCAAACCTACAACTACCGTTCAATTTTCAAAGGCCTCCGTGTCAGCGCGAGCGGTTCCGGCTACACCGACCTGGCGGTCGGTGGCAACAACTGCGGCATGACTCAAACCTATGTGAATGGTGGAGGCGAAGGGGATCTCAATAACAATGAGTTCTAGTACTAGAACACCTCTCCCAATTTTGTTCCGCGCGAGTTCGTTCGCGAAGAACGCATCCTCTAAGGCTCCCCATCGTCATCAAAGAACCAACGACGGTCCAAACGCCTGTCGAAGAGTGTCCAGGCGACGAAATCATCGAGGAGCACATCATTCGTCGCCGAGTTCGAGCGGAGTGCGACAAATCCCTCAAGGCGGATTTTGATAAGACGACCAGTCCAGGAGACGACACGACGACAAAGCCGATCTCGAAGTCATCTGCCAAAAAGCGTTCGCTATTCCGCCAGCAACTTGGTCATCAGAAATTCGTTTGCGCTGGCGTACTTGTCGGACTTGGAGTGACCGGGGATCAGCAGGTGGCATTCGTGGCCGAGCTTGTCGGATTTCTCTTTGAGCTTCACGCCGTAGACCGGGTGGTGAATGCCGTGGCCAGCGTCTTTGGATGGCAGTGTCATGTCAGCTCCATAGGTCATCAGCAGCGGCGGGTCTTTGGCATCGACGTGGTTGTAGGCAGAAAACTCAAGGTACAACGGGCGGTGTTTGTCGTAATTGGCAAGTGCGCCTTCGATGGTCTTTTCGCCGACGGCCATGTTGATCATGCGATGCTTGAGCACGTTCGGCCCCAGCCACTCTTCGCAGACTTTTGGGTCGATGGACACCTGACCGGCGATGACGGCGGCGGCACAGACGCGTGTCGATTCGCGCAGCACCGGGTCGGTCGCCTTTGGATCGGCAAGGTCGTCGTGCAGCAGCAGCCACATCGACGTGCAGGCTCCGGCGCTGCTACCCGTGAGCGCGAGATGCTTGGTGTCGATGTTCCACTCGGTGGCCTTCGTGCGGAGGAACTGGATCGCTCGCGCGGCGTCATGTACGGGAGCCGGCAGCGGGTTGTCCGGGGTCAGTCGATAATTGATAGCGGCGTAGGAAATCCCCTTGTCGAGAAACGGCTGGAAGACTTTGGGATCTTGCTTTTTGTCTCCGCCAGTCCAGCCACCTCCGTGAATGAAGACCAACAGCGGGCGTGGCCCGTCCCCTTTGGCCTTGTAGAAGTCGAGCACGTTTCGCTCGTGCGGACCATACGAGACGTTGGCTTGTGTCGGTTCCAGTGATTTCGATTCGTCGGCCGCGAACAGAGAACTCGCCACAGCGAACAACGAAAAGACGACGGCGATGCCGAACTTCATGGGTGACTCCGAGCTTGTGGAAGGAAAATTCGAGCGTTCCATGCCACGACGATCGGGAATGAAACTAGCTCGTCGCGTCCGCCTCGTCGAGCGTTCCGAATTGGCCTCTGGCGGTCGCCGAGTACGTCGCGGTCAAATGCCGCAATTGCCTTTCCTTCAATCGCGAATTTGCTATCCTCTCGCCGCCTTTGGGGCGGTAGCTCAGTTGGGAGAGCGCTGCGTTCGCAATGCAGAGGTCGAGGGTTCAACTCCCTTCCGCTCCACTTGAAACGAAACCTCGCTGGCTGTTGATGTCAGCGGGGTTTTCTTTTGGGCCGAGCCACTCGTCGCGAGGCCGAGGGGTTCTCCGTGGCCGCCGATTCCTACGAAGTTGTGCCTGTCGCCGGACCGCTCCAGGGGAGCATTCGTCCGCCGGGATCGAAGAGCCTGACGAATCGGGCCGTCGTGATCGCAGCGCTGGCTCGTGGCGAGTCGCGGCTGACGAATGTGCTCGAGAGCCAAGACACGCAGGTGATGCTCGAAAGCTGCCGCCGCCTGGGAGTCGCGGTTGAGCACGATCCCGCAGCATGTTTAATGAGAGTCCCCGGTTGCAGTGGTCGATTTCCTGCCAGTCAGGCCGAACTGTTTCTCGAGAACAGCGGCACGAGTATTCGCTTTCTCACGGCGGCCTGTGCAACTGGCCAAGGACGATTCAAACTCGATGGCAACGCGCGGATGAGGCAACGGCCGATCCTCGATCTCGTTACAGCACTGAATACTCTGGGGGCCGACGTCCGCTGTGCGACCGAAAGCGGTTGCCCTCCCGTCGAAATCGTTGCGAACGGACTGCCGGGAGGGCGAGCCTCCGTCGCCGCGAACATTTCCAGCCAGTATCTCAGCGCGCTGCTGATGGCCGCACCGTGCGCGAAGTTTCCGGTCGAGTTGCAGATCGCGGGGGGACTCGTTTCCGAGCCGTACATCGACATGACACTTGGCGTGATGCGGTGCTTTGGAGCGAAAGTGACTCGGGACAACGAGGGTAGTCTGCGAGTCGAACCGACGGGATATCGCGGCACCGAGTATGACATCGAACCGGATGCTTCTGCAGCCAGCTACTTCTTCGCGGCGGCGGCGATCACTGGCGGGACGCTTACGGTGCTTGGCCTGGGTCGAGACTCGTTGCAAGGCGACCTGCAATTCGTGAACGCTTTAGCGCGGATGGGCTGCGATGTCATCATCGGCGAGGATCGGACGACCGTCCATGGCGGAGAGTTGCACGGTATCGACATCGACATGAACGCGATCAGTGATACCGCTCAGACATTGGCGGCTGTCGCCGTCTTCGCGAAGGGGCCGACGACGATTCGCAACATCGCGCACGTTCGGCATAAAGAAACCGATCGCATCGCGGCCGTCGTGACCGAACTCAAACGACTCGGCCTGCAAGCGGAAGAGCGGCCTGATGGGCTGACGATTCATCCGGGATCGCCACAGCCGACAACCATCGAGACCTACGATGATCACCGCATGGCGATGAGTTTTTCGCTGATCGGGCTGAAGGCGCCTGGCATCCGCATTGCGAATCCAAGCTGCACGGCCAAGACTTACCCGAACTATTTCGCAGACCTCGAACGATTGTGCGGACGCTGATGACTGAATCTCAACAGGGGGGCCGTGCGGGCGGAGGCAACTACGGTCGCGGCCGATCCGGCGGCGGACGTTCGGGTGGGGGCGGCTACGGTAGCCGTCGAGGTGGCGGAGGAGGCTACGGTGGTGGTGATCGACGCCCGCGACGTGGGCCACCACGAGGTCAGTATGGTCAGCCGCCGAGATTCGAGCAGCGTCCACGGTTCGAGACTCGAGAGCCCGAAGACCGTGTTGTGTCGATGCCACCCGTTCCGCCCGGCAAGACCGCGCGACAAGTCGCGCTGGCGACGTTACTCGCAGCGGCGTACTCGAACGACTACGTCAACGAGCATCTCGAAACTGAAATCACACGCGGTGCGTTACCATCGATCGAACGCCCACTCGCAACGGAATTGGTGTTCGGAGTCGTCCGTCGCAAGAACACGCTCGACGCGCTGTTGGCCGCCGCAGTCAATCGCCCGCGTGAAAACGTAGAACCGGCGTTGTGGATGCTGTTGCGGTTGGGAGCATACCAGCTCTCGCTCTGCGACGGTGTTGCCGATTATGCCGCGATCTCCGAGACCGTTGAGCTGGGCCGCTGGCTCGGCCGCGACGACTGGACCGGATTCGCGAACGGCTGCCTGCGCAGCATCACGCGGCTGATCACCGAGCAGTCGATCGACGGCCCGTCGCCGTTCGCGCTGCCGCTGACGGCCGGTCGATACCGCCGGCTGTCGCAGCCGATCTTCGCCAACCCGTTCGGTAGCCCGACCTCGCGTGGGTCAGTCGATTCGGAATTTAAAAATTCAGAGATTGAAGTAAATCAACAAGGGCGCAAGGGCCGGCGAGACAGCGGTGGATCGCTGTCATACATTTCAAAAGCCTTCAGCCTGCCGTACTGGATTGTCGAACGATGGTCCGAGCGATTTGACTTCGAGGAACTCTGCCGGCTCGGCTTCTGGTTCAACACGCCGTCGCCGCTCAGTCTGCGAGTCAATCGTCTCCGTACCGATCGTGACGCGCTGCTCGCGAAGTTCGCCGAGGCAGGCATCGTCGCGCGAGCCGGTGACTTGCCGACGTCGATCCGACTCGATTCGCCGACCCGCATCGATCAGTTGCCCGGCTTCGCCGAGGGAGAGTTCGTCGTCCAAGATGAGTCCGCTCAGCAAGCCGCCGAACTGCTCGCGCCAAATCCGGGCCAAACGGTACTTGACCTGTGTGCCGCTCCGGGAACGAAGACAACGCATTTGGCCGAGTTGATGCGGAACGAAGGCCGGCTGATCGCGACCGACAGCAGCGAGAGCCGACTGAAGCTTGTCCCGCAGAACGCCGAACGATTGGGGTTGTCGATCATCGAGACCGCCGTCGTCACGCTCGAAGGGGCGGACATCCCGGCCGGCCCGTTCGAGGCGATACTGATCGATGCACCGTGTTCGAATACCGGAGTGCTCGGAAAGCGACCCGACGCGCGCTGGCGCATTCAGCCGGAAGACCTCGAAGAGTTGTCACGCATTCAACTGTTGCTGCTGCTTGCTGCTGCTGACCGACTGAAACCCGGCGGCCGGATCGTCTATTCGACATGCAGCATCGAGCCGGATGAAAATACTTCCGTCGTCGAAGCCGCCTGTCACTTCCGACCGAAGCTGCAAATCATCGAGCAGCGCGAGCTAATTCCCGGATGCAACGCCGACGGCGGATTTCAGTGCTTGCTGCGAACGGAAGCCATCGTTTAACTGTCAGATCAGCTCACTGATCGGCGCGCCGGTCGCAAGAATCGGCATTGGGCGACCCTGGTGATCGGGGAAGGTGCGTTCGGTGTCGATGCCAAGGTGGTGAAACATCGTCGCCCAGAGATCGTTGGGTTCCAGAGGTCGATCCTTGGGATGCTCAGCCTTCGAGTTCGTGGAACCGACGACAACACCTGTTTTCAAGCCACCGCCGCTCACGAAAATCGACATCGCTTGCGGCCAGTGATCGCGACCCGGTTGCATGATCTTGGTTTGCGTTCCAATCTGCGTGTTGACTCGCGGCGTGCGGCCGAACTCACCCGTGACGATCAGCAGGACTTTCTTGTCGAGGCCGCGAGCGTAGAGGTCTTCGACCAGCGCGGCAATCGCTTCATCGAACAGCGGCAACCGGTGTCGCAGATCGTTGTACATGTGGCAGTTCACGGCGTGCGAGTCCCAGTTGTAAACCGAATCGATCGGCAACCCGCCGCTGGGCATCGGGTTCTCCATCGTCATGGTGACAAAGCTGGCTCCCGCTTCGACCAATCGCCGAGCCAAGATCGCTCGCTGGCCCCAGGCATGACGGCCGTATCGAGCACGCAACTCAGGTGACTCCTTTGAAAGATCAAAGGCATCGCGACACTTGTTGCTCGTCAACAGGTCGAGTGCCTTCTTGTTGAACTCATCGAGCGATGCCATCGCGCCGAAACGGTCAGTGTCTTTGCGGAGCTTGTCGATGCCGCCGAGCAGAGCGACTCGATCATCCAATCGTGTTTCGAGCGTCTTGGAGACGGACAAATTTTGCACTTGAAACTTCGAATCGTTGGGGTCGCCCCAAAATGTGAACGGATGCGTGGAGTTGGGAAGGTACGCGCTGCCGAAAGCGAAGACATCGATGCCCTGACGACCGCCGTCGGTGCCGCAAATGTAATTCGGAAGACCGAGATGTCGGTTCTCACGCATCTTGGCCACGACAGAACCGACCATTGGATGATCGTTGACCGTGTCGACTGGGGAATTCGGATCGCGGCCGGTCAAGAACTTCTTGTGTCCCCCGCCGTGATCGGCAAAAGTGTGTGCGACCGAACGAATGATCGAAAACCGATCGGCCACCCGAGCCAGACGCGGCAGGTGCTCGCAGATGTCGAGGCCGGGGACGTTGGTGCGGATTGGCCGGAACTCGCCGCGATATTCCAAGGGCGCTTCCGGCTTCATGTCGAACGTCTCTTGATGCGGTGGCCCACCCGGCAGCCAGACGAAGATGACCGAGGTGTCTGAGTCCGCACCGACCGCCGTGGCCGCTTCGGCTCGCAGTCGCAGCAGGTTGCTCAAACCAAGTGCCGTGAACGCCGTCGAACCAATTTCCAAAAACCCACGTCGCGAGATCGGTCCCGGACAAAACGTCGTGGCAGACATGGCAGGAAAACTCCAGCGGTCAGGGAAGGCGGGACGAACCAGGACCAATGACCGAAGTGTATCGGCCAAATTTGCTAAGCAAACTAACGCCATCTCCTGTTCGGATCAATCTTCGTCTTAATTCCGAGGCCGATTCGTCCAGAGGATCGTGTTGGATGAACTGCATTCGTGCTGCAGGGAAGCGATTTGCAAGTCTGGCCGCACAAAGATGCGGGCGCGTGAAACTGACGTAAACTTACCATGGCGAAAGTTTTTTACTGAATGTGGCGGGCTATCATCGCCTCGCCATTTGCGATTGTGGTTGTGGTCGCCGACGCTCACCCACCGCTACGACAAAACCGCCCGCAACTTTCTGGCCTTCCTCCGTTTGGTCGCCTCCATGATCCTCCTCGCGTGAATATCAGCCCGGCCTAACTCGACTGCCCCAGTGCAAAAGTCGCTGTCGCCGTCAATGACGCACGCGAGTTGGTGTCCTGACGCCATTTCGCTGCGGGGTTCGATTTGAATCGGATTTCAAAGGCATGCACATTTTCTCAAGAAACGGGAGTCGATCCCCCTTGTCCCATTTCGCAGACCTTTGATATTGTCTCCGCCTCACCCTCGGTTCGATGGGGGTTTCAGACAACGATTCGCATGGCAAGGAGGCCATCGTGAGTTGGATTCATGCACCGCAACAGGCGTTAAAGGTACAGATTCGTTGGTTGATTCGGCGCGACATGCCCGAAGTGCTCGACATTGAGCGCCAAAGTTTCGAATTCTCTTGGACCGAAGAAGATTTCCTCTGTTGCCTGCGACAGCGAAATTGCATCGGCATGGTCGCCGAATACAACCATCGCATCGTCGGCTTCATGATCTATGAGCTGCACAAGTCGAAGTTGCATGTGCTGAACTTCGCCGTCGATCCCGAATTCCGCCGGCAGGCGATCGGATCGCAAATGATCGAAAAGCTGGTGGACAAGCTCTCGCAGCAGCGCCGACAGGAAATCGTGCTGGAGGTTCGAGAATCGAATCTCTCCGCACAGCTCTTCTTCAAGAAGATGGGCTTCAAAGCGGTGCTGGTCCTTCGTGGCCATTACGATGACACCGACGAATCCGCTTACGTCATGCGGTTCGCTCTGCATGAAGAGGGCGCAATCCTACTGCCGTTCGCCCCGGCGAACCGCATCTCGGAATACGACGCCGCGTAGCTCTAAGCGTTTTGTTCGTCACTCTGTCACCTTGTCATGGCAAGGTGAGGGGGTGACAAGGTGAATCGCCCCGCTATCCTCGCGGCATGTCGTACATTGAATTGCGAGGCGTTCGCGTTCACAACCTGAAGGGGATCGATCTACGTTTGCCCATCGGCAAGTTGATCGTGATCACCGGGGTCAGCGGAGCTGGCAAAAGCAGTCTCGCGTTTGACACGCTCGTGGCCGAGGGACGGCGGCGATACATCGAGACGTTTGCCCCGTCGGCTCGGCAGTTTTTGGAGCGGATCGAGCGGCCGGATGCGGACGCGATCGAGAATCTGCCCACCGCGATCGCGTTCCGTTCGGAGGCATCGTTCGATCAGCGTGCGACGCTGGGCACGATGACCGAGACCGATGACTTGTTGCGGATGCTGTTTGCTCGGTTGGGGCAGGCGCTTTGCCCCCACTGCAAGACGCCGTTGATCGTTCATACGCCTGACGAAGTTTGCCGCGAGCTTCAATCTCTGCCGGATGGAACAAAATTCATCATCGCATTTCCGTCGGAGGCGAGTGACGACGTGATTGCGAAGTGGCGGCAGCTTGGGTTTGTGCGGACGATCGAGTGGACGGAATCAGAAATCGCAAATGGTAAGGCTCAAATCCTCGTAGTCGTCGATCGGCTGGTAGTGGGTCGCACAAAGGCCGCTCGCGTGTTGGAAAGCGTCGAGCAAGCGTATTCCAACAGCAATGGCCGCTGTGTGGTGCTGAGCGAATCCAGCAGCGACGAGCCAGGGACGCTGCCATGGGAGGGCCAGTATTGGCGTATCGCACGGCATTCCTGCCGATTGGTCTGCGTCGACTGTGGTAACGAGCAACCGCCGCTCGAGCCGGACTTATTCAACTTCGAGAGTTCGCTCGGTGCGTGTGCAACGTGTAGCGGAATGGGACGGCTCGCGGAGAAGGCCCGCCGCACGATGATTACCGACTGTTCGGATTGTGGTGGATCGCGACTGGGGTCAGTGGGACGCAGTGTGCGACTGATGCCCGCCGGCTTGACGATTCAGCAAGTGCGGGACAAGCAGCTGACTCAACTGTTGGAGTTTCACCGCGAATTGTCAGCATCGGTCTCGCCCGACGAGCGAGCGCTCGTGGCTAATGTGCTCAGCGAGTTGTCGGCACGGCTGCTGACGCTGTTGGACCTCGGCCTGGGGCATTTGTCGCTGAATCGTTCGCCGCGCCACTTGTCGCGCGGTGAGCGGCAGCGGGTGCGATTAGCGGGCGTGCTGGCGACTCGGCTGGACAACGCGCTGTACGTGCTCGATGAACCGTCGGGGAGCTTGCATCCAGTTGATGCCGAGCGTGTGCTGGCGGCGATTCGGCGACTGCAAGATGCGGGCAACACGGTGATCGTTGTGGAGCATGCGGACTCATTCATCGAGGCTGCGGACGAGGTGATCGAACTCGGACCCGGTGCAGGCCGCGCGGGTGGATTTGTGGTGAGTCAAACTAGCCTGAAGCGTCGGCGAGGGCCAGCGTTTCAAGACTCGATGTCCAAGGTCACGCCGTTGGAGCGAGCGCCATCGCTGGCACTTCGGGTGAGCAAGCCAGACGGCGACCGTCTTGGGCTTCAAGGCGTCACGTTGCACAACCTTGATCGTCTCGATGTAGAGTTTCCGCTCAATCGACTGTGCGTCGTCTCTGGCGTCAGCGGCAGCGGAAAGAGTTCGTTGATTCAGCACGCGTTGTATCCGGCCCTCTGTCGGCACTTCGGCGTCGCGTGCGAAGTCGATCCGATCGGCGATGTCACCGCGCTGTCTGGCGCAGAGCAAATCGACGAGGTCGAGTTTCTCGATTCGTCGCCGATTCGGAGATCCGCTCGCGCGAGTGCCGCGACGTTGCTGCATTTGCTTGGCGAGATTCGAAATCTCTTCGCGCAGACCACCGAAGCGAAAGTGAAAAACTTCACCGCTCGGCATTTCAGCTTTAACGCCAGCGACGGTGGTCGGTGCCCGCGTTGTCGAGGGCTCGGCGCGGTCGAGATCGACATGCAGTTCCTCGCGAATCTGACAGTGGTCTGCCCCGAGTGTCACGGCGCGCGATTTCAGCGAGAGGTGTTGGACGCGAAGCTGCGCGGGCTGTCGATCGCGGAAGTACTGAATCTCTCGGCCGATGAAGCCTTCGCATTCTTTCGGGGTCAGCCGCAGTTGCAGCGGCGGTTGAAGTCGCTGAAGGATGTCGGGCTGGGTTATCTGCCGCTCGGCCAATCGGCAAGCACGTTATCTCGGGGCGAATGTCAGCGGTTGAAGCTGGCGACTTTTTTGGCGAGGCGCTCAAGTAAACGAACGCTGTTCCTGATGGACGAACCGTGCATCGGGTTGCATGCGCGCGACATCGCGGTTTTGTTAGAGTGCTTTCGACGTTTGATCGAAGTCGGCCACTCGCTGATCGCGATCGAGCATCGCCCAGAGTTCATTCGCGCTGCCGACTGGGTGATCGAACTCGGCCCCGGAGCTGGCGATGCGGGGGGCCGAATCGTGGCGGCTTTTGGAAATGCGGTGTGTCAGCACCGCTTTGGATAATCTGGATCGAAGGTTTTAATGCGGTGCTGACACACCGTACACCAAAGAGCGAAAGACATCCGTGACTCGACTGCAACTGCCTCTGAAACGCCGTTACCTGGTTCGGTTTGATCCAAAGCGAGTACCCCATGTGTTTGCCGACGTGCTGGTGATTGGTGGCGGAATCGCCGGCATTCGAGCCGCACTGGCCATTGACCCGCGGCTGACCACGGTCGTCGTGACGAAGGACTCGGTCAGTCAATCGAACAGCGCGTACGCTCAGGGTGGCATCGCGGGGGTGCTCGATCCGCTGGACGATGTGGCCAATCATGCTTCCGACACGATGGCGGCTGGCAAGGGGCTCTGCGACGAAGCTGTTGTGGAGATGGTCGTTCACGAAGCTCCCGAACGAATTCGCGAATTAGTCTCTTTCGGGGCCAACTTCGATTTGAAAGACGGACAAATCGCACTGACGCAAGAGGGAGGGCACAGTCATCGCCGAGTGGCGCACGCACTCGGCGACGCGACCGGCAAAGAGGTCATGCGTGCGATGATTTTGCGAGTCCGTTCGGCGGAACATGCCCAAGTTTGGGAACAGACCGCGACGCTCGACTTGCTGACGCACGAAGGGGTCTGCCGGGGTGCGATCGTCTGGAATGCTCAGCACGGCAAGACGCTGGTGTGGGCCAAGCAGACAATTCTTTGCACGGGCGGGGCAGGGCGGCTGTACCGCGAGACGACCAATCCGGACATCGCGACGGCTGACGGCCACGCGCTCGGGTTCCGCGCGGGGGCCGAACTGCGCGACATGGAGTTCATGCAGTTTCATCCGACGGTGCTGTACATCGCAGGCAGTTCGCGGCATCTGATCAGCGAGGCGGTGCGCGGTGAGGGAGCGTACCTGCGAGACTGCTTCGGACATCGGTTTATGGGGGATTATCACGCATCTTTGGAATTGGCTCCGCGTGATGAAGTCAGCCTGTCTATCACACGGCAGATGGAGAAGACGAAGCACTCATGCGTGTATCTGGACCTGACGCATTTGCCGAAGCCGCTGATTCGGGAGCGTTTCCCGCACATCGGCCGTGTCTGCGCCGAGTTTGGGCTCGACATTACGGCCGATCAAATTCCGGTGCGTCCTGGGGCGCACTACATGATCGGCGGGTTGACGGTCGATCTCGATGGGCGCACAACGCTCCCTGGTTTGTGGGCGGCTGGCGAAGTGACCTCATCCGGGTTGCACGGAGCGAATCGGCTGGCCTCGAACAGCTTGCTCGAAGGCTTAGTCTACGGGCTTCGCTGCGGGCGCGGAGCATCAGAACTCGCGCTCGCGCAGCCGGACAGTTTCGCGGCGCTCCCGATCCGAGCGGACGGTGCGCAGGACTCGAAAGAAGATCATGACCTCAACCTCACCGACCTGACGAACTCGTTGCAGAGCCTGATGGGTCGGCATGTCGGGATCACGCGCGATGCAGTCGGGCTTAAGGAGGCACTGACTCAAATCGAATTCTGGAATCGGTACGTTGCGGTGCGCGAGTTCACACAGCTCAAGGGTTGGGAGCTACAGAATCTGCTTTTGGTCGCACGCCTGATGGCGACTGCCGCAGCCGCTCGAAGCGAGAGTCGGGGGGTTCACTTCCGCGACGATTTCCCGACGACTGACCCACAGCAGGCGCAGCACATCGCGCTGAAAGCAACGTGAGGTCGACGATGCTGTTGGAGGTGCTGCAACGCTACTGGGGCTACGACGGGTTTCGTCCGTTGCAGGAAGAAGCGATGCGCAGCGTGCTCGACGGCCGCGATTCGGTCGTCGTGCTGCCGACAGGTGGAGGCAAGTCGCTGTGCTATCAGGCTCCGGCGATGTGCCTGGAGGGGCTGGCGGTCGTCGTTTCGCCATTGATCTCGCTGATGAAGGATCAGGTTGACGCGCTTGTGTCGAACGGCATTCCGGCGGCGTTCGTCAACAGCACGCAGACCGGCTCGGAACGCTCGCGAGTGGCCGACGACCTTCGCGGCGGGCGAATCAGATTGCTGTACGTCTCCCCGGAGAAACTCGTCCAGGATCGGATGATCGAATTCCTCAAAGATCTGAACGTTTCGACGTTCGCAATCGACGAGGCTCACTGTGTCAGCGAATGGGGACACGACTTCCGGCCGGAGTACCGGCAGCTCAATCTGCTCCGCGAGAATTTTCCGACTCTCGGCCTGCACGCCTACACGGCCACTGCCACCGAACGGGTGCGCGAGGACATCGTCAAGTCGCTGGGACTGCGTCAGCCGGACATGCTCGTCGGTGCATTCGATCGGCCAAACCTGATTTACAAAGTCGAACGCCGCAAAAGCGGACTGGCACAAGTCCGCGAAGTCCTCGATCGGCACAAAGGGGAATCGGGGATCATCTACTGCACGACGCGCGCGGACGTGGACAAGCTGAGTTGCGAGCTCAACGGCCAGGATTTTCAAACACTGCCGTATCACGCCGGGATGCCGGACGATGAACGGCGGCGGAATCAAGAGTCCTTCATCGAGGAACGCTGCGACATCATCGTGGCGACAGTGGCCTTTGGCATGGGGATCGATAAATCGAACGTGCGGTTCGTGATTCACTATGGCATGCCGAAGGCTTTGGAGAATTACCAGCAGGAAAGTGGTCGCTCCGGCCGCGATGGACTCGAAGCAGAATGCGTGCTGCTGTATTCCGGCAGTGAAATGGTCCGCTGGAGAAACATGATCGGCGAGTCTTCCCCCGGTCCAGCGCGCGAAGCGGCATTTCAGTCGCTGGAGGCGATGACGGGTTTCGCGACGGGGGTCACCTGCCGGCACAAGTCGTTGGTCAATTACTTCGGCCAAGACTTGCTCGCCGATTCGTGCGGAGCCTGTGATGTCTGCCTTGGGCAGTTGGACCTGGTTGAAGACTCGCTGGTCATCGGCCAGAAGATTCTGTCGAGCATCTTCCGGCAAGATCAACGATTCGGCAGCGACTACACGGCGATGGTCCTGAAAGGCTCGAAGGAACAGCGCGTCCTGCAGAATGGTCACGACCAGTTGAGCACTTACGGACTGCTGGCGGATGCTCCGCAGAAGTCCATCCGCGATTGGGTCGAGCAGCTTGTCGGTCAAAAGTTTTTGAGGAAAGAGGGTGAATACAACGTCCTCAAGATCACCGACAACGGTTGGAAACTGCTTCGCGGGGAAGTGACTCCGAAGCTGCTCAAGCCCGCCACTGCGACCAAAGAGAAGCGCAGGGCCGCCGTTATCGCGGATTCGTGGGACGGTGTGGATCGTGGCTTGTTCGATTCGCTGCGTGATCTTCGCCGAATGAAGGCGGGTGCGATGAACGTCCCGGCCTACATTGTCTTCTCGGACACGACGCTGCGCGACATGGCTCGGCGACGACCGACCACGATCGCGGGATTTCATTCGGTCAAAGGGGTGGGCGAAAAAAAGCTCGCGGACTTTGGCGAGGAGTTCATCACCCACATCGTCCACTATTGTCAGCAGCATGCCGTTGAGACCGACACGATCCCGCCTGATCCAAGTGCTAAAATTACGATCGTTGATTACGAAGCGGAGGAGGCCGGCCCGAATGTCTCTGCGCTTGCCGCGTTTCGACTGTTCCGTGAAGGGAAGTCCGTCACCGAGGTGGCGAACCTGATGTCTCGTGCGACATCGACGGTTGCTGGCTATCTCTCGGACTTTATTCGGCACGACGGCGTTGCCGATCCATCGCCGTGGGTGCCTGCCGAGTTGATTCCGCGGATCGAAGCTGCCGTCCGCAAGCATGGCTGCGATCGCATGCGGCCGGTCTTCGACGAACTTAATGGCGAGGTCTCGTACGAGTTGATCCGGCCGGTCCTCGATTGCGTGCGCGTGCGAATGCACTTCGGCGTTGAACAGGAGTTAAAGGTTGGGAGTTAAGGGTTGGCGAATGGCATCGAGGATTGCGCTGTTGTCGTGGTCGCCGAGACCGAGCGATTCCGCCAGTTCCAGCAACCGTTGATGTTCGGTACTCAACGGCAAGGATCGTCCGACACGCGCGGCCGCTTCGCGGATCAGGCGGACGTCTTTGAGATGCTGCGACAGTCGTGCCTCCGGCGTGAAGTTGCGAGCGACCATCTTCGGGCCTTTCGTGTCCATGATCCGCGAGTACGCCATGCTCTCGCGGAGCACTGCCAGTGCCATTGCGGGATCAAGGCCAAGAGACTCTGCAAACGCAAGTCCCTCGGCGAGAGCGGCGCGATTCAGCCCGAGCACCAGATTCGTGACAAGCTTCATCCAGGCTCCGCGACCGCTCGGTCCGACGTGACGGACTTGCCAGGCAAAGGTTTCAAACAACCGCCGGCAAACACCGAACGCGGACTCGTCGCCACCAACCATGACCAGCACATCGCCGCGCCGGACTTGCGCGCTGCTGCCGGAAATCGTTGCATCCAGAAACGTGACGCCTCGATGGCGGAGCGTCTCCGCAACGGTTTCCGCGGTGCGCGGATCGCCGGTCCCCAAATCGGCAATGATGTGGCCCGAACGCAAACTGCCGTCGATTTGGGACAGCACTTCGCGTGAAACGGTATCGTTCGGAAGCGCGAGCCACACGAGATCGGCTTCCTCAGCGACCTCTGCCGCCGTCGCCGTGCGCACGCCCCCCTGTTGGCTGAGTTTGAGCCGCGCTTTCTCGTCCACGTCAAAGCCGATGACTGTATGACCGGCGGCGAGCAACCGTTCCGCCACGGCCGAGCCGATCAGCCCCAACCCGATCAAGCCGATCGTTGTGGGGCGTTCTGGATGACCGGTTCGACCACTCATGAAAAGGTTCTCCCCAAGAAGATTCGCTGGTCAGGTGCCAAGGTCCAACCAGAACGATGGGCAGGGTATCCGTACTGCTCAGCCGCCGCACTCTCCACGAAATTACCGGACAGAATCGACCCAACGATACGCTGATGTGGACGCGGCCGGCATTCGTCGTCCCATGGGTAGTTTGGCCTCGTTTTTTTCCCGCGAGAGAACCCAACCGAAGACTGACCCCCGTCGGACACGGAGCCGAATAGCGGCGCGCTCAATCTTTCTGTAATCCGTGGAAGATTCGATTGACGATAGTCTCTCCAGCGCCGGTATTGTTTTCCCATCCGTCAAAGTCGGCCTTGTGAATCGGCAAGTTTTGCTGATCGCGGCGACGCAGGCGGCCAACTTGTATTACTCAAACTTGCGGGCGCGGAATGGAGATGGCAGATGCCTTTGATGACTTGGCGATTAGGCGACTGGTTGGGATTTTACAAACAGGGAATCCGGAATCGTCGCCGGCCGTTGTCGCGACGAGTTGCGATTGAACGCTTGGAACCCCGCGCGCTGTTGGCAGGAACTGCGATCGTGAGGGGCGTGACGTTCATCGACGCCAATGGGAGCGGCGACACCGGCCAAGAAGGCGATGAAGGCGAAATCGTCGTCCGTGGCATCGTCGTGACGCTGTCGAACGAGGGCAACACGTTTAATGAGTCCGTGACGACCAATGCCAATGGCGAATTTCGGTTCTTCCGCGTCCCGGCCGGAACCTACACTCTGACCGCTCAACCGGGGACTCAGTTGACTGGTTCGACGGAGGAGCCTTTGGACGTGATGGTCAATGAATCTGGCGTGGTCGAAAAGAACATCGCCATGGGCGAGTTGAAGCCGACGGTCGTGTCGCTGCGTCAGTTCTTGAACACTTCGACGACCGAGACCATACCCTTCGAGTCGGCCGGCAGTGGCCGGATCGGCAATGCCATTCCCACCGTGGTGGGAACGTCAAGTTCGGAATTGGTGTTTACGACCTCTGGTGCCGCGGAAAATGTGGACCTGGCGGGAAGCTTCACCGACGACGACTTTGAAAACAGCGAAGTGCAGTTTCAAACGTCCGCTGGCAACATCAACGTCGAGCTGTTCGACGAAGAGGCCCCCATTACCGTGGCGAATTTCTACGAGTATGCGGACTTGGACCGCTACGACGACACGATTTTCCATCGTCTGGTCGATAACTTCGTGTTGCAGGGAGGCGGATTCTCGTTCAACGACGCGGACAACACGTTCCCGGAAGTCGTCGAAGACCCGATGATTCAAAATGAGTTCAGCGCGACTCGGTCGAATCTCGCCAGCACGATCGCGATGGCCAAGCTGGGCGGAAATGCAAACAGTGCCTCGAGTCAGTTCTTCTTTAACTTGGGGAACAACTCAGCGAATCTCGACAACCAGAATGGCGGGTTCACGGTCTTCGGGCGAATTGTCGGCACGACCTCTACCACCAC
>VGZH01000075.1 GCA_016872645.1 Planctomycetota bacterium | reverse complement strand
GACGCGCTGGCACATCGGTGACGGCGTTTCTGGTCACGCCGGACATGCCGGGGTTCAAAGTCGTCGAAGCGCGGATGCCGAAGGTCGGCATTCGCGGGACCGCGACCGCTCGGCTGGCATTCGAGAACATGCGCGTGCCGGCTGCGAACATTCTGGGACCGCTCGGCAAAGGATTGAAGGTTGCGCTGACGGTGCTCGACTTCGGCCGTACGACCTTCGGAGCTTGCTGCACCGGCGCGGCGAAGACTTGTCTGCGGCTGGCAGGCGAACACGCTCGCACACGGCGACAGTTCGGCCGGACGCTCGCCGAATTTGAACTCGTGCAGAAAAAGCTCGCTCGCATGGCTGCGTGGACCTACGCGATGGAAGCGATGACAACCATCACCGCCAGCCTGATCGACCGCGGCCTCGAGGACTACATGCTGGAGACCGCGATGCTGAAGGTCTACAGCACCGAAGTCCTGTGGACGATGGTCAACGACGCCTTCCAGATTCATGGCGGAGCCGCGTACTTCACGGACAAGCCGCTCGAACGAATGTTGCGCGACGCCCGCATCAATCAAATCGGCGAAGGGGCCAACGAAGTGCTCACTTCGTTCATTGCATTGACTGGCCTGCGCGGGCCGGGGCTGCGATTGAAGAGCGTGGCTGATGCGGCGAGACGTCCGTGGAGCGGCTGGAGAATCATCGGTCGCTTTGTCTGGGATCAAGTGGCGTATCGCCTGCAAACTCCGTCCGTTTCGGTACGTTCACCGTCGCTGCGTCCTGCCGCCGACGAACTGAGTCGTCACATTCATCGGCTCGGGCTCGCCGCACAACGGACTTTGTTCCGGCATCGCGAAGAAGTTGTCGAGCGGCAACTCGACCAGGAACGACTGGCCTGGATCGCGATGGAATTGTTCGCGTCGGCCTGCGTCCTCAGCCGGATTGAATCGGAGATCATCGAATCGCGGTTGCCAGCAGACGAACTGGATCGTCGCGTGAAGACGGCGAGTTATTTCTTGTCGATGTCCGCTCGCCGGGTCGATGATGAATTGAAGGCTCTGAAGCACAACGACGACGTGCAGTTGCGAGCCGCCGGAACGTAGCCGCGCTCACCAGCGCGTGGTCGAGCGAGCCACGACACCCACGCTCTGGCGAGAGCGGCTATGAGTCGTCGATGTTTCAAATCATCGCGGTCCCATCCGCATCGCACCGTCGATTCGCAGGACGGCGCCGTTGAGCATCACATTCTCGAACGCATGCTGAACCAGTGCGGCGAATTCGTCCGGCTGGCCGAGTCGTTGCGGAAACGGAATCTGCTCGGCCAACGATTTGCGAACCGCTTCCGGGGCGGAGGCCATCATCGGGGTCTCGAACACTCCGGGAGCGATGCTGACAACACGGATGCCATACCGGGCCAAATCGCGAGCCAGCGGCAACGTCATCGACGCGACGCCACCTTTTGAGGCTGAATACGCCGCTTGGCCGATTTGTCCTTCCTCCGCCGCGACCGACGAGGTCATGACCATTACGCCTCGCTCGCCGTCTGGGCCAGGTGACTGTTTCGAGATGGCCTCCGCCGCGAGACGGACGACGTTAAACGTACCGATCAAGTTGACGTTGATGACCCGCTGAAACGCCGCGAGCGATGCGGCTCCGTCGCGGCCGACGATTCGCTCGGCCTGTAGAATGCCGGCACACGCGAGGGCTCCGTGCAGTCCGCCGAATCGTTGCTCGGCGAGCGCGATTGCTTGCTGCACGTCGGCTTCGGACGTGACGTCCGTCGGAGCGAACACGGCCTGCGAACCGAGGGACTCGGCCAGTGTCTTGCCCGCTTCGGACAGATCGGCAATCACGACGTTCGCGCCGTGGCTGACCAATCGCCGCACGCAGGCGGCTCCCAAACCGGAGCTGCCGCCGGAAATCAGAATGGTGCGGCCGGTGATTTCCATATGGCTACCTCACGGCTTGTTGAACGACCGCGACCGCACGGGCACACAGCCCGCGCGCGGTGTCGCCTGTCGGAGCTTCGGCGATGACGCGAATGATCGGCTCGGTATTGCTGGCTCGTACCTGCACCCAGCGGTCGGGCCAGTCGAGCCGCAAGCCGTCACCCTCTTGAGCCGTCGCGTCAGTGAACTCCGATCGCAGTGCGGCACAGGCCACACCGACTCGCTCGCGTGGGCATTCGAGTTTGTTTTTGACGATTGTGTACTGCGGCAGTGAGTCAGCCCAGGCGGACAACCTGCACGATTCACGAGCGAGTCCATTCAGGACGTACGCGATCGACGCGAAGCTGTCCCGGACGAAGCCGACTTGCGGGTCGATGATGCCGCCGTTCCCTTCGCCGCCAAAGACCGCTCCGACTTCGGTCATCTTCGTGACGACATTTGCTTCACCGACGTACGAACGGAAGAACGGGCAGCCGTGCTTCGCCGCGACGTCGGCGGTGACTCGGCTGGTCGAACCGTTGACAACGAACGGGCCTTTGCGAGTTGCCAGCACGAAGTCCGCACACAGCGCGAGCGTCAATTCCTCGCCGATGTAGCGCCCGGTTTCATCGACAATCGCCAGCCGATCGGCGTCCGGGTCTTGCGCGAAACCGACGTCAGCACCGAGTTGTTTTACGACATCACACAACTCTGTGAGATTCTCGGCAATCGGTTCCGGCACGTGCTCAAAGCGTCCGTCAGGTGTATCACCGAGGACCGTCACCTCGCAGCCGAGCGCGGCCAGCAACTGCGGGGTCGCGACTCCACCAGAGCCGTGATTGCAGTCGAGCACGACCTTGAAGCGCCGACTCCGAACCGCCGCGACATCGACGAGCGAGAGCACTCGCTCGATGTGCGGAGCGGCAACGTTGTCGAGGACCGCGACCGTCCCGAGCTGCTCCCAGCCGACCAGCTTGAACGACTTGTCGTGCAGGATGCGAAGCAGCTCCTCACCCTGAGCCGCGTTGAGAACCGCCCCCGCGTGCGAGAACGGTTTGAGTCCGTTCCACTGGATCGGATTGTGACTGGCGGTAATCTGCAAACCACCCGCCGCTTGGTGATGCCGCACGAGCACTCCGCAGGTCGGCGTCGTCGCGATGCCCGCATCAAGCACTTTGCAACCAGTCGCGAGCAAACCAGCGACGACTGCCTGTCGGACCATCTCGCCGGTTGATCGGCCATCGCGTGACAAGACGACCGTGCCACCGTTGACCAACGTGCCAAACGCCATCGCGAACTCGGTCAAGAACTGCGGATCGAGTCCGTCACCGATGACCCCTCGCAGGCCAGAGATGCTCAGAATCCGTTGCATGAAGTTCTCTTTGGAGTGCGGTGTGTCAGCGCCGCTTTCGTCTTTGGAGGATCGTCACAATACAACAAAGCGGTGCTGACACACCGCACTCCCAATCAAAACAATCGGTTGTAGCCATTCAGCGCCGCGACGCGGTACGCCTCGGCCATCGTGGGGTAGTTAAAAGTCGTGTTGATGAAGTACATCAGCGAGTTGTGCGGCACCGGCTGAGCCATGATCGCCTGGCCGATGTGGATAATTTCGCTGGCGTTGGCTCCGAAGCAGTGTATGCCGAGCAGTTCCAGCGTCTCGCGGTGGAAAAGGATCTTCAGCATCCCGACGGTTTGGCCGGTGATCTGCGCGCGAGCAATGCTCTTGAAGTGCGCGTGGCCGACTTCGTAAGGAATTCTGGCTTCAGTCAATTCACGCTCAGTTTTGCCAAGCGAGCTGATCTCCGGACTCGTGTAGATGCCGGTGGGTATGACTAACGACGGTGTCGGAGCGGATTCCTCGCCAAGGATCATCGTCGCGGCGTAGCGTCCTTGGTTGTACGCCGCGCTCGCCAAGGCTGGCGGGCCGATGACGTCGCCGACCGCGTAGATGTGCGGCACGCTCGTCTGCATGTGCTCGTTAACCGGAATGTTGCCGCGCGAATCGGGTTGAATGCCGATCGCTTCCAGGCCAAGTCCATCGGAGTTGCCGGTGCGACCTGCGGCCCACAGCAGTACGTCGGTCTTGAGTTGCTTGCCAGATTTGAGGTGCAAGATCGCACCGTCGTCGCACGCTTCGACGCGGTCATACTCCTCGCGGTGGCGAATGATGACTCCTCGCTCACGCAGGTGGTAACTCAGAGCATCGACGATTTCCTCGTCGAGGAAGTCGAGCAGCCGGTCGCGGGTATTGACCAGGTTCACTTTGATTTCCAGGTTGCGGAACATCGAGGCGTATTCGCAGCCGATGATCCCCGCTCCATAAATCGTGATCGACTTCACATGAAAGTCGACGTTGAGAATCGAATCGCTGTCAAAGATGCGCGGGTGGTTGAAATCCACTTCCGGCGGATGATAGGGCCGCGCACCGGTTGCGATGACGAACGACTTGCCTCGCACAACGCATCGTGAACCGTCCGCCTCGACGGCTTCAACGGTATGCGAATCGAGAAACTTCGCGTCGCCATGCACGATCGGGATGTCGTTGCGGTCGTAAAACGTCGTCCGCATTTTGACCTGTTGTTCAATGACCGACTTGGCTCGGCGGCGCAGGTCCGGGATCAGGAAGCTGGCGGTAATGCCGTGTTCGCGGAACAGGACGTTGCTGTTGACCTCGGCCATCTGGAAGATCGCATGCCGCAGCGTCTTGCTGGGAATTGTCCCGTGATGCGTGCAGTTGCCGCCGACGGCCGCCTCCCGCTCGATGATGGCCACTGAGCGACCGTTCTTGATCGCCTGCATGGCGGCACCCTCGCCACCTGGGCCGGTGCCGATGACCACGACGTCGTATTCACTCGCAAGTTCAGGCATGGAGATTCGCCAATTGGATTGATGGAAGCTGTCGAGACACTAACCCGACGCGGCAACAAGGGCGAACGCTTCGCCGACTCCAAACGTTCTATCCGAGTGAGCGCTCGCCCTCGCTGACGTTTCGGGTTAGTCTGCCGCAGTCTCTCCACTTTCGTGAATTGAGCAAGCCTTGGAACTCGGCATCGTGACTGACAACGCCTCTGTCCCGACTCGCGGTACGCTGCTCGGTTTGGATTACGGCACGAAGCGGATTGGCGTCGCGGTTTCGACCCCCGATCAATCGATTGCATCGCCGCTGGAAAACTACACGCGACGCAATGCGACCCTAGATGCGGCGTATCTCAAGAAGATCACGACTGAGTACCAAGCGGTCGGCCTGGTCGTCGGCCTGCCGGTTCATATGAGCGGTGACGAAGGGACGAAAGCTCGCGAGGCGCGGACCTTCGGCGAGTGGGCCGGAAACGCCTGCGGGCTACCAGTCGTCTTCTGGGACGAGCGGTATTCGTCGGCGATGGCCGGGCTGTATCTGCAACAAGCGGAGGTCAGCCGCAAGAAGCAAAAGTCCCGGCTCGACAAGGTCGCCGCTCAACTGGTGTTGCAGGCGTTCCTCGACAGCGACGACCGAACGGCCGCCCCGGGGCGCTGGCCGAACTGATTGTACCGATCACGCGGGTCGTACTTGCGGACGGCGTTCGCGGATTGCGAGTCGGAACTGTGAAGTGCTCTGCGCGACCGGTAGGATTCGGCCTTGGAATTTTCCGCACGGTGGCGATCCGAAAAATTTGAGTCAGTCGGCCGCGATGCATTACGCACCTGAATCGCCACGCGAATTCTTGCCCGAAACGGGAAGCAACTCCGGTTCTCGCGTGGAGAATTTTCATTACCGCTCGGCCCCGATTTACCTGCTGACGGCGGCCGTCGGAGCTCTATTGCTGGCGGACGTCGCACTGGGAATAGTCTGGGGTGTCCCTGGAACTTCGCCGACAGTCGTGCCGAGTGGCGACTGGCAATCGAAGCTGCTGGCGACTCAAACACTGTTCGGCTTCCGCTTGGCGTTGCTGGCGGCGGTGCTTGGGGGGGCGAGGATTCTGTATCAGACGCTCGATGGTTTGCTGTCGGGCCGAATCGGCGCGGACCTCGCGCTGACGATCGCGTGCCTGGCGGCGATTGTGCTGGGCGAGCACACGACGGCCGCACTGGTCGTATTCATCGCGCTTTGCGGCGAGAGCATCGAAGGCTACACGGTCGATCGTGCGCAGCGGGCAATCCGCCGCATCTTTCAGTTGTGTCCGCGCACGGCGCGAGTGCTCGTCGGGAACGACGAACAGGAAGTGCCGATCGAGCAAGTCATCGTCGGCGACCCGGTCGTTGTTCGCCCCGGCGAACGGATTCCGGTGGACGGCGTCGTCGCGGCTGGCCAATCGGCGGTCGACCAAAGTGCACTGACCGGCGAAAGCGTGCCGACGGACAAAGCGGTTGGCGATAAAGTCTTCGCCGGAACGCTCAATCAATTCGGCGCGTTGCAGATCACGGCCACGCAAGTCGGCGAACAGACAACGCTCGCGCAGATCGTCGAATTAGTCGGCCAGGCAACGCAGCGGAAAGCGTCTCTGGAGCGAACTGCGGACCGGTTGGCTCGTTGGTTTCTGCCGGTCGTGCTGGGTGTCGCCGCGCTGACGTTGATCGGCTGGCGAATCGCGAGCGGTTCATGGTCTGCCGGCTATCTGCCGGCCTTGAGTGTGCTGGTTGTTGCGTGTCCCTGCCCACTCATTCTCGCGACGCCGAGTGCGGTAATGGCCGCGATGGCGTGGCTGGCGCGAGCGGGCGTGGTCGTGAAAGGCTCGGTCGCACTCGAACGATTGGCGTCGATCGACACGATCGTCTTTGACAAGACTGGCACGCTGACTCGTGGCGAGTTGGCAGTCGCAGACATCGTGTTGGCGTCTGTCGGCGAACGTAGCCGCGTCGCTCCGCGAGACGAGTCGAACGCTTCATCGACGTCGACCGCACGCTCGACTCCTCTCGCGGAGCGAAAGGGCGACGTTAACGAGACCGACCTGTTGCGACTTGCGGCGATCGCTGAGAAGCGGAGCGAGCATCCGATCGCCCGCGTGCTCGTCCGCGAGGCCGAAAGCCGTCGCTGCGTCTTCACCGGTGCCGACGAATTGACGGCGCATCCTGGAGCCGGTGTTGTCGCGAAAGCACGCGACGGAGTCATCGTCGTCGGTAACCGAAGGCTGATGGCCGAGCAAGGGATCGACGTCCCTCCTGAATTTGAGCAGCGAATTGGTGAACTGGAACAGCACGGTCAATCGGTGTTGCTGGTCGCGCTCGAACAAACGCTGCTCGGTGCAATCGGATTGCGAGACACGGCGCGAGCGGAGACGGCCGTCGTCCTCGCCGAACTGCGGGAGGCGGGCATCCGGCAGTTCGCGATGCTCACCGGCGATCGGCGCGAGGCGGCGGTTCGGATCGCGGATCAACTTGGCATCGACAATGTCCAAGCGGAGCTGTTGCCGATCGGCAAGGCAAAGCGGATCGAAGAACTCATCGCGGCTGGCCACAAAGTGGCAATGGTCGGGGACGGCGTGAACGACGCACCCGCGCTGGCGACGGCGACGGTCGGACTTGCGCTCGGCGGAGTCGGCAGCGATTTGGCGGCCGAAGCGGGTGATCTGGTTTTGATGGGCGATCCGTTGCGGCCGTTGCCAGGTTTGCTGCGGTTGTCTCGGCAATTGGTGCTCGTCATTCGGCAAAGCATCTTCGTGTTTGCATTCGGGATGAACGCGGCGGGGATGGTGTTGGGGAGTCTGGGCTGGATCAATCCGGCATTGGCGGCGGTGTTCCACGAGATCTCGTCGCTGGCCGTGATGCTCAACGCGATGCGGCTGCTGTGGTTTGAGCGTTGGCAGGAGACACGGCTCGGCCGGTGGTCAAATGGCGCGGCGAGCGCGGCCGAATGGCTGGTCGAAAAACTGTCGCCGACGAAGCTGGTGTTTGGATTCCTGGATCACTGGCCAACGCTGCTGCGAACGGCAGCGGGAGTTTGCGGCGTGTGGTGGTGCTGTACGGGAATTGTGTTGCTCAATGAAGACGAGCAGGCCGTTGTCACGCGACTCGGCCGATTCGAGACGACGCTCTCGGCGGGTTGGCATTGGCGTTGGCCGAGTGGTTTGGAAACGATTCGCCGCGAGCGAGTGGGTGAGGTGCGCGCGGTTCAGATTGGATTTCGATCTGCTCCGACGCCGCTCAAGAGCGACGGGCTGTACCGTGCCCCGGTTGAATGGATGAGCGAGCACGCTGACACCGACTACGAACCGGTCGCCCCCGAATCCTTCACGCTGACCGGCGAGGAAGTGCCGATTGAGGTGACGGGCGAGATTCAATTCCGCATCGGCGATCTGCGGCGGTTCGTGTTCGCCGCGTTGCGGCCGAGCGAGACGCTGCGAGCTGTGACCGAAAGCGTGCTCCGCGAAGTGGCGGCGACCGAATCACTCGATGCGCTGCTGACGAATCGGCGACGAGAGATTGAGGCACGCTGTTTGGTTCGCATCCGCGAGTTGATGGTGTCGTATGACATCGGCGTCGAGGTGCTCGATCTCAGCCTGCTCGACATCCATCCGCCGCAGCAGGTCGTGCCGGCGTATCGGCAAGTGGCCGACTCGTTGGAGCAGCGTGAGCAATTCATCAACGAGGCCGAGGGCTACTACGCTCGCAAGGTGCTAAGCGCGGCGGGTGAGCAGGCGATCCGTGTGCTGACCGACAGTGTCGATTCGGCAAAGCGGCTGCCCGATGCCTCAACCACAGGCGGCGTCACCGGCTGGAAATTGGACGATGCACTCTGGCGGAAGCTGACGGCGAATTTCGACTCCGATGAGCGAATTCTCTCTGGTGAGGCAGCGGCAAAGTTGCTGAAGGCTCGCAGCGAGAAGACGCGCAAAGTCGAAGCGGCAACAGGATTGGCGGCTCGATTCAACAGCGTCGTGAAGGTCTTCGCCGAACAGCCGACTCTGACGGGACTGCACTTGTATTGGACTACGATGGAACGCGTTCTGGCCGCTCGGCCACTGATGATTTTGGATCCGGCTCTGCGAGGTAAATCGCATCTGTGGCTGACCGAACCGGGGCAAGCGCCGATTCAGCTGCCGTCAAGCGATACACCGTTGCAGCGATTGGAGATGCCGGAGACGGAGAAGTGACACGGTGACAAGGTGAGATCAACAATGACCAATGACCAACAACCAATAGCCAATGACCAATCGCAGCCGACTCACTGGCGACGCACAATCGCCGTCATCGTGCTGATTGCTGTGATCGCCTCTGCTGCCGTCAGTTCTGTTGTACTGGTCGATGAGACGGAATTGGTCATCGTTCATTGGCTGGGCAACACCGCTGCTGTGTACGACCAGCCGCAGGACCGCGGGCTGCACTTCAAATGGCCGTGGCCGATCGGAACGGCGCGGCGATTTGACGCTCGCGTTCAATTGTTGGACCCACCGGGCCGCGAGATTTTCACGCGTGACAAAAAGAACATCACGGTGGAAACATTTGTCTGCTGGCGGATCGGACAGTCCGGTGCGAAGCACCCGGTCGTCACGTTCTTCAAAGCGCTGGGCAGTCATGATCAAGCGGCCGATCGGCTCGCAAACAAGGTGCGGTCGATCGTGGCCACCCAGGTCGGGCAGCTTGAGCTGAGCAACCTGCTGCGAGTCGGTGATTCCGAGGCCGGGCCGGCGGACAACCAACCGGGAGTGCTCGAAGACCTTTCTCGCGAAATTCGCGAGCAACTTCAGCAAGGTCGCACCGTCGGGGCGTCGCTGCTCGAAGAGTTGGGAATCGAGATCGTCGACGCGCGAATCAAGCGGATCAATTTTCCGCTCGGGAACCAGCAAGCGGTCTTTGAGCGGATGAAGTCCGAACGCCAGAAGATTGCCGACCGCTACCGCAGCGCGGGACTTGCCGCGAGCACCGTCATCCGCAGTCACGCCGATCGGCAGCACGCTGAGTTGCTCGCAAAGGCCGACGGCGATGCCGAACGCATTCGGGGCGAGGCCGAAGCCGAAGCAACTTCGATCCTCAATCACGCGCACGCCGCCGATCCGGAATTCTACCGCACGATGCGAACACTCGATGCGTATCGCACGATCCTGAACGACAAAACGACGCTCGTGCTGTCGGCATCGTCAAATTTGTTGAAGATGCTTTCGGAGGGTGTGCCCGGTGACGTGAAAACGGGTGAAGCGAAGCCGGCGGCGAATGGGACGACGGCTCCCTGAGAACGAGGAGTGCAAAGTGCAGAGTGCGAGGTGCAAAGTGAAGAGTGTCGGCAATGAACGACGGAGGGCGGAATCACGCTGCCGCGCCGGGCGTGTCAATTTGCAGTTTGCACTTTTCACTCTGCACTTTGCGCTGTTCTTCGTCTTCCTGTTGACTGGCTTCTTCGTCGTCCGTGGCAACGAAACCGCGGTCGTGCGGCGGTTCGGCGCGACTGTGAAAAATGCGAGTGGCGATGTGCGGCTGTGGCCGAGCGGTTGGCACTACGACTGTCCGTGGCCGTTCGCGGTCGTCGATCGGATCAACCTGAATGAGATTCGGACGCTCAAGATTGGTGACTTGGAACAAGACGCTCCGGCCACAAACCGCTTTCTGCGCAACGTCGATCCGGCGCGGCAGGCTCAGTTTCTGAGTGGCGACAAGAACATCCTCAACGTGCAGGTCAGTGTCAGCTACCGAGTGTCGGAGTCCGAACTCGACGCCTTCTTGTTTGCGGCGGTCTCTCCGGAGCGACGATTGCGCACGCTCGCCGAGTCCGTGTTGGCGGATGCGATGCTGCTCAGCGGCGTCGACTTCGCGCACACATTGGGGCGGAATGAACTTCGCGAGCGGATGACGGCGGACCTGCAACGGCTGGCTCGCGAGCAACGGTTGGGACTGACGGTCGATGATGTCACGATTGCGAACGTCTCGCCGCCGCTGCGGGTGAAGGCGGAATTCGTCGACGTGATGAACGCTCGCGCCGACAAAGAGACGGCGATCAATCAGGCGCGGGCGTACTCCGAACAACGTGAGGCGGAAGCGCGGGCTGCAGCCCGCCGTGCGACCGACTCGGCCGAAGTCTTCCGTCGGCAATCGGTCGAAGCTGCAAAAGCGGAGGCGGAGAGTTTTTCCAAGCTGATCGCGCAATTGCGTTCCGAGGAGCAATCCGGCCGCAGACCTTATGCGGAAGCTCGGCAGCTTGCGATGCGACGCAAGTACCTCGACACGCTGGAAGAAGTTCTGCGAAAAGTGGCGGCCAAAGTCGTGCTCGATTCTGGACAGGCCATCGATCTGACGATCCTACGGGAGCAGAAGTCGTCCGCGAAATAACGCGGCGAGTGGCGTTGTCAGCATCGGTCTACACGTCGCTCAGCCTTTGCGACTACAACTCGCGACGCAAATAGGGGAGAAGGGATTCTGCATGTTCGCTGCGTTGCGCCGAGATTTTGGTTTCGCTCCTGTGACCTTCAGCCTGCTGGCGGCGTCGGTCTTGCTGTTCCTCGCGGTCGAATTGGCCAAGCCGAAAGTCGATGACCCGAAAGGGGTCCATCATGTCTTCGGTATGGTGGTGATGCTGCACATTGGTGACGACGAGGATCTCGCGGGGCCATTCGCCTTGTGGGATGGGCCGTGGTGGCGCTGGCTGCGGATTCCGGTCAGCGCGTTTCATCACGCTAATTTGCTGCATTTGTTTTTCAATGTCAGCACGCTCTGGTTGCTAGGGCCATTGCTCGAGCGGCGGATGCGTCGAACGGCCTACCTGGGATTCTGGTTCTTCGCGTCACTGGTACCGTTTCTGCCCGAGTATTTTCTCGATACGACGCCGCTGGGGCTGTCGGGAGTCGCCTGCGCGATGTTCGGCTGGTGTCTAATCGAACGTCAGTTTGATGCAGCGATCGCTCGACGCCTTCCGGAACAGACAATCCGCAGCTTTTGGATATTCCTGTTTGCAATGCTGATTTTGACTGCGCTGGACATCCTGCGCATCGCCAACGTCGCGCACTTCACCGGAGTTGCCTACGGTTGGTTGAATGCGCGAGCGGCACACGATCGCATTGGTCGACGAGCGTGGATGGTCACACACGCCTTCGTGCCTCTAGCGATTTATCTGTTGCTGCATCCGTTTTGGAACGGGAATTATCACGCCTTGATGGGGCTTCGTGCGGAGAATCCCGCCGATGCCGTACTGCACCTCCGCAAGGCAGTGCGGTGCAACCCGGCGTTGTCTCAGGCTTGGTTGCGTCTCAGCAACGAACGAACGCTGGACGGTGACTTTCTCGCGGCTTGGCGATTGGTCATCGAAGGATTGCAACACAATCGTTCCAGTGCGGCGTTGACCGACGCGGCTCGCCGACTTTGGAGAATCCTGCCGGCCAACGAACAAGAGGCGGCTCGCGAAACGCTGCAGAAAGCGTTCGGCGGTGAAACGCGCGAGTGGTCCGAACGCCTGCATCTCGCCGAGGCACCGGCTCCGATCGACAATCGTTCGCGGTTGGATTCACTCGAGGATTCAACGTTGCTGCCGCTCGACGAAAGCGAGTCGAAACGCGAAGGAAGACGCGGCCGCAAGCGTTCGGTGAAGCCGATCGATCCCGATCAATCTGACAGCGCGGCGGAAGGTCGCACGCTGTAGGCACGCTCGCCCAGAGCGCGAGTCTTCTGACGCTGTGCCTGCGGTCTGATCAGTCGTGGCGACGGTGTCATTCAGGCTTTTTGCCGAGCCTTGATCGTGTTGAGCGAATCCTGCGTGCGACCGCTCGCTTCGCGAGCCTTGGTGATGTTTTCACCGAAGATCTCGGCGTGCGGCAGGCCATCCAGTTGCATCACGACGTCCCCTTTGGCGTTGAACAGCAGCAGGTCCGAGGCGTGGAAGAATTCTTGTCCGGATTGCTGTCGGACTTGAATGTTGGCGATGTCGCTCAGTTCAATCCGCTGAATCATGCGGCCACCGAGGCCCGTCCAACGCTGCACCGATTTGTTGGTGATCGTGAATCGCTCGCCAGTCACCTTCTGGATGAAGTACAGCAGCACGCCGACCGGAGCACCGATCGGCAATGCCAACAGGAATCGGGCGGGGACGCTGGCCATCAATTGGCCAAGGGTGCGGCCCAATCCCATCGCGGCGATCGAAGGCCACTTGGTCATCAACTGGGTTTCGGAACCGGCAGCCACACCGGCAATCGCTTGCGACTTCAAGTTCGACATCTCGTCAGGCTTTCGAAGTTGTAGGTCGGGCTTTCCAGCCTGACCCAGATTGGCAATTGGCATCGATCGTTGATCGGGGCAGCCTGGAAAGGCTGACCTAAGGTGGGTGAGCCTAATGCTCAATCTGCAAGAATTCCAGCAAGTCTCCGACGTGCTTTGCGTGACGAGTTGTGTGGCGAATGCAGATGAAATAGCCTTCGGCTGTTGATCGTTTGGTCTCCAGACAGTGAGTCTCTCCGATGTCAATTTCTCGACGAAGATTTGCGAGCGCTGTAGCCGCCGCGACTGTTGGTCTGCCGGTCGCTCTGGCGGACGAACCGAAGGCTCCGGTCGAGCCGCCGAAGCCCGATCCGCTTCGCGTCGAGATGGCCGCCTGGATGGAGTCGATTCGCGTGCGATATCCCGATCCGCGAATGACTCCCGAAGTGCTGACTCTGATTGCGGGCGACGTGCTCGGTGACATCATGCAGTGCCGCCGCATCAGTTCGTTTTCGCTAAAGAACTCAGATGCTCCCGCGTTTGCGATGACCGTCTGGCGAGCTCCGAACGATTGAGCCGAACTTTGAGCGGTCAGTTTCTTGACGATGCGGGAATCGCGAAGTAATTTGCCTCTCTGGAATTATGGGCGGCAGGATGCTGTATTATAAAAACTAATGCTCGCTTGTCTCAGCGAGCAGGAAGAATTGTCATGCCGCTGCGTACCGTAGAGCTGTTTTGCGATGTGGTCGCGCTGCGCAGTTTCTCAAAGGCCGCTTCCGAACGAGACGTCACACAGTCCTCGGTCAGCCAGTCGATCGCGGCGTTGGAAAAGCGGTTGGCAGTGCAGTTGATCGACCGCAGCAAGCGCCCGTTCGAACTGACTCCGGCTGGCGCCGTGTATCACGAAGGTTGTCGGACGTTGTTAGACGAATACCGCAAGCTGGAAGACCGAGTCCGTAAGATGGTCGACAAGGTCGTGGGTAAAGTTCGCATCGCGGCGATTTATTCGGTCGGTTTATCCGAGATGGATCGGTACGTCGCCAAGTTTCGCCATCAGTTTCCCGAGGTGGAATTGCGGATCGACTACCTGCATCCCGACGAGGTGTACCTCAGGGTCTCGGCCGACGAAGCGGACCTGGGTTTGGTCTCGTTTCCGAAAGAGGGTGGCGAGTTCACCGCTCAAGAGTGGCAGCAGCAGTCGATGGTGCTCGTCGTGCCTCCCGATCACAAATTGGTCGATGAAGGTCGCGAACAAACGGGCGTCTCAATACAGGCGCTCGAGGGCGAGGACTTCGTCTGTTTCACCGAGGAGCTAAAAATTCGTCGCCAGATTGATCGCTGGTTAAAAGGCGAAAAAATTTCCGTCAACACGGTGCACTCGTTCGACAACATCGAAAACATCAAGCGCGCGGTTGAGATCGGCTCTGGTGTTTCGATCCTGCCGGAGCCGACGGTGCAGCGCGAAGTCGGTGCGGGGACGTTGGTCGCATTGCACTTCAAGGACGTCGCGTGGCATCGGCCGATTGGTGTGATTCACCGCCGCAATAAGACGCTGTCGACGGCGGCGAGCAAGTTCAAGGAACTGCTCAATGCCCCGGTTGATTCGCTGCCACCCGTCGATCGCAGCAACAGCCATCAGAAAAGTCGCCTGCGAGCGGTACGGGTGACAAAAAGCTCAACGGCGGCCAGCGCTAGCCCGGCGGGCTAGCAGCCTTTGGAGTGCGACGACCTGAATCGTCGCCTTTCAAAACGCGCTGAACGCCAGAATCCAAGTCCAACAACAATTTGTCCGGTTTGAAAAGCAGCGACTCAGGTCGTCGCACTCCAAAGTCTGAGTGTCTGCCAGAAGGTAATTTGATGACTCAAGTACAATTTCACAGCAACGGCTGGCCGAAGAAACAGGGTCTTTACGATCCCGCCAACGAGCACGATGCCTGCGGCGTTGGCTTCGTCGCGCACATCAAGGGGGAGCGATCTCGGCAAATCGTCGATGATGCGGATGAGATGCTCAAGCGGATGACTCACCGTGGGGCTTGTGGTTGCGAAGAGAACACGGGTGACGGAGCGGGCATTCTCACGGCCTTGCCGTTCGAGTTTTTGGAGAAGGTCGCGAAGACGGAACTCAAGGCGACGTTGCCGCCGCGTGGGAGATATGGGGCGGGCATCGTCTTTCTGCCGACGGATCCGCAGCAGCGGGAGACCTGCAAGCAGGCGGTCAACAAGATCGTCGCCGAGCAAGGTCAAACACTGATCGGCTGGCGCGCGGTGCCGACCAGTGCGGATGCGGCCAACATTGGGCCGTCGGCTCGGTCGTGTGAGCCGGCGATGGAAATGGTTGTCATCGGCGCGAAAGAGGGGCTCGATCAGTCGGCGTTTGATCGGCAGTTGTTCGTCATCCGCAAAGTGGCAAGTCATCAACTGCGGGACGAGTCCAAGCTGTCGCAGGCGTTGCTGTTTTACATTTGCTCGTTATCGACGCGGATCATTATCTACAAAGGGATGCTGATGCCGTCGCAGGTCATGCCATATTTCGCCGACCTGCGAGACCCGGACTACAAGAGCCATCTGGCGATGATTCACTCGCGGTTCTCGACGAACACATTTCCGAGTTGGGATCGCGCTCAGCCCTGCCGCTTCATGGCGCACAACGGCGAAATCAACACGCTGCGCGGTAACGTCAACTGGATGTACGCTCGGCAGGGGGTGATGCAGTCGGAGTTGTTCGGTAGTGATCTGCAAAAGCTGTTTCCGATTTGTGAGGCGCACTGTTCGGACTCCGGAAATTTCGATAACTCGCTGGAGTTGCTGTATCACGCCGGACGGTCGTTGCCGGAAGCGGTGATGATGATGATTCCCGAAGCGTGGCAGAATCATCACGCGATGTCGGAGGAGAAACGATCGTTCTACGAGTACTTCTCGGCGTTGCAGGAACCGTGGGATGGGCCAGCGTCGATCTCCTTCACCGACGGGCATTACATCGGTGCGGTGCTGGACCGGAATGGTCTGCGACCGAGCCGTTACTACGTCACGAAGGACCACAAGGTCGTGATGGCGTCCGAGGTCGGAGTGCTGGACATTCCGCCAGAGAACATCGCCATGAAAGGTCGGCTGCAACCCGGCAAGATGTTCCTCGTGGACTTCGAGCAGGGCCGGTTGATCCCGGATGAAGAGCTGAAAACTTCGGTCGCGTCGAAACGGCCGTACAAGGAATGGCTCGATGGACAACGCATCCGCCTGTCGGAATTGCCGAAGGCGGACGCTCCGCCACGCTACGATGAGGGGACGTTGCTCAAGCAGATGCAGGCGTTCGGCTACACGACCGAGACGCTGCAATTCATGCTCATCCCGATGATCGAGACGAAGAAAGATCCGCTCGGTTCGATGGGAAACGACGCGGCGCTGGCGTGTCTCAGCGATCAGCCGCGGCTGATTTACGATTACTTCAAGCAACTCTTCGCGCAGGTGACGAATCCGCCGCTCGATTCGATTCGCGAAGAGGTCATCATGTCGCTGGAGTGCTTCATCGGGCCGGAAGGAAACTTGCTCGACACGACTGAGCGGCAGTGTCATCGGCTCGTCGTGCCGAATCCGATCCTGACCAACGAAGAGTTGGCGGCGATCCGGCACCTGAGCTATCGCAACTGGAAGACGAAGACGATCGACATCACGTTCCCGCGCTCGCAGGGTGACCCGGGTTTGCGCTGGTGCCTGGAACGAATCTGTCAGGAAGCGACACAGGCGATCAACAGCGGGTTTAGCTTGATCGTGTTGTCGGATCGGAGCACGGGACCGGATCGAGTGCCGGTCAGTGCGTTGCTGGCAGTTGGAGCAGTGCATCAGCATCTCGTGCGGCATGAACTGCGGACGCGCATCGGTATTGTCGTCGAGACCGGCGAGGCTCGCGAGGTGCATCATCACTGTCTGCTGGCGGGTTACGGAGCGGACGCGATCAATCCGTTTTTGGCGTTCGAGGCGATCCGTCAGAGCCGCGAGGACGGGACAATCGAAGACAAGTGGGCCGACGACAAGATCGTCGCCGCGTATCGCAAGGCGGTCGAGAAAGGGATGCTCAAGGTCATGGGCAAGATGGGCATCTCGACGTTGCAGTCGTACAAAGGTGCTCAGATTTTCGAAGCACTTGGTCTGAACGAGAGCGTCGTCGATTACTGCTTCGCCGGAACATCCAGCCGGATCAAGGGAGTCGATTTCGAGGTGCTCGGCAAGGAAGCGATGCAGCGGCATGAGATCGGTTACCCGCCGCGCGACTCGCAGGCGTTGCCCGTGCTGCCTAACCCCGGCGAGTTCCACTGGCGGAAGACCGGCGAGAAGCATGCCTGGAATCCGTTCACGATTGCCGAAATTCAGAACGCGGCGCGCTCCGGCGACAAGCTGTCCTACAAGCGGTTTGCCGACATCGTCAATTTGGAGACTCACAAAGGCTGCTTCCTGCGCGGTCTGTTGAAGATCAAGACCGGCTGTGCGGCGATCCCGATCGATCAAGTCGAGCCGGCGGCTGAGATCGTCAAACGCTTCTGTACGGGCGCGATGAGTTACGGCTCGATCTCGGCGGACGCTCACGAATCGCTGGCGGTCGCGATGAACCGCATCGGCGGCAAGAGCAACACTGGCGAAGGGGGTGAAGACTACAAACGCTTTCAACCGGAACCGAACGGGGACTCGAAACGCTCAGCGATCAAGCAGGTCGCCAGCGGTCGGTTCGGTGTGTCGAGCTGGTATTTGACGAACGCCGATGAGTTACAGATCAAGATCGCTCAAGGAGCGAAGCCCGGTGAAGGGGGCGAGCTGCCGGGTCACAAAGTTGACAAGATCATCGCGGCAACTCGGCATAGCACGCCCGGTGTGGGACTCATCAGCCCGCCGCCGCATCACGACATCTATTCGATCGAGGATCTCGCTCAGCTCATCTTCGATTTGAAGAACGCGAACCCGTCAGCACGCGTGAGCGTGAAGCTGGTCAGCGAAGTGGGCGTCGGCACAATCGCGGCCGGAGTCGCGAAAGGTCACGCCGACAACATCACGATCGCCGGCACTGAAGGGGGCACGGGGGCGAGTCCGCTCACGTCGATTAAGAGTGCCGGACTGCCGTGGGAACTTGGCATCGCGGAGACTCACCAGACGCTGGTGATGAACGATCTCCGCAGCCGCGTCCGTTTGCAGACCGACGGCCAGTTGAAGACCGGCCGCGACATCGCGATCGCCTGTATGTTGGGAGCCGAAGAGTTCGGCTTCGCGACCGCTCCGCTGATCGTGCTGGGCTGCATCATGATGCGCAAGTGTCATCTCAACACTTGTCCGGTCGGTATTGCGACGCAAGACCCGAAGCTCCGCGAGAAGTTCAACGGGCAGCCGGAGCATGTCATCAACTACTTCTTCATGGTCGCCGAGGAATGCCGCGAGACCATGGCCGCGCTCGGCATCCGCACGATCAACGAACTGGTCGGCCGAGTCGATCTGCTCGAAACCGACGAAGCGATCAAGCACTGGAAGGCAAAGGGAGTCGACCTCGCGCCGATCCTCACTCCCGCTGCCAAGCCGCGAGATGACGTGCAGACGTTCTGCGCGATCGGCCAGAAGCACGGCTTGGAATACACGCTCGACCAGACGACGTTGATCCCTGCCTGCCGCGAGGCGATCGACAACGGCACGAAGCTGCGGAAGGAATTCCGCATCGTCAACACCGACCGGGCGACCGGCACGACGCTGTCGCACGAAGTCAGCAAACGCTGGAAGGCGAAGGGCCTGCCGGACGATACGATCCACCTCAAATTCACCGGCCATGCCGGCCAAAGCTTCGGAGCCTGGGCTGTCGCGGGTGTGACGCTGGAACTCGACGGTGACGCGAACGACTACGTCGGCAAGGGGTTGAGCGGCGGCCGAGTCATCATCTACCCGCCCAAGGCCGCGACGTTCGAGAGCGACAAGAACATCATCCTTGGCAATGTGGCATTGTATGGTGCGATCTCCGGCGAAGCGTACTTCTGCGGCGTCGCAGCGGAACGTTTCTGCGTCCGCAACAGCGGCGCCGA
The DNA here is from genome assembly GCA_016872645.1 of Planctomycetota bacterium. GTDB lineage: Bacteria > Planctomycetota > Planctomycetia > Planctomycetales > Planctomycetaceae > SXKJ01. Next base: position 9,812 of record VGZH01000075.1, on the reverse strand, counting down.
AGCGGTCGTCGAAGGCTGTGGCGATCACGGCCTCGAATACATGACCGGCGGCAGAGCGGTCGTGCTCGGCCCGACGGGACGTAACTTCGCGGCCGGCATGAGCGGCGGCATCGCCTACGTTTATGACCCACACGCTCAGTTCAAAGCCAACTGCAATCCAGAGATGGTCGAGTTGGAAAAACTCGAAGCTGAAGTCGACATCGCCGACCTCAAACGGCTCGTCACCAACCACGCCAACTACACTGGCAGCGACGTCGCCAAACGCATTCTCGCCAACTGGTCCACCGAACTGAAGCATTTTCACAAAGTCATGCCCGTGGACTACAAGCGCGCCTTGGCCGAGATGGCGAAAGAAGCACCGGCAAAGACCGGAAAAGTCGTGGCCACGGCAGCGGGGCAGATCTAGTGACACCAACCGATGGCAACTCGACGTCACGCGAAGCGAATTCGCCTTTCACGTTGAAACAGCCAGCGATGAAGACCGACAGAAAGTGAGTAAGTGCGATGGGTAAGCCGACAGGCTTCATGGAATTTCAACGGGAACTGCCGACGGATCGGGATCCGGCATTGCGGATCCTCGATTGGCGCGAGTTTCATCACCACATGCTGGAGGAAGACCTGCGCAAGCAGGGAGCTCGCTGCATGGATTGCGGGGTACCCTTTTGTCACACGGGTGGGCTGATGGCCAACATGGCGTCGGGCTGTCCGATCAACAATTTGATCCCGGAATGGAACGATCTGATCTATCGCGGTCACTGGCGAGAGGCTCTCGATCGGTTGCACAAGACAAACAATTTTCCGGAGTTCACCGGTCGCGTCTGTCCTGCTCCGTGCGAAGGAGCCTGCGTGTTGGGAATCACGTCGCCGCCAGTGACGATCAAGAACATCGAGTGCGCGATCATCGACAAAGGTTTTGATGAAGGCTGGGTGAAGCCGCAAATTCCGACGCAACGGACGGGCAAGAAGGTCGCGGTCATTGGCTCCGGACCAGCCGGACTCGCGGCGGCGCAGCAGCTCAATCGAGCCGGTCACACGGTCACGGTCTACGAACGAGCCGACCGAGTGGGAGGATTGCTGATGTACGGCATCCCGAACATGAAGCTCGAAAAATGGGTCGTGCAGCGGCGCGTCAACTTGATGGCCGACGAGGGTGTGAAATTCGTGACGAGCTGCGAAGTCGGCAAAGACATCGACGCGGTCCATCTCCGCGAAGAGAACGACGCGATCGTGCTGGCGACCGGAGCCACCAAACCGCGCGACTTGCCGATCCCCGGCCGCGATTTGAAAGGCGTGCAATTCGCGATGGAGTTCCTGCATGGCAACACCAAGAGCCTGCTGGACTCGGACCTCCGCGACGGCAAGTTCATTAATGCCGAGGGAAAGAAGGTCATCGTGATCGGTGGTGGCGATACGGGCAACGACTGCCTTGGCACTTCGATGCGGCAAGGTTGCTCAAGCCTGCTGAACTTCGAAATCGTCCCGCAGCCCCCTGACGAACGCGCGGCAAATAATCCGTGGCCGCAATGGCCTCGCATCTTCCGCATCGATTACGGACACGCCGAAGCCGCCGCGAAGTTCGGAGCCGATCCGCGCACGTTTTCGATCGACACCGTGCGGTTCAACGGCGATGCAAATGGAAATTTGAAATCGCTGACCGCGGTCAAAGTCGATTGGTCAAAGCCGGTCAGAGGGGGAGCACCGTTCAGCCGCATCGAAGGTTCTGAAGTTGAATTGGAATGCGATCTGGTATTCTTGGCACTCGGATTCCTCGGCCCCGAGAAGTTGTTGGCCGATCAGCTTGGAATTGCATTGGACCCGCGCTCCAACTTCCAAGCGGACTACGGAAAATACGCGACGAGTATCCCTGGCGTGTTCGCTTCGGGCGATTGCCGCCGCGGCCAAAGCCTGATCGTCTGGGCGATCAACGAGGGCCGCGAATGTGCTCGCGAGTGCGATCGATTCCTGATGGGCAGTACGCAGTTGCCCTAGAAATCGTACGATCGGGTTCAAGAATGTGCAGATTGTGGTGACCGCGGCGCTGCAATTCTCCGATGAGGATTCCCGGAAAAGCCGGTTTAATGTGCATCGCGTAAAACGGGACACGAAGTCCGGACTTCGCCACTTTGGCAACAAAGGTTGTGGCGGTGAGGTAATTGGTTTTGTCGGCGAGCCATGACCTTGAGTTTGGGAAACTCGAATCGAGGAAAACGGTCTTGAGGTGCGGAACGGTCCGCGCCATTTCCCAAATGCGTTGAGTGGGAGATGTGTCTGACGCAACGGCGACTGCGGCAGTGCCGTCGTCGATGAGGTATCCCAGTGTCAAAACAACGTGATCGAGCGGAACTGAAATAATGGTCAGGCCCACAGCACTGACAGATGTCTCGGAGTACAACAGGGGAAATTCAAAGAACGGGGATTCAGTCGCGGAGAGTCGAATAAAATCTGGCCAGACAACATCGTTGAAAACGTGCTGTTGCAAGGCCTCCTGTGTCGGCTATCCGGCGTACAGCGAGAAGGCATCGGGGCCGGGTTAGTAGAGATGGTGCGAGAAAATGCGGACCGAGGCCATGTGATCCAAATGCACATGCGACAGCAACACATGTTGAATGGCTCGCTGCACGGACGGTGGAGCAAACCGATCGCTCCGGCATCGATCGCGAAGCAATCGTTGATCAGGTAGGACATCGCAAATTGATAGGTCGGAGTTGGCCCGCGTCCACTCGCGGCAGAACCCGTGATGCTCTTCGCCCGAGCCGGATCGGCCCCGTCGCCTCGTCGATGATCCATTTCAGAATCCGCTGCTTTTCGTCTGGCGCTGGCTGCGGTTCATCTTTCGGTGGCATCTCGCCACGAACCAGCGAATCGTGAACCATCGCCCAAAGCCGCTGGTCGGAATTCTCGAATCGAGCGATCCGGTCAAAGCGAACCTGAGCGTTCTGTTTCTCCGCTCCGTGGCACCGCAGACAATACTTGGCCAACAGCGACTGGATGGCGTCCATTTCGTCCGCGAAGACCAACTGTTGAGTAACCAACACGATCAACAAGCACGCGCCGATTGACCGCCACACGCTGAACTCCGGCATGCCGCCTGGGTGCCAAGACGCTGGCTTTTGCCGCCTGCAAACATCGAACGTAGCTCGATCCATAGAGCGTTTTGCACTCGTCGTCGATTACGGCTTCCGCAGATCGTAGCAATATAGCCCATCCATGCCGCGGACGATCAATCGGCCATCGACGACGACATTGGCCAGCGGCATCTGGCCATAGGCCGTTGTGTCGTTGTGTCGTGGAGTAAACACGCCGCCAAGCGTCTTGAGGTTGATGGCGTTAACCAGATGAATCTGCTGTCGGCCGTGCTGACCTTCCGGCTGGCAGAAGACGCGATCGTCCACCACGATCAGGCTGCTATTGCTGCCGCACTTCAGTTCGGGAATCGCGCCGAGCGTTTTGCCGGTGGCCAGGTCGAGACAGCGCGGTCCCTCGTCGCGATGCGCGGCATACACGCGCCCTTTCGAAATCGCCAGAAAGAGATTCTCGTCCCAGGTGGCTTGTTCGCTTTCCCAAGCCCGCTTAATGCCGGTCTCCGTGACGGTGTAAGCCGCGACCTTGCCAGTTTGTGCGTCGGTCGTCGCAAAGTAGGCCACCATCTTGTCCTCTTCACACACCGGCATTGCGACGGTGCGGAGTTTGTCTTTCTCGACCACGTCTGAAGTCCAGAATGTCTGGCCCGTCGCCGGGTCTACCAAGCTGCTGGTTGGACCGACGATCAAGACCCGCTCTTTGCCGCCGATGATCATCCGCCGTGGCGAGCCATCCTTCGGCGTCTTCCACAATTCGCGGCCAGTATGCAGATCGAGCCCGATGTTTTGATAAACAACCACTGAACCGCTGATGACCGGACCGACCGGCGCGCTGTCTTTTTGCACGGAGTTCGCGCCGCCCCGCGTCCATTTGAGTTCGCCCGTCTTCGCATCGTAAGCGTGCAAGCCCCGGCTGTAGTCGGCGACGACCAGCACACCATTAGCGACGGCTGGCGTCGGGTTCGCGCCGCGCCATTTGTGAGTTTGGTAGTTGCCTTGTTTGCTCGGCGACACCGATTGCCAAACCGTCTTGCCGGTCGCGCCGTCGATGGCCGTCACGACCACGTCCGCCGTTTTCGAATAGAACCGCCGCATCGAATCGTGTTCGACCGGATGAACTTTGAACTTCGCGAGCACTTCCGCGTCTTTGCCTTCGGGCATTACGTCGCCCGAAGGCCGGTAGTGATACAGGTACACGATGCCATCGGCGACGACCGGCGACGACGATCCGCCGCACAACGTCCCATGCGCCGCGCGATCCGCATAACGCGCATCCACACCAGTACCCCAGCCGCTCAGTGAGTCGGCCTCGCTGCGCCAGAGCGGCATCGCCTGCGACAGATCGGCGATCATCGGCTTCCCGTAAGAGGGACCTGCGCAGCCCGTCATCGCGCCGTAGAAAGAGGGCCAGTCCTGCCCGGCCGCGATCGGCGCATTCACCGTTGTCCCGCCTTTCAGCGTCCCCTGGCTGATCTCCTTCCCGTCGCTGACCAACGTCCAGCCGCCCCCCGCCACATCGAGCGTCAACGACTGCAACGCCAACCGCCGAATCGGCGCCCAGATGCTGACGAGCCGCAACTCCGCCGACACCTTGTTCGAGTCTCCCGCCAGGTTGTCGGTGAGCAACTTGAGCGACCCTTCAGTCTTCCCCACGCCCGGCAACTTGTGGCGAGTCGACCAAAACTGCACCGGTTTGCCATCGCGCCAGGCGACAAACACAGGCCAGGATTCCCCCGCGCCCTCCAACGTGAACCATGCGGCTTGATAGCTCCCCGCAGGCTTGCTGACCAACGGTTTCTCCTGCGCCAACGCAAGAGTGCCGAACAGGCAAATGCCGAGAAGCCAAACGATTCTATTGGAATACATGATTGCTCTTTTGGAGTGTTGCAACTTGTCGTACTCAGTCGCACATCGAACGACGCGGGCCGGGGAGCAGATCGAACACAATTCCTCTTTGGTCTCGTAACGTGACTACGCCAGCAGTTTCACGAGCGGACTCGATTGGTCGATGCCCAACAGGTTCGGATCAGGTTCGCAAAATTTATCGCGTTTGTCGCCGACCGCGTGCAGCAACGGCAGGTAGAAATTCGCAATCGTGCGGTGACCGGGGATTTGCTCGCCCTGCTGCTTGTGCGACGGGAATTGCAGGAACCGGTCGACCGTCTTCAGCCGCCCACCACGGTTTCCCAGCACGACCACCGGCCACTCGCGGCAGAACCCGTGATGCTCTTCGCCCGAGTCGGATCGGCCCCGTCGCCGCGTCTGCCGCCGCCGACGAACGCAAGCACAAGCGTTGTGTAAACGAACAAGACTTTGAATCGCTTCTTCATTGGATCACTTGCCCCACAGGAACTTCTTCACGGCCGTCCGTTTGTTCTGCTTGTCGTAGCTCAGGAAATGCGTCCACTCGACGCGAGCCACGAAAACGAGCACCGCCACGCCCGCCTGGCCGTTGCCATCGACGTAGTACAAAACGTTCGACACGCCGGGCCGCTCCGCCTTCGGCAGCTTTTCAATGTATTCGTTGTAGTCGATGACCACGGTCTCGTCGGGGAGCTCGGCAGTCGCCTTCCAACCCTTCAACACTTCCGGCCCGACCGCCGCGCCGGTGCCCGTCTTCTCGCCCTCCTGCTTCGGCGGAGCAGTTTCGAACTTCGCGATGCCGGCATAGGGATACTTCGACACCATGTCCCAAGCGAGCTTCTGCAGAATCGGTCGTTGCTCGTCGGTCACGCCATCCCCTTCTTTGCCGGGAAACTTCAGCCCTTCCGGCGACATTTGATACAGGGCCGCGAAGTGCATATAGCTCCCCAAGCGGTGGCCGAGATGTCCTTGGTGCGGCATGATGTCGCCTTGCATGATGGAACCGCGATCGCCCGGCTTGTCTCGGTAATTCACTTTCGTGATGCCCGGGAACTTCCCAGCCACGATCATCTTTCGCACCTCGAGCATCCCGTCGGCGAGCGGCACCAAGAAGACGATACGCTTGCCGGCCTTCGCGTTGACCGCGTCGACGTAAGCCTCCGCATGTTGGCGCGACTTTTCCAACTTGGCTTGGTATTCCACGAGGTCTGTCGTCTCGTACTCCTCGGGCGACTTGGGATCCTTGCGTCCGTCGTGTACCAGCCAGGGCAACTGGATGTGGACGCGAAAGTTTGGATTGTGCTTCGGACCGAGTTCGACGAGAGTCGGCAGAAACGAGGGGGACTCAGGCCCCACCTCGCTGCGCTGCCAGACGTAGACATCGATCTCGCCCTTTTCGAGCAACGGCTTCACGTCGTCGATGCGATTGCCGTTGATGCCGGTGATCTTCTTGTGCCCCGTGATGCCGGCCGCCTGACACAGCGGCACGGAGTTTTCCGTCGACCAACTGTGCCCACCGCTCATCACTCGCAGGCCCGCAGGTTTTTCCGCGACGACAGGCGGCTTCGGCTCCTGGGCCGAGGCGTCGTTCGACCACCCGACGAGCCCCCATACGATTCCGATCAATAAGACAAAACGCATCCCAAGCCTCTCGTTTCAAATAGGTCCGGGCAACGGCTACGGTTGTTGCTGACGTTTTACAATCGTGAGGTAGAGCCACGGCAGCCACTGTGGCTTTTCCTGCTTCTCCAGACTTGGTCCGTTGGGGCTAAGTTTGACCGTGGCTCCTTGGGGAAACGGCTTCTCGTACAGCCGGAAGCTGCGTTCGTTGCCAAGGAAACCGCCCTGCAACGACTCGCCCGTGTCCTTCCAGTCCGCGAGCCAATCCGGTTTCTTCGCGAGCTTCTCGTCGTGGGCCACGTAGACGGTGGCCTGGTCGGTCACGGTGAACTCCAGCAGAACTTCGCCGGTATGGGCGAGCGAGGCATTATCGGCCATGATCCAGTCGCAGCCGCGAACAAGCTCGGGGACCTTGCCAACCACGGCCACGGGACCAGCGCTGGGAGACGCTTTCCAACCTACGTCGCCGGGCTTGAGATTCGCGACGATCTTCCACGGCTCGCCATAAACTGAATCGGAGGGCACGACCCGGTTCGACTTGGGATCGTGAATCACCAGTTTGTCGATCAGTCCGGAAGGCTTCGCCACCGATTGTTCGGGAAGCTCGAACGGCATGGCCAACCCCAATTTCTTCCACGCCAGCGCACTGGCCTCGTTCGGCAACCAGGTGGCCTTGGCTTTATCACCGACGTACTTCGCGAACTCGGCGATTTCCAGCGTCTGCGGATCGGCGAGCCAACCGTCTTCGATCCGGATGCCGTTGAGCTTGGGCGGTCCTTTGGAAAGGTCCACGTCGGCGGGAAGCCGCTGAGCGATCACGCCATCTAGCCACGGCATCAACAACTCGTTCGGCACGACGTTGCCGTGCCCGCCACGGGGCAGGCAGAAATAGGTCCACGGTGCTTCCTGGCTGCGAGCGTAACGGTCGAGGCCATACGCCATGATGGTGCCGCACACCGAATCGTTCTCGCCCGCTTGCTGGATGCACGGCACTCGAAACGCCTGCGAAATGTCGTGGGGCGTTCCCACGAGCGACGACTTGGTTTCGGTCCTCCGGTTGAAGTGGAAGCCCTCGTTCCCCTTGGCCCACGGAGGCAACGGCTGATGAGCGACAACGGCCAACATGCGGTCTGGATGCTGTTGGGCGAGCAGCATCGTGAAGCCGCCGTTCGACGAGAGTCCCACGCGGATCACCGGAGCGTTGACGAGTTCGGGACGTTTCAGTTCCGCCGCAACTTCCGCTCGGAATTTCTCATCGAAGAGCGCGACATCGCCATCGCGCCCGAACGGAAACCAGACGAGGCCGTGCCGCTCGCAGAAGGGCTGCCAAGCTTTGGGGTTACCGGCTTGCCTGCCGTCGAAGTGCAGGACGCCCCGCAACGGCCTGCCTTCCGGCACCCAGGCATTCGCAAACTTTTTGGGCTTCGCGGGTTCTTCACCTTGAGCTTGAATGTGGCCCACCAGCAGCGGCAGGCAGCCGAGAAACAACAACGAGAATGTGATCAATCGCTTCATAAATCTCTCTCAGGTCGGTCCTACTTCCCAAACCCTGCGTGCCGATACTTGGACACGGTCTCCCAGGCGATCTTCTGCAAGATCGCTCGCTGCTCGTCGGTGATGCCTTCCATCGACTGGATGCCGGGGCCTTTGCCACCGCCGCCGTACGTGACTTTGGAAAAGTCTGGCTTGAGGCCGACGGGCGAGACGCCGTACATCGTGGCGACGTTGCAGTAGGCTGTCAGGGCCAGCACGTGTCGGTTCGAGTGCATGTTGAACTCGGTCCACAGATCGGCGGGATCGGTGAGGCCGGGGAATTTTCCGTCGGCGACCATCTCCACCAGCTTCATCGTCGCCACGGCAACCGGCGAGATCAGCACAACCTGCCGGCCGTGTTTCGCGTTAATGATATCGACCAGCTTCTCCAGCTCTTCCAGCGGCTCACCGGCGGAGCCTTTTTTCGTGGCTGCCACGTCGAGCGTCTTCTTGCTGTCCTTCGGTGCCTGACCGCGCGGCCAAAGATACGTCTGCCACACGACGCGGAAGTTCGGGTTGTTCTTGACGCCCAGGGACGCGAAGCCCGCCAGCGTCGAGTCGTCAGGCCCCAGGTGATTCTTCCAAGTTTCCGCGTTGGGATAGCAATTCAGTGTGCCGATCAGCATCACGTCGATCTTGCCCTGCTCAACCGGATCGAGCCGGCCGGGCTGAATCTGATCCAGCCCTTTGACGAACGAATGCCAAGTGCCGACGTAGGGAGGATCGACGCTCTTGTGCCCTTCGATATTCGCCGCCTTGACGACGGTGTCCGTCACACCGCCGTTCACGAGCAGCATGTACGCCACGCGTCCGCCGACGGTCTTCGTAGCGGATTCCGCTGGCACCAACGCCACGCGGAAGCCCTGATAACAGCCGCGGTAGGCCACTGAATCGCGGCCGACGCGGGCGGCGGAACGCAGACGTTTGAAGTCGCTCGACCAACCGCCGCCGCGCTGCACCTTGGCAGTGCCCGTGGCAGGTCCGGTCGGATCCACTTGCTTCTCTTTCGAATAGCTGTTCGGCACGTACCAATCTTCGCACCACTCCCATACGTTGCCGTGCATGTCGAACAGGCCGAACGGGTTCGCTTTGAATTGACCGACCGGAGCGGTGAAAAGGTGGCCGTCCTGCCCCTTGATGCCGATCGACCAGCCGCGAAACTTGGCTCGCGCCGTGGCGTCGGCTCCGTTGCCCGTCGTCGCCAAGCCTTCGGGATCGTCGCCATGGACGTACGCCGTCTTCGTCCCGGCGCGACAGGCGTATTCCCATTCGGCTTCGGTCGCCAGGCGATAGGTCTTCTGCTCCTTTTCGCTGAGCCATTTGCAGAACGCCTTGGCATCGCTCCAGGAAACATCAACAACCGGATGATCGTCGGTCTGCTCGAACCCGGGGGTCTTCCAAGTGAAGCGGGCGTGCATCTCTTCGATCTTGCCCGCCTCGTTGGCGCCGTAGGCCCCTTTGCCGTCGCGCTCGCCGTCGGTTCGATACTTCGTGTCGTCCACGAACTGTTTGAACTGGCCGACCGTGACTTCATGCGTTCCCAGGTAAAACCCCTTGGTAAGTTCCACCTCGTGCTGCACCTCTTGAGCCTCGCGGCCCGACTCGCTTTCCGGCGAGCCCATCAAGAATTTTCCCGGCGGGATGAACACGAGTTTCATCCCCACGCTGTTCTTGATTTCCTGGGCGTTGCCTCGATCGGAGCCAGGCTCCGCCCCG
>VGZH01000074.1 GCA_016872645.1 Planctomycetota bacterium | reverse complement strand
GCAAACTCAGCATCACCCACCGGCGGCACCCCGAAGACCTGCATCCGAGTGAGCATGTAATACAGCAATTCGGAGCTCTCGGTCGCGTGGCGAGTCGTTACCTGGCGCCCCAGCACCGCAATGTTGACGCCCGGCACAGACTCCAAGACGTCCGGAACCCCGTTCAAATTCGCGTCGGGACTGCCGAGATCCTCGAATCGCTGCGGGAAATTGGCCTTAAAGAAGTCCTTTCGCGCGACGACCTCCAGTACATCCGGCGACACGCCGAAAAATCCGCCGGATTCAAGAGCCCGCTTCCTCGCAGTGATGATTCGCTGAAAATCAGACGACTTCGTCGCACGATCAAATCCCTTTGTCCGCTCATCCAGCAAATTGTCGAGCTTCTGAATCAACGCCGACGTCGCTGCTGCCCTCGCCGTTTTCAGCGAACTACCCACCACCGCGACCATCACCGTGATCAGTAATGCGATAATCGCGACGACAATCAAAAGCTCAACCAAGGTAAAAGCTGGTCTGCGCTGCCATCCCGCCAGGTTCATGCCAGTCCGCTGGCCAGATCTCGAACGGCGGGTGTTCATAAACTGCCTCGATACCGAGCTTCAAAATAGACCCGAAAAGCCGGGTCACGGACGGATTAATTCGCCAATCGCCCCGAATGAAAGTTCGTAATGTTGTCCCGATCGGCCGTCGAGAGGCCGGAGGTACTATCCGGATTGAACAGACCACCCGTCCCATAGGTAGCATCACTTCCAGGGGAAATGATTTGATATCCCTTCGGTTTGTGGGGCGCGCTCATTACCGGTGAAACTGTTTTATTGAAAGAGACATAGTAAGCATAGTTCATCAGTGTGTAGGAACTCATTGCGGCGTCTCGGTTGTCGGTATTCACCCACGGATTCGACATGCTAATCGGCATGCCAGCTGTCGTCGGAGCCGTACGGTAACTTCCACCGGCTGCACTAAAATAAACATACGGCATCGTCTGCTGAGGAAGCGTATCCCTATACTCCGGTAGCCCGTCATTATCTTTGTCCGTCATCCTTCCGGTCCATTTGCTATCACCAGCAGATGCAGTCGCAGGGACTTTCAAAGCTCCTGCGAATTCAAAGAACGGCCCCGTTCGGTTCGTGATACCACCTGATCCGGTGCGCGGCGCGAAGGGTTGGGTGTCATTCTTGGCAAAGCCAACAAATGCTCCGCTTGCCGTGTCGACCATCCCTCCGAGAAAAAAAACCAGGCACTCGGCACCGTTGAGATTGATCTGAGTGGACATCCCCGAACCCAGATTAAGTTGCGTTGGTGCCCCCGCAACTGCAAAGGTCGTCCCTGTACTGCCACCGCCGCAGTTGGCAAAGTTAAACCTTGGCCAAATCTGCTTAATGATCCCTTTGGACCGAACGTCCCACGCCCCCGCTCCTGCATACAACGTAATCTGGCTCGGAGGTTCGATCCCAAAATCAACCTTGAACGCCGTGATCGCCTTTTCCAGTTGCGAGATGTCATTCGTGACCTGCGCCTCGCGGGCTCGCGTGCGCACACCGGTAATCGCCGGCAGCACTAATCCCATCAAAATGGCGATGATCACCACAACGACCATCAGCTCTATCAAAGTGAAGCCCCGTCGCCACTCCACAGGATTCAACCTGCGTTTGCAGGGACGCTTCCACATGACATTCATCTCGGCATCTCCTCTGACAATCAATTCACCAACACAAGGTGAGAATTTCCATGCGACTGGTTGATGCAACGAATCAATGCGATTTAAAGGATTATTTCCTGAAAGACGTTCGACCCCAAAAACCTATTAACTGGCAACTCCAATAGTCACTGCCTGGCAAGTTGTGACCCCGACAAAGACTCGGCCGCCAAACTTTGGAGGATGCCTCATGACAAATCGTTTAGCAACTTAACGAGCGGCATGAACAACGCGATCACGATGAAGCCGACAATAAAGCCAAGAACAACCACCATCAGCGGTTCCAGCAGGCTGACCAAGCCGTCCACCAACACCGAAACCTCTTCGTCATAGACGTCGGCAATTTTGTACATCATGTTGTCCAAGGCTCCCGTCTCTTCACCGACGTCGATCATGTTGACCACGATGTCATCGACGATCCTGGCCTCCCGAAGCGGCGTCGCGATGGATTCCCCTTCGCGGATCGCCGCATAGACGTTGTCAAAAGCCTTACGGAACACCGCATTGCCCGCCGTATCACGCGCGATAGTGAGGCCCTCAAGGATAGGCACGCCAGACGCCACCAACGTCCCGAGCGTTCGCATCGTGCGAGCCACGATCGATTTACTGAGGATTTGGCCCATCAAAGGGATCTTTAAGACCAGCCAGTCTAAAACAAACTCCCCTGTCTTGTTCTTCCGGATGATTTTCAAGATCAACCAAATCCCGATCGGGATTGCCGGGAACAAATAGAAGTATCGGACCACGATGTCGCTCATGGTAATGAGCAGTACGGTGATGTCGGGTAATTCCGTGCCAAAGCCCAAAAAGATTTGCTTAAACTTGGGTATGATGTAATACATGATGAATCCCACGATAGCGGTCGCCACGAAAATGACCGCACAGGGATAAATCATTGCGCCCTGAACCTTGCGCTTCAGGCTCTGGGCTCGTTCTTTGAATTCGGCGAGACGTTGTAAAATGACTTCCAATGCACCGCCCGCCTCTCCGGCTTTCACCATGTTGACGTAGAGTCCATCAAACGCCTTCGGCTGCTTAGACATGGCTTCGGACAGCGTATTGCCAGACTCGATGTCTTCGATGACGCCAATCAGTGAATTCTTCAGTGGGCCTGGCTTCGATTGCCCTTCAAGAATCTTTAAGCTTCTCAATATCGGAAGGCCTGCATCCTGCAGCGTCGACAACTGTCGAGTGAAAGTACAAAGATGCTTTGGCTTCACCTTGCCGAATGAAAACCCTCTCTTTTTTCGTGGACCGCCAGTTGGCTTCTTCTTCTTTTTCTCGTCTTCCTTCTTCTTTCCGCCTCGCCCCTTCTCAGAGATCTTGGTGACGAAGAAGCCCTGTGCCTTAATCTTTTGTTGAGCTTCGGCTTCGGAACCAGCTTCGATAGTGTCCTTGACCTCTGTCCCTGTATTGTCCATCGCCTCGTATTGGTATACTGGCATGTCGAGCCTCTATTCGGTTTTATAGAAACATGTAATACTTAGCGATCGACGTTAAAGCTTTCTCTATTCGACGTCTTCCATGACGGTTTCGCGTACCACTTCATCAATCGTAGTCACTCCATCAAAAATCAACTTCAACCCGGCCTCCCTCAAAGTGGTCATTCCTTGGCTACGCGCCATGTTTCTGATTTCGTCTGAGGATGCATTGGCTGCGATCATGTCGCGGATGTCGTCGGTGACGTTCATTAATTCGTAAAGGCCGCACCGCCCCTTGTATCCGCTGTTGTTGCAACGGGCGCACCCTTTTCCATAATAGAACCGATATTGGCGTGCTTGGGCTATTGGAAGTTGGAGTTCCATCAGCAATTCGTCGCTGGGTTCAAACTCGGTGCGACATTCGTTGCAAATGCGGCGCACCAAGCGTTGAGCCAAAATGGCCTCGACCGTAGCGGTAATCATGAATGGTGCGATGCCCATGTCGCGTAGCCGAGTTACCGTAGAAGGTGCATCATTGGTGTGAAGCGTGCTAAAGACCAAATGCCCGGTCAGCGCGCTTTGAATGGCCGTTTCTGCAGTCTCATAGTCGCGAATCTCCCCAACAAGGATCACATCGGGATCGTGTCGCAAAATGGCGCGTAATACATTGGCAAACGTCACGTCGATGTCATGATTCACCGGTACTTGGAGGAGTCCCTCGATCTCATACTCGACCGGGTCTTCGGTCGTGATGATTTTAGTCTCGATGTCGTTAAGTTCATTCAACGCAGAATAGAGCGTGGTTGTTTTGCCGCTGCCAGTTGGTCCCGTTACCAAAACGATGCCGTTGGGTGTATGTAAGCACTGTCGGAAACGAGAGAGGGTCGTCGCGTCCAGTCCAATTTTATTCAGATCCAATTGGACCACTGTTCGATCAAGTACTCGCATGACGACGGACTCGCCGAACATTGTCGGCAAGACGCTGACCCGAAGATCTACCGAGTTGCCTCCAACGTTTAGTTCGATTCGGCCGTCTTGCGGGAGTCGTCTTTCCGCAATGTCAAGATTCGCCATGACTTTAATGCGCGTGGTAATTGCGTTGGCCAAATGGCGAGGAGGGGGGACCATTTCGTAGAGAACGCCATCCGCTTTAACGCGAATCTTGAACTCATCTTCAAACGGTTCGAAATGAATGTCGCTGGCCTGGTCGCGAATGGCCAATAGCAGCACCATATTCAATAATTTACGAATGGGCGCAGAATTTACGAGTTCATCCTCGGAGCCGATATCGTAGGCGCCTTCCTTGCCCCTCTCCTCTGGAAATTCTTCTTCCATCTTGCCGATCATGTCTTCGATACTGTCCTCTTTGTCTGCGTAATGTCGCGCGATTGCCTCTTCAACATCTTGTTGATTGGAAACAGCCCCTCTGACGTCGTATCCAAGAAAGTTGCGCAAATCATCCAGGGCGGCCATGTTGTGGGGATCGGCCATTGCCACTGTCAGTATGTCATTTTTGAGTGAGATGGGCATAATCTTGTAAATCTCAGCCATCGTCTGTGGCACCAGCTCAAGCACTTTGGGAGGGATATTGGTTTCCTTTAAGTTAACAACCGCCATTCCCCATTGCTCGGCGAGTGCCTCAGTGATTTGAGCTTCGTTTACAAGCCTCATGCGGAGCGCAACACGCCCGATGATCTCCCCCGGGGATTTCTTTTGTTCTTCGAGAATATCCCAGAGTTGGTCCTCAGTAATGTGACCTAGATCGACTAAGATCTGCCCCAAGCGACGTGAAGCCATAACGCATTGCTCCGTGGACGAAAAAGAAAGTGAAATGTTGCATTTGAAGCGTGTGACTACGCGTCATCATCGTCGCTGTTCTCGTCGTCCTCTAGTATTCCTTTTTTCGCCTTAGCGATTTTGATTCGGAGGTCTTCCGCATTGTTCGCCTTTATTATCACGTCTTTTTCTTCGCAAAGTTGATTTTTCCAAAGATTGAAGAGTGCGTCATCCATGAGTTGCATTCCATACTTGCGGCCGGTTTGCAGGGATGAGTTGATTCGGAACGTTTTGCCTTCGCGAATGAGGTTTGCAATGGCTGATGTGACTACCATAAATTCATAGGCTGCGACCATTCCTTTGGGTTTGCGGGCCAGTAGTTGTTGACTGAGCACGGCGATAATAGCCGTGGAAAGTTGCGTTCGTATTTGTTCTTGCTGGTTTGTCGGAAAGACGTCGATGATGCGGTCTACGGTACCTTGTGCTCCTGTTGTGTGTAGCGTCCCGAAAACGACGTGGCCCGTCTCAGCGGCGGTAATTGCGGATTCGATCGTCTCCAGGTCACGCATTTCGCCTACCAAGATGCAGTCAGGATCCTGGCGTAATGCACGTCTCAATGCCTCTGAAAAGCTTGGGACGTCAACTCCAACCTCTCTCTGGTTTATTGTGCTTTTCTTGTGGTCATGGTAGTACTCAATAGGGTCTTCTAGTGTAATAATATGATGATCACAGTTGACATTGAGCCAGTTAATCATGCTGGCAAGACTGGTGGTCTTCCCGCTACCTGTTGGCCCAGTGACGAGGAAGAGCCCTCTAGGCCTCTGGATCAGGTCGGCGATCATGGGTGGTAGCCCCAATTGCTCGAACGTAAGAAAGTCAGTTGGAATTCGTCGCAGCACCATCGAGATCTTGCCTTTTTGCTTGAACACGGAGACCCGGAAGCGGGCCTTTGTGCCGAAGGCAAATCCGAAGTCTGTTGTGCCAACTTCTTGCAGTTCCTGCTGATTGCGTTCGGGGGTGATGCTCTTCATCAGGGAGACCGTGTCATCCGGTTCGAGAGTTTTTGTCTCTAGGCGAACCATGTGTCCCCCCACTCGCAAGACGGGAGGTTGTCCGCATGAAATGTGAAGGTCGCTTACGCGCTCTTTGACAACCGTTTCGAGAAGCTTGTCGATCTGAAGTGATGCCATGAGTTTTCCTTTGGCCTTGTCGCGCTGCGAAGTTCATTTTGCCTAGGTGATTTGATAGGACAACAAATGCCATTCAACTTTGTTCAAGAAAGTCCTCGAGCGGTAGTTCGCTAGTCCACGGCCTTTTGTAGTCTGGCGACTTCAAGTAGGGTTGTTATCCCCTTTAGTGCTTTATCTGTGGCGTCTTCCGCGAGAGATTTCATGCCCATCAATCTTGCTTGGCGTCGTATGTTCTGTGCGGGCTCTCGGTTGAATGTCATTTCGCGAAGTTTCGAGTTCATGGTCATCAATTCGAACACGGCAACTCTGCCCCGGTATCCGGTATGCTGGCAGTAATTGCATCCTCGGCCTCGCATAAACGTTGCCGCAGCCGCCTGTTCCTGTGAAATGCCGAATTCTGCGAGCTCGGCTGATTCGGGCATCACCGGTTCACGGCATTTGGGGCAAGCAACTCGGGCAAGACGTTGTGCCATGATGGCCATTACGCTTGAAGCGACGAGAAATGGCTGAACCCCCATGTCGATCAATCGAGTCACGGATCCAGGCGCATCGTTTGTGTGTAGTGTGCTGAAAACCAAGTGGCCTGTTAATGAAGCCTGAATCGCCATCTCTGCTGTTTCCGAGTCTCGAATTTCTCCGACTAGAATAACGTTTGGGGCTTGGCGGAGCATGGCCCGGATAATTGAGGCAAAGTTCAGTCCGATGCTGGATTTCACCTCAACTTGGTTGATGCCTGGAAGAAGGTACTCAACTGGGTCTTCAGCGGTGATAAGTTTGCGATCCGGTCGGTTCAATTCTCCCAGGGCACTATAAAGCGTCGTGGTTTTTCCGCTTCCGGTCGGCCCGGTGACTAAGAAAATGCCATTCGGCCTTCGGATGATATTTTGAAATTTGCGGTAGTTTTCTTCGCTGAATCCGAGGTTTCGGATTCCAATTTTGATGCTGTCTCTGTCGAGGATTCGCATCACAACTGCCTGGCCATGGACGGAGGGCAAAATGCTGACGCGAAGATCAAATTCCTTTCCATTAGCTCGTGTCTTGATTCGGCCGTCCTGGCAACGCCTTTTTTCTGCAATATCCATGTTTGCCATAATCTTAAGGCGTGATACCAGAGCCGAGAGGAGGCGTCTTGGAGGGCTATCGCGTTCTACGAGTACTCCGTCAATGCGATAACGAATGCGGACCCGAGATTCGAATGGTTCGATGTGAATGTCACTTGCCCGCATGCTGACGGCTTCGGAAATGATCAAATTCACGAGTCGGACGATCGGTGCGCTTTCCTCATCACCCGTGACGGTCTCTGCCTCTTTGAGTTCTGTCTGAGTGATGTCAATTGCTGTTTCAGTGAACTCGGAGATCATCGAGTCAACGGATTCAGTTTCGCTTTGACCATAATGTCTGTTGATCGCAGATAGAATGGATTCATTCGGGGCGACTTTCACCTTGATTTCTCTATTGAGGATGAAGCGCAGCTTGTCCAACACTTCAAACTTCATGGGATCATTTATGGCGACTGTCAGAGCGTCCCCCTCGAGACCAAGCGGGATGACAACGTTTTCACGCGCAACGGACTCCGGAACCATTTCGATGACACTCGGTGGAATTTCGTATCCGCTTAGGTTGACCGTCTCAAATCCAAACTTTGAGGCCTGAAGGCTACTGACTTCATTGGGGTCGACGTACCCTAATTTGATCAAGGCCTCTTCGGTTCGGATTCCCAAGCTGTTTGCAAGGTGCTGTGCTTCTTGTACTTGGTCCTTTGAAACAACACCGTCTTTAATCAGCTTGTTTAGGATGTCGTCCGACATTCTTGAGTCCCTTATTCCACGCAGGTTGGATTGCTCGAGTCATCATCATCCGCCTCAACGCGGAAAGCGTCAAGGAATTCGTACGTTCCTGGTGGGATTTGAAACCGCGAAGTAAGCGGTGAATCCTCGCCGAGGAGGCTGATCGTTTGATGGTGCAAAATGGCTGATCGAATTTCGACAGTTGCCGATTCTATCGGTTGCAGAGGATTCTGAATGTTGGCGGTATCGCGGCAGTAATCAGGGAGTTCTGAATTTAGATGTGCGGGAACACGGTGTTTTTGTTGATGAATCGGAAAATCAGCAAAAAGTCACTGATGTCGTGTGATCAGTTTTCGTCAGAAGGTTGAAGGCCTCAATTTCCGCATCGATTTGAGCGGACTTCAGAGTTTCCGGGATTGTTTCAACAAATGTTCGCTTGATTGACGCTGTCATAGCTGGGTTGCGAATATCCGCCGCGCGTTCGAGGTGTTTTCTTGAGGTTTTGCGTCACTGTTGGGGTCATCAATGTTAGGTAAGTCGTTGCCAGATTCATCGCCCGAACCTCATCGTTTGGAGGCAGCTCGTCTTGAGAAGCTGGAAAAGCTGGAAGCTCTTGGGATCGATCCATGGGGTCAACGCTTTGACGGGCATCTTGCGATCGGAATCGCTCGCGAACAATGTCCCACGGAATTCGGAACCGACGGCGAACGAGTGCGAGTTGCCGGCCGGATCATGTTGCAGAATGATCGGGGCAAGCTGAAGTTCTTTCACGTTCAAGACTCGACCGGTCGCATCCAGTTGATGATCTCGAAGAAGGATGTTCCCGAGCAGACGTGGCAGGCAATCGAGCAGCTCGATCTCGGCGATCTGGTCGGCATCGACGGCCGATTGCGTGTCACCAAGACTGGCGAGAAGACGATCTTTGTCGAGCAGCTCACGCCGCTGTGCAAATCGCTGGCGACTCCGCCTGAGAAATTCCACGGGGCCAGCGACATCGAAATGCTGCTCAGGCACCGCTACATCGACATGATCTACAACGAGGGAGTGCTCGACCGGTTGCTGAAGCGGACGCGGATCATCAGTTCGATTCGGCAGACACTCGCGGGGCAAGGCTACGTCGAAGCGGAAACGCCGGTCCTGCACGCGATTGCTGGCGGGGCAGCGGCGCGGCCATTCATCACGCATCACAACGCACTCGATATCAACCTTTATTTACGCATCGCGTTGGAATTGCATCTTAAGCGTCTGATGGTTGGTGGCATCGAGCGTGTTTATGAGATCGGTCGAGTCTTCCGCAACGAGGGTGTCGATGCGACACACAATCCCGAATTCACGATGATTGAGCTGTATCAGGCCTACGCGAACTATGAAGTGATGATGGACCTCTGCGAGCAAATCGTTCTCGACGCCTCGAAGGCCGCCGGCAACCAGTCGCTCGTGTTGCCGTGGGGTGACAAGACGGTCGATCTGACTCCCCCCTGGAAGCGGGCGAAATATGCCGATTTGTTCCGCGAGCATGCCGGATGCGACATGCACGACGCTGACGCCGTATTGGCGAAGGCCAAATCATTGCACATCGAAACCGCTGGCAAGCACGCGGACGTCCTGGTGAACGAAGTCTTTGAGGCGACTGTGGAAGACGCGCTCGTCGGCCCGGTGTTCGTCATCGACTATCCAGCCTCGATGTGTCCGCTCACGAAGCGCAAGTCCAGCGATCCGAGTATCGCCGAGCGGTTTGAGCTCTTCATCCACGGGCTCGAAATGGCGAATGCCTACACCGAACTCAACGACCCGCGGTTGCAAGAGAAAACATTCCGCACTCAGCTTGCCGGCCTGGCCGAAGAGGACTCGATGGCGAAGATGGACCACGAATTCGTGTACGCGCTCAAGGTCGGAATGCCGCCGGCTGGAGGCATGGGGATCGGCATCGACCGCCTCGTGATGCTGCTGACGAACACGAACACGATCCGCGACGTCATTGCTTTTCCGTTGCTCAAGCCGGAGTAGATGCGTTTCAAAACTCACCCGAAGCGTCAGCGAGGGCGGGTTCACGCACGAGTCACCATCACAGTCAACCTCGCTGGCGTTACGGATTGGTTTTCTTGCGCTCGCGGTTGCTCAGTGCAACGAGTGTGTCATTCCGAAAAGCGGCGCCATGGACTGGTCGCCGGTCGAAAGCGTGAATGCTTCCTGCACGATCGAATCAACCGTGTCGGGGTGGTGGGCGACCGGCAGGTGGAAAAAGCTGTCCACGCATTGCACGACCGAGTTTGGAATGCAGCCGGGCGGCGATTGGTGCGAACGATAGATCAGCACCACACGGTCGGCATTGTCGGGGTGCGGCAGGCCGACATAGTCGCCGAGCGTCAGAAAGCCGCTGTCAAGATAGACGACGGTCTCCACACCTTCGCAGCAGTCATCGAGCGCGATCAAGGCGTCGCGGACGTACAAGGCTCCCATGCTCCAACCGACGAGCATGATCCGGCTGTCAGGATTCTCTACGCGAATGTTGCGAACGTAATTTGCCAGATCGCAACTGCAACCATCGACGATCGGTTCGAAATACACCGCGTTGTGCAGGCCCAACCGCCGCAGCGAACAGCAAACCTCCTCGAGCCTTCCCCAATGCCCGAGGTCGGCGGGTGATTCCACAAAGATGACGTGCACGTCCTCGAGGCGTTCCGCCGGTTGGCTTTGTAACAGCGAAGCAGACGGCGACCGTGGGATCGGTCCGCTCGCGCACCCCCCGACTGCGAGCAGGCAAGCCACCATCCCCAGCTTCAGCGTTCGCACGCAAATCCCGTTCGACGGCATCATCACATCCCGATTTCGAACTTCGGACACACTTAGAATTGATTCGGAGCGCGCGAGCCCGGCAAATCAGGAAAAGTTTCCGCGACCGTCAAAGTCTTGGTCTGAGTGCCGCCGCCGACAGGCTGTTTGGCGTGCCGCAACGGCGAAATCCGCCGATTTGCCGTCTGAAACCCGCGGTGCGAGACTTGTTCAGCATGGCACTTCGAGCAATGCAGGCCGATCCTGCGAGATTTGCTGAACGGGACCAACACTCGATAGAAGGTTCTCTGATCGCGGCACACTGCGGGGCGAGATTGTCGAGTCGAGTTTCCCAAAGACCGAAGAAACGGACAGCGATTCGCACTCAGTTCTACGAGACCGACCATGAAACCGCGCGGCGCGGCATACGACTGGGAATTTCGCTGGCGATTTCCGATTCTGATCGCCAGCCAGCCCGCGTTCGCGTGGCTGGTGCACACGACCTCGGGCTCTTCCCACAGGTGGTACGCGCCGGAATTCTCCGGCAGGATCGCCGTGCCAGCCGTCCTCGTCGCGACTCTCGGAATCTTGTTGCGAATTCAAGCCACGACCGCGTTGCGAGCGCGCGTGATGGCGTCCGACGATCCTGACGTCAGCCGCTTCGTCACGTATGGCCTGTATCGCGCGCTGCGCAATCCGTTGTACGTATCGTCGCTGCTGCTGTTTGGCGGCTACTCGCTGTTCTTCGGCTGGGAGTGGGCATTGGGCTACGTGGCGTTTCACGGTTGGCGCTACCGGCGCTTGGTGCGGGTCGAAGAGTCGTTGCTGCGAAACGAGTGGGGCGCAGACTTTGACGAGTACTGTCAAGCGGTTCCGCGCTGGTGGCCGAAATGGCCTGAGCTGCGATTCGAATTCGGCCGCTGGCTCTCTTGGCACGGCGTTGTTGCGAACTGGGTGTACGTCGCGATCTGGTGCGGTATCGTCGTCTCTGCGTGGCAAGGCGACCTGGCATGGATCATCCCCTGCGAATTCGCTGGCGGCCTGCTGATGGCGGCGTACTACGCACGCCGCTGGGCGCGACGCGTCCCAGTTCCGCGTCCTGAGCCTGCGCCGTTAGCCTCCGAGTTGACTGCTCGGCGCGGCTCGCAGTCGCCCTTGCTCGACGTCGTGCCGGTGCCGCATTTCGAGACCGAGTCGATCAAGCGAAGCGGCGCGGCCCCGGTCCGGGACGACGCACGATCGGCGTGAGCACGCGGCCGACGGCTGGCGATTGAACTGGGCGGTTTCTGAAGGTAGCGTCTGTCATGTCCGGTGCCCGACGTTCCGGCGGCCGGAAGGATGTCGCCTGTTTCACGGAAAGCTCCCCATGTTCGCTGTTCGCCCCCGTTCGTTGTGGATATTCGTCGTGGCTGGGTTGGCTCTGGGTCAACTCGTCGCACTCGTTGCCGACGACAAAAAGGACGCGAAACCGCCCGAACCAAAGGTCAAAAGAGAGGTCAAGCTGTTCAACGGCAAGAATCTCGACGGCTGGCGGGATTCCATGTTCGGTGGCGACGGCGAGATCACCGTGGAAGACGGCCAGCTCATTCTCGACCGAGGCAACGAATTGACCGGCGTAACTTGGAAGGACGTGAAGGTCCTGCCGAAATTCAACTACGAGATCTGGCTGGAAGCGCAGCGCGTCGAAGGAAATGATTTCTTCGTCGGGCTGACGTTTCCGGTGAAGGAGGATCCGTGCAGTTTGATTCTCGGCGGTTGGGGCGGAACGGTCTGTGGAATCTCGAGCCTTGATTTCAAGGATGCTTCGGAGAACGAGTACACCTCGTTTCGCGAATTTAAAAACGGTCAATGGTACAAGGTTCGGCTGCGCGTCTTGGAGAAGCGGATCACCGCGTGGATCGACGGCAAAGAACTGCTCGACGCCGATCTGACCGGCAAGAAAATCGGCATTCGCAGTGAAGTCGAACCGAGCAAGCCGCTCGGCTTCTGCTCATACTCCACGAAAGCGGCGCTGCGAAACATTGTGCTGAAAGAGTTTGAGCCAGCGAAGTAGGTCGGCTTGTTCAGGCCGACACGTTGCGGAATCAAAGCCGTGTGGAGCGTTCGGGTCAGGCTACAAAGGCTGATCTACTCCTTGAGTCCGTACTCCTTGATCTTCCGGTACAGCGTCCGTTCGCCGATGCCTAAAAGTGCAGCGGCCTCTTCGCGGTTGCCTTTGGTTACTTCCAGGGCGCGTTGCATGTAGTACTTTTCAACTTCATCGAGCTTCTTGCCGATGAGCTGGTCGGCTCCAAAGGTCATTTCGCCGAGTTCTGCTTCGGGGATAGAGCCCGGGGCGGGGCGGATTTCTTCGGGGAGGTCATCGAGATCCAGCAGTCCATCGATGTCGCTGACGAGCATGCTTTCGAGGACGTTTCGCAGTTGCCGGATGTTGCCCGGCCAGTCATAGGTGACCAGAGCGTGGCGGGCAGCTCGCGAAATGTTTGGAACTTCGCGACCGTGGTTATCCGAGAGCAGCTTGCGAAAGTGATCGATCAAGAGCGGGATGTCGGCGACTCGTTCGCGCAGCGGCGGCAGCGTGATGCGGACGACGTTCAGGCGGAAATAGAGATCTTCGCGAAATTTTCCGCTGGCGACGGATTCTTTGAGGTCGGCATTCGTGGCGGCGACGAGTCGCACGTTGACGTCCACCTCGTCGTTGCTGCCGACACGCGTAATCTTGCGGTTTTCGAGCACGCGCAGCAGTTTGATCTGCGTGTCGACCGGCATCTCCCCGACCTCGTCGAGGAACAGTGTGCCACCGTTGGCGTACTCGAACTTGCCGATCCGCTTGCTCACTGCGCCAGTGAACGAGCCGGCTTCGTGGCCGAACAATTCGCTTTCCAGAATGCTCTCCGGTAACGCGGAGATGTTCACGGGGACGAACGGCTTGTTCTTGCGGTCGCTGTTCTGGTGCAACGCTCGAGCGACGAGTTCCTTTCCCGTGCCGCTCTCACCAAGGATCAACACTGTCGTGTTCATGTTCGAGACATGCTTGAGCTGGTCAATCACTTTCCGCATCGACGGGCTGTTGCCAATGACTCCCTCGAAACCGAATTTTTCGTTGAGCCGCCGCGCGAGTTCCGCGTTCTGCCGAATCAGCCGCACGCGAGTGGAAGCCTTCTCGACAGATGCACGCAGTTCGCCGATATCGAGCGGCTTCGTCAGATACATCGACGCGCCCGCCTGTCCCGCCGCCAGTGCGGACTGCACCGAAGCGTGACCGGTCAGCAGGATGACTTCCGCGTCAGGCAGTTCTTCTTTCGTGCGTCGGAGCAACGTCAGGCCGTCGATCTCACCCATGCGGAGATCGGTGACGACGACGTCAAAGTTTTCTTTTTCGATCAGCTTCAGTCCGCTTTCGCCGGAGCCAGCGACGGTGCATTCGTAACCGACTCGTTCGAGGCTCTCGCCGACGGCCTGCGCGTGAGCTTCGTCGTCATCCACGATCAAGACGCGGATGCCAGTGCCGGGGAGTTCGGGTTTGTCAGCGGGTTGGGTCATAGTCGGACAAACAATATCGGCTACGCTGACTCGGCCGCAAATCACGCCGCTGGTGGCAGCGAGATTGTGAACCGCGTGCCGCGTCCGAGTTCACTCTCGCAGGTGATTGAACCGCGATGAGCATCCACGATCTTGCGGACGGTCGGCAGGCCGAGGCCATTGCCGTTGGGCTTTGTCGAGAAGAAGACTTCGAAGAGATGCGAGCGAGTCTTCTCATCCATCCCTTGCCCGCTGTCGATCACCGCCAGATGGACTTGCCCATCACGAGCGAACGTTTGCAGCTCTAGCAGCCCGCCGTTGGGCATCGCCTGTTGAGCGTTGAGCGCGAGGTTCAGCAGCACCTGCCGCATCAACGAGACATCCAGCGCGACGCGCGGCAGGTCACTCCCCAGATGCGGGCTGATCTCAACCCGATGCTCCTTGGCTTCAGCGGCAAAGAAGTCGATGAACTCCGTCACGACAAAGTTCAAGTCACTCGGCGTCAGCGTCAGTTCACCCACGCGAGCGAACTTGAGAAACGCATTCAGGATATCTTCGAGATGTCGGCACTCCTTCTGAATCGTCTGCACCTTGGTCAACATCCGGCGTTCGCGCCGAGCCTCGGCCCCATCCAAGTCCTCGGCCAGCAACTCCAGCAACATGCTCATCGTCGAGAGCGGATTCTTGATCTCGTGCGCCAGTCCGCCGGCCAGTGTCGCAATCTCGGCATATTGCCGCAGCAAGCGTTGGCGTTCGTCGTTCTCAAAGCGGTCGGCGGTCATGGCGGTTGACTCGTGTTCTGGATCGGGTAGAGCGAGATGGTAGAGCCCCCCTCTACTCGATCACAGATTATGGCCTGCGATTTGTCACATCGAAATGCTCGGCCACAATGCGGGGGATACGAAGGCGATTGCGGCTCAGCCCCGGAGAGTCGGCAATCAGTGCTCCCGGGTCTTTCGTGTTACCGACCCTTCGGGCTAGAACTGCTCCCGTCGCTTCAGTTCCGTTTCATCGCACTAAACCTCCTAGCACTTTGACGACCGCGACGATGAAGATCGTGCCGGCGATATCCAGCAGGACTCCGTAACGGATCATGCGGCTGAGCGGGACCATGCCGGAGCCGTACACGATCGCGTTGCACGGAGTGCTCACCGGTAGCATGAAGCCCAGGCTGCAGCCGAGCGTTGCGCCGAGCGCGGGTTCGAGCGGATCGACTCCGGCGGCGGTCGCCATGGTGATGACCACCGGTACGACGATGTTCGCGGACGCAGTATTCGATGTCGCTTCGGAAACGAGCGTGGCCACGAGCGTCGCGGCGATCAGGAAGCTGAAGGTGCCGGCGTTTGGCAGCCAGCCGATCATGTTCTTGCCGATGACGTCGGCCAGTCCGGTCTCTTGTGCCAGCGTGCCGAACGCGAAGCCGCCGCCGTAGAGCAGCACGACGCCCCAATCAATCTGCGTCGCTTCCGGCCAGGTCAGCACCGCTCGACCTTTGCGGCCGGGTAGCAGGAATAGCAAGCCGGCTCCCAGCAGAGCAGGGACTGCTTCGGGCAGACTGATCTTGCACCAGCGGTAGGCGGCGCTCTTCTCGCCCAGGCTGAGTGCGATCACGCCCGGAGCGATCCACAGCACGACCATCACCGAGAACGCGATCAACGTGCTGATTTGCCCGCGAGTCCACGGTCCCAGCTCCGCACGCTGCCGCAGCAGGTATTCGCGGCCTCCCGCCAGCTCTTTTACTCCCGCTGGGCAGAACCAATTCAAGTACGCAAATAGAAACAGATACAGCAGCACGACGACCGGCACACCGATCAGGCACCATTCAAAAAACGTCACCTCGACGCCGGGCACGTTCAGGCTGATGGCTTTGAGTCCGATGACATTCGGCGGAGTTCCAATCGGGGTCGCCAGTCCGCCGATCGACGCGGAGAAGGACGTCATCAACATCATTCCGGTCGCGAAGCGCGGATCGATTTGGCCTTTGCCGTCGTCTCGCAACACTTTCAGAATCGACAAGCCGATGGCGAACATCATGGCTGTCGTAGCCGTGTTGCTGATCCACGCCGAGATAAACGCCGTCACCGCTCCGAACGCGAACAGCAATCGCGACGGGCTGCCTCCTACGGCGCGCAATGTCAACACGCTCAGCGCCAAGCGGCGGTCGAGTTGATGCAGCTCAATCGCTCGCGCCAGCATGAACGAGCCGATGAAGAGGAACATCAACTGGTCCGCATACGGCCCGAACACAACGTTCACAGGCGACGTCGGACTCAGAGGCGGATTGGGTTTTTCTGGAGCCACCTGCAACAGCACGCACGCCGTCGCGCCGAGCAGCGCAGTCAGCGGCATCGGGATTGCCTCTGTCACCCACAACACAACGACCGCTGACATGACCGCCGCCAACCGATGCGCGGCGGGTTTGTCGGCGAGGCTCTCGAAGTCGGCCGAAAGAATGAAGGCGAACAACAACGGCGCAAGCACCAATCCCACTCGCCGACGCAGCAGATCGAATCGCTCTTCGAAACTCATGCTCTTCTTCCCATTCCCCTGCCCAGATTCCTCTGCCAATCCTCGCCGCTGATTGGCAAGGGAATCTGGGCAGAGGAATGAATCGCAGGGTGATGTCGCGGCTACTTTCGTAAGCGTTCGGTGATATTGCGGATAGTGCCGACGATCTTTTCTTCGAGGCCGGGACGCCACGCCGAGGGGAGGTTCGTGTAGTTCATCGCGCCGACTCCTTCGTAGCCTCCCTCTTTGAGGACTCGTTCGGAGGGAATGTAGGCCATCACGTCATTGCTGTAGCCCGCGACCCAGATCGGATTGCCGCCGAGTTCTCGCTTCAGCCGCAGGGCGTAGTCGATGACCACTTCGCCGCCGAGCGTCACCAGCGTCAGATCGCCGCCGAATTGCAGGACTTGCACCGGGTACGGATAGCTCTCGCGGACCTTGCCGTTCTTTTCCAGTTCCGTCAGCAACGACTCCGCTCGGCTTTTGACATAGCCGTCTTTTGATTCGCGGCGAGTCAGCAGTTCGTCGCGCGTCACCGGCTCGAACGGCAGGTCCACTTCTTGGAGGTCCAACTTCAGCGGCCCACGCAGGGGCTTCGGGACCGGCAGCAACGCCGCTTCGACCGCCGTCGCCAGGGTCTTTCCGTGAGTCATGGCCCATTCGATCTGTCCGCGCGGGTACGGGTTCTGATCGCCGCCGCAGCCCATCACGAAGAGTGCGGTCGCTCCGGGATGAGCTTTTTCGATTTCGGTCTGAGCGAACCCGGCGTAGTCCGCGTTGAACTGCATGATGCCCGTTGAAGTGTTGTGGCAGGCGTATCCGAACGCGACTGCTCGCAAAGTCTTTCCATCGAGCGATTCCACGCGCAGGACCGGCACGTCATGATCGACCGGGCCGTCGGGATACGGACTGTTCTGAAAACCGTCCTTCGTTGGCAGCCGGCGGTTCATGGCGACGCTGCACCGAGCGTGGCTGTAGCTCAACTTCGCTGGCTGCAAATCTTCGACCGCCGCGCCGATCAGGCCGATCAGCTTGTCGGTGAGCGAGACGAAGTACGACTCGACTCGCTGCCGCTGTTCCGGTTGCAGCGGATACATGACCGACATTTCGAGATCGTCTTTTACGACCGGCCCGCAATGCGTGTGCGAGCAGTTCAGTAGGATGCCTTTAGGGTCAAGCTTTTGCTTTTCGGAGACGGCCTCGACGACTTTCTGCCGCAGCGGTCGCGGGATGCCAATGAGGTCCGTCGTCACGATCACCGCGCGTGTGCCGGCTGAGTCTTCGATGACCAGCGCCTTCGCGTGCAATTCCGAGAGGACTCCCTCCGACGGTCCTTTACGGCCGGCGTATCCCGCCATCCACATCGGCTGCAGTGGTGTAATCGCGACAGTGGCGACTCCCGCTTTCCATTGGGAGTCATCCGCTCGGCAAGTTGTCGCTGTGGCGATCAAGACAATCACGCAGATCCAACGCATGATGTGTTTCTCCAATGTTCGGCTGATCGTCGTGAGCCTGTTTTTATCGCGAAATGATCAACGAATCGAAAAAAGGATAACGGCGATCGGCGATCGGCTCACGGCATTCGGCCGAATAATCGCTGGTAATTTCGGCGATGTCGCGATGAATTGCGGCAATGCTTGCTCCCCCTATAATCCCGCCCCGCGCTGCGGAGACGAAATCGAGAACCCTGTAGCCCGACTCGCCGAGTCGGGTATCCGGCCTGAAGCTCGCGACTCAGAGAATCAGGCGACTGAAACGAAAAAGGAGACGACCTTGCGTTGGCTATTGAACGCCTTGTCCACGTCGGTGGGCAGGAAGGTGGTCCTGGCGATCACCGGGTTGTT
Organism: Planctomycetota bacterium; assembly: GCA_016872645.1. Lineage (GTDB taxonomy): Bacteria > Planctomycetota > Planctomycetia > Planctomycetales > Planctomycetaceae > SXKJ01. The sequence goes on along the minus strand of VGZH01000074.1, from coordinate 10,800 downwards.
GCTCTGCGGCTTTCTGGTCGCGCATCTGGCCGGCAACATGCTGCTGCACGTTCCCGATGGCGGCAAAAGCTACAACGAGTACGCTCATGCGCTGCACAAGCAAGCCGCGCTGCTCGCGGTTGCCGAAGTCGGCCTGTTCGGGCTGTTCATCGCCCACATCGTCATCGCGTTGCAGGTCTCGAAGGAGAACCGAGCTGCTCGCAAAGACGGCTACGCGGTCACCCGATCCAAGCAGGAAGGCCGCTACGCGATGGAGGGTTATCGGCCCGACACCTGGATGCTGGTCACGGGGATCGTCGTGCTGGGATTCCTGATCCTGCACCTGATGGATTTCAAAATGGAATTACGGGCGAAAGAGTTCTACCAGCTCGCGGACGGCTCAGCTCTGGAGCCTGCCGACAAAGCGAATGCGCTGCTTTCCTCGTCAAACCTGATCACGATCATCGGCTACACGATTGGCAGCTTCGCCTTGATCGCTCACTTGGCTCACGGGTTCCAGAGCGCGTTTCAAACGCTGGGGATCAACCACCCGAAGTACACGCCGCTCATCAAGACGATCGGCTTAATCTTTGCATTCGTGATTGGGGTCGGGTTTGCCTCGTTTCCGATTAGCGGACTTTTAAAAGGTGGACGTTCGCCGTCTACCAAGATGAATGACCAGCGACATTGATCGATCAATCTGACATACCGCCTCGCGGCGGAAGAAAAAATGGTAGGAGTCGGCCTCATGGCTGAAGGTCACGCGACAACAACTCAAGGGTCACCCCGGCTGCAATCGAACGCGCCGACTGGGGACGTCACGACGCGCTGGGATCGGCACAAGTTTGATCTCAAGCTGGTCAATCCCGCGAACAAGCGGAAGTTCAACATCATCGTCGTCGGCACCGGCTTGGCTGGATCCAGTGCGGCCGCCTCGCTGGCGGAACTGGGCTACAATGTTAAAGCGTTCTGTTTCCAAGATTCGCCGCGCCGAGCACACAGCATCGCAGCTCAAGGTGGGATCAACGCGACGAAGAATTACTGCAACGACGGCGACTCGGTTTGGCGGCTGTTCTACGACACGGTGAAAGGTGGAGATTTCCGCGCTCGTGAGTCGAATGTCTATCGACTGGCTTCGGTCAGCACGAACATCGTGGACCAGTGCGTCTCTCAGGGAGTTCCGTTCCAGCGTGATTACGGCGGGTTGCTGGCGAATCGTTCGTTCGGCGGGGCACAGGTTTCGCGGACGTTCTACGCGCGCGGACAGACGGGGCAGCAATTGTTGCTCGGTGCGTATTCGGCTCTGATGCGACAGGTCGATCTCGGCAAAGTCAAAATGTTCGCGCGGCGCGAGATGCTGGACCTCATTCAAGTGGACGGCGTCGCTCGCGGGATCGTGGTGCGAAACCTCATCACCGGCGAGTTTGAATCGCACACGGCCGACGCAGTGCTGCTCTGTACCGGCGGTTACGGCAACGTCTTTTATCTTTCGACGAACGCAAAAGGCTGTAACGTCACCGCCGCATGGCGATGCCACAAGCGTGGAGCATTCTTCGCCAACCCGTGCTTCACGCAGATCCATCCGACCTGCATCCCGGTCAGCGGCGATCATCAATCGAAGCTGACGCTGATGAGCGAAAGCCTCCGCAACGATGGCCGCGTCTGGGTGCCGAAGAATCCCGGTGAAGCTCGGCCTGCCAACGAGATTCCCGACGACGACCGCGACTATTTCCTGGAACGGCGTTACGCCGCGTTCGGCAACCTCGTGCCGCGCGACGTCGCCTCGCGTGCAGCCAAGAAGGCGTGCGACGAAGGCTTCGGCGTCGGCGAAACGAAGCTCGCCGTCTATCTCGATTTCCGCGACACGATCAAGCGCGACGGAGCGGCGGTCGTCAAAGGGAAGTACGGCAACCTTTTCCAGATGTATGCCAAGATTACCGGCGAAGACCCGTACTCAACGCCGATGCGAATTTACCCCGCCGTCCATTACACGATGGGTGGCTTGTGGGTGGACTACAACCTGCAAACAACGATACCCGGCTTGTACTGCCTGGGCGAAGCAAACTTCTCCGATCACGGAGCCAATCGGCTCGGGGCGTCGGCGTTGATGCAGGGTTTGGCCGACGGTTACTTTGTGATCCCGTACACGATCGGGCATCACTTCGCGACCTCAAAGCTGCCGAAGATTACCGACGATCATCCTGAAGTCCGCGGAGCGGTCGAGGCCGCGAAAGCGCGTGTCAACAAACTGCTGGGCATTAAAGGTTCGCGCAGCGTGGAATCGTTCCACCGCGCACTCGGCAAGATCATGTGGGAGAAGTGCGGCATGGCTCGCAACGAAGCGGGCCTCAAGTTTGCCGAGCAAGAGATCGCCGCGCTCCGCAACGAGTTCTGGAGCAACGTCCGCGTGATGGGAAGCGGAGAAGCGTTCAATCAAAACCTCGAACGCGCCGGCCGAGTCGCTGACTTCCTGGAATTCGGCGAGTTGCTGGTTCACGATGCGCTGACTCGCGAAGAATCCTGCGGAGGCCACTTCCGCGAAGAGCACCAAACCGAAGACAACGAAGCCAAACGCAACGACGCCGACTTCTGCCACGCCGCTGCCTGGGAATACACCGGCGGCCATGACAGCTTTGTTGGCCAGAAAGAACAACTCCACAAAGAACCGCTGACGTTCGAAAACGTCCACCTGACGACACGCAGTTACCGCGAATAAATTCCAAGAACCAAATCTCAATGTCCAAGCAATGACCAAGGTCCAAATCCTCAAAACTATGGAACCTCAGAATCTCTGGGGCTCACAAAATGATGTGTGCCTTTGGGGATTTTGATGTTGGATATTCCTTGGGAATTGCAGCTTTGACCTTGGGATTTGAACTACGGAGCCTTTCCGAATGACAACCCCCCACGCCCATCGCGGCCTCAATCTGACTTTGAAAATCTGGCGGCAACCCGGCCCGAACGCTCGTGGCGAGTTCCGAACGTACGAGATGCAAAACGTCTCGACCGACATGTCGTTCCTGGAAATGCTCGACGTGCTCAACGAGCAGTTGATCGCCAAGGGGGAAGAACCAGTCGCGTTCGATTACGACTGCCGTGAAGGGATCTGCGGCATGTGCAGTCTGATGATTAACGGCCAAGCTCACGGCCCCGACCGAGCAACCACCACCTGCCAACTCCACATGCGCCGCTTCAGCGACGGCGACACGATCGTCATCGAACCGTGGCGAGCCTCGGCGTTCCCTGTCATCCGCGACTTGGCTGTCGATCGTTCCGCCTTCGATCGCATCATCACCGCTGGCGGCTACGTCAGTGTCAACACGGGGAACGCACAAGATGCCAACTGCCTGCCAGTCGGTCGCGACCGCCAGGAAAAAAGCATGGCCGCCGCCGCCTGCATCGGCTGCGGAGCTTGCGTCGCCGCCTGCAAGAATGCCAGTGCGATGCTCTTCGTCAGCGCGAAAGTTTCACAACTCGCACTGCTTCCTCAAGGTGTTCCTGAACGCGCCCGCCGAGTCACTCGCATGGTGGCTCAAATGGACAAAGAGGGTTTTGGCGGCTGCACCAACACTTACGAATGCGAAGCCGCCTGCCCGGCCGAAGTGTCTGTCACCAACATCGCCCGCCTCAACCGCGAATACCTGCGAGCGGTCGTGGTATCGGAAGAGGGCGTGTAGTTTTGGCAAGTTGAAAACTGCACCACGAGGTCAAGAACGGGCAGCTTCAAGGGACTCCCAGCGCTTAAAGGCCTCGGCAAGTTCTTGTTCGAGAGCTTCGAGTTTTGCGGCAGCGGTGGCGATGTCGGACTTTGGTTGCTGGTAGAACGAGGGTGATGACATCAAGGTGTGCAACGCCGCCTGTTCGGTTTCGAGTTGGTCGATTCGAGCGGGGAGTAATTCGAGTTCGCGCTGTTCTTTGAAGTTCAGCTTGCGCGGGACAGTTGGGCGACCGGATGGAGTTGTTGAATCTCCGCCTACTTGGGCTTGTCCCAGTGGTTCACGCGTTTCTGCGCTACTCAGATTCTTTGGAGAAATCGGTAGTGCGGAAGCGCGGGAGTCACCCTGACAAGCGGGGTGGCGAACATTGTCCGCAGTTTCTGATGGTTGTTGTGGGGATTCTGTTCGTTGTCGTTGCCAGTCGTCGTAGCCGCCGTCGTACTCTTTGACGATGCCGTTTCCCTCGAAAACCAACGTGCTACTGACGACGTTGTTGAGGAACTCGCGGTCATGGCTGACCAACAGAACGGTACCGGGGTATTCGATGAGCAGGTCTTCAAGCAGTTCTAGCGTCTCGGCATCGAGATCGTTGGTCGGTTCGTCGAGGACCAGCATGTTGGACGGTTTCGTCAGCAGTTTTGCCAGCATCAGCCGATTGCGTTCGCCGCCGGAGAGGTATCGGACTAGCGTGCGGGCTCGTTCGGCGGAGAACAGAAACTCTTGCAGGTACCCGAGGACATGCCGCTCTTGGCGGTTGATGAGCAACGTCGTTTTGCCCTCGCCGACGTTCTCCTGGGCGGTTTTGTTTTCGTCGAGTTGCTCGCGGAGTTGGTCGAAGTAAGCGATCTCTAGCTTGGTTCCCAGCCGGACGGTTCCGCTCGTCGGCGTCAGTTGGCCGAGCAGCAATCGCAAGAGCGTGCTCTTGCCAGAACCGTTGGGTCCGATAACTCCGATCTTGTCGCCACGCAGGATCAGCGTCGAAAAATCGCGGAGCACTGTTTTGTCGTGAGCCTCGCCCGTCCAGGTGAATCCAATCTTCTTGGCTTCGATGACTAGCCGGCCGGAACGTTCAGCTTCTTGCACGACGAGTCGCACATTGCCGACACGGTTTTTGCGTTGCCGGCGTTCTTCTCGCATCTTGTTGAGTTCGCGGATACGAGCCTCACTGCGAGTGCGGCGGGCTTTGATGCCGGTGCGGACCCAGATTTCTTCTTGAGCCAGCTTCTTGTCAAACAACGCTTGGTGCTGAACTTCAACTTCGAGAGCCGCTTCTTTCCGTTGGAGAAACGTCGTGTAATCGCATGGCCAATCGAGCAACCGGCCGCGATCGACTTCGATGATGCGGTTTGAGAGCTTACGGAGGAAGACACGGTCGTGCGTGACGAAGACCAGCGTGCCGCCGTAGCGGATCAAATACGCCTCGAGCCACGCGACGGCCTCGATATCAAGGTGGTTGGTCGGTTCGTCGAGCAGCAGCAGGTCGGGTTGACTGACTAACGCTTGAGCCAAGAGCACGCGGCGCTTCATTCCCGACGACAATTCAGCGAAGCGCATATCCGGGTCGAGGCTCATTTCCGAGAGGACACGATCCACCTGGTGCGCTTCTTCCCACGGTTCCAGCGGTTCAGCGCGAGCCTCGTCCTCCCGATTTGTCGCGGCAAATCCCGTGGCAACGACCTCTTGCACGGTGCTGTCGTTGCCCGTCGGCACCTCTTGAATCAGCCGACCGATGCGGACCCCCGGCCCGCGCAGGACTTCACCGTCATCTGCGGCCAACTCGCCGCTGATGAGCTTCATTAAAGTTGATTTGCCGCTGCCGTTGCGCCCCACGAGGCCGACACGTTCGCCGCGCTCAATTTGCAGACTGACGTTTTCCAGAAGCGGCCCGCCGCCGTAGCCAAAATGGATTTCATTCAAACTCACCAATGCCATGAACAACCTTTGCGACAGAAGTCACCCAAATTTAGAGCACGAGAAATAGTAACTCCATAACGGCAACGCGAGGCAGTCTTAAAAATCGAGTTAGCCGTTTCGGAGGCGACTATGCCGTCTCGTCCTTCACTTGCTGCACGACTCGTACTTTCAGTTGCGAGGCTTCCCTTCGGTCAGCCATTCGAGCGTTGTCGCGATACGTCCCTCGCGAGTCTCCCGACGCCTGGCCTCACTGGCTGACTCGATGTACCCGCGCTGGTGACTGAGGCTGAAAGCCTCGCAGACCGCGCGAGTTTTAGCATTCGGCTTTAACGCCGCCTTTAAGTCTTTCGGGACTTCAATCTTCACGGGCTTTCGATTGGGTGCCCGACGTTTCGCCGCTTGTCCGTCGAACTCCACCGCTGTGCGGATGTAATTCAAAATCATCTCATCGGACGGCGGATCTGTAAGAGTCTTTGGTTTGAAGCCGAAAGCGGTCAACGTGGTGGATGTTTTCGACAGGCCATGCGGATCGGGCTTACGCTTCGCATTCCCAAAGTTTTAACTGACGTGCTGCTTGAATACCGCCATCATTTCCACGATGCCATTCTGGACGAAGTGCGGCGCACCACCCTGGCAACTCTAAGCGAATCGTCGGCGACGCTTGATGAGACAGTTTGCGAAGTCGCTTCAAAAGTGGCTTTTCAAAGTCGCCGGACTTTTCGATGTGGGCATCCACTTCAGGCAATCGGTTTTTGCACGGCGGAGCTTTCGGGCGTTGAAGACTCACGGTCTGAGATCAAGGTGGTATTTTGAGGTCGTACGATTCTGATCACAACTCGCCGCGAGCGATGCTTGCATCCCAACGGCGATCCGATAAGTTCTCAAATGAAGACCTGTCTCAAAGAAGGGATCAATCATGGATCAGGACGACATTCTGCTGGACTGCGAAGAACGCATGGAAAAGGCCGCGACAAACTTTCGCAATCAGATCAAAGGGCTCCGCACCGGCCGAGCGACTCCCGGTCTGGTGGATAATATCCGCGTGGAAGTTTACGGCTCGGAAACGCCGCTCAAGCAGATTGCTCAAGTCAGTGTCCCTGAACCACAGCAGATCATGATCCGACCGTACGACCAGGGAAACGTGGCGGCCATCGGCAAAGCGATTCAATCCAGCGACGTCGGACTCGCGCCCAAGATCGACGGCCGAGTCATTCGGCTCAACATCCCGCCGCTGTCGACCGACCGCCGCAAGCAACTGGTGTCGCGCGTCAAAGAATTCGCCGAGGAAGCTCGCGTTTCGATCCGCAACGTCCGTCGCGATGCCAACAAGCATGCGGACACGTCGCAGAAGGACAAGATTCTGACCGAAGACCTGTGCGAAGCCACCAAGGAAGAGGTTCAGAACTTGACCAAGAAGTACGAAGGCATGGTAAACGACGAAGCAGCGGCGAAAGAGAAGCAGGTCATGGAGGAGTAGTGCCCCACTACGCCGCAATGGTCGCTTCCGCCCAAGCAGCAGCTCCGAGGGCAACGGCGTCGTCCCCAAGTTTCGCGGCGACGATCTCATAGGTCTTGGCGTACGCGGGCAGCACCCACTTTTTGGCGGCGGCGGAGACTTGCTCGACGTACAAGTCGGGCATCGCTTCGACCAGTCCTCCGCCAAGCACGATCACGTCCGGTGCGAGAGCATGGACCAAACCGCCGATCGCAGTGCCAAGATGTCCGGCGGCATCCTTCACGATTTGTTCGATGATCTTGTCTCCCTTTTTAATCGCCTCGACCAGCATTCCGCTGCGAATGTTGGCCAAATCGCTGCCAGCCAATTCGGCGAGCTTTGGGGCTTGCCCGCGAAAGACCGCTTGTGCGGCCGCCGCCGAGATGGCAAGGCGGCTGCTGACCGCTTCGAGACAACCTTGTCGACCGCAACTGCATCGCGGGCCGTCCGCCATGACTTGCATGTGACCGACTTCGAGACACGAACAATTCTTGCCACGAAAGATTCGTCCCTCGTAAATCATGCCGCCACCGACTCCGGTGCCGGGGAAAATTCCCAGCGCGGTGTGAGCTTTTTGAGCTGATCCGAAACGGTACTCGCCGTACACGCCGGCATCGACATCGTTCAAGATGACCGCCGGACAACCGAAGGCTTTCTCCAACTGACTTTGGACGGGGACATTTTCCCAGCCGAGGTTTCCGGCCTCGCGTACAATGCCCCGATCAAGTTCCAGCATCCCGGGGCAGCCAATGCCGATGCCGGCCAGTCGATCGGCGGTGATGCCCGCCTCTTCGAGAACTCTCTCAATGGTGTTGATGACTCGGCCCATGCCGATCGAGTTGTCCTCTTCACTGCGAGTCTTGCGTCGCTTGCGTGCAATCGGTTGAAAATGGTCATCAGTGACGACGGCCAACATCTTGGTGCCGCCGAGGTCAAAGCCCACCCAACAGCGATCGGTAGCGGCAGTTTCAGGCATGAGGCTCTCCGATCCATTGAGCTCGCCGACATTCATCGACGGTGATCCATCATCAGCCACAGAGCTTCCCGGCGACATCGTCAAGCGTCAAGCTTGTGGTGAATCGCACGCGTTTTCGCAAAACACTTTGCGCTGTTTCGACGGGCAACTATCATTTCCCCGCCTGAAAACTCGGCTGACGCGAATTGCGTCGGCATCGCAGGAGTCACGAGTCCGCATGAGCAATTCTTTCACCGGAAAACTGGCGGTTGGCTCGCGCGTGCGAGTGAAGGACGGCGTCGCTTCGCCCGACTTTGCCGATGTCTCGTTTGCCGGCTGGACCGCGACGATTATGGAGCTCAGCGGCAAGAAGCCCAATCAGAAATTTATCATCGAATTCGATGACGCCGTCGTTGCCGCAATGCCCCCCGCCTATCTCCAGCGCTGCGAAGAACAACGCCTGCTCTACACGATGGCATGCCTCACAGCAGACCAGATCGAAGCCGCGTGATTGCAAAGTGAGTCGGCTGCGTATTGCTCAGCCTTTTATTTTGCACTTTGCATGGTTCGCTCCGCATTCTGCACTTGCCCTTCCCAAAAAAGGAAACCCGGCCTCTGGGGGGAGGCCGGGTCGATGGGGAGGGAATTGTCTTGGGAGCCGGGCTGATGCCGACACCGCGAGGGAGGGAGAGAGATTCTGAGGAACCGGAGGGAGGGAGGAGGGAGAGGAGAAACGTGACCTTGCCATTGTTGCCATCGAAGCTGAAGGAGAGAGTTCAGCGATCTCAATGGCAGGAGGTTGGAGAGAGTACCTGGAAACTTTTTGGAAAGACGGGCGACGGACATCTGTGTCCTTCGCTTTCCGTGAGGACGACATTCCCTTTCGTCCCCGTCATTCGGTCGGACAGGATCGTCCGGCCGATGATTCACTAACGAACATTCTCGGCAACGGAGATCGCCGGCACGGGTAGCGGAACTTTCTCGACAGACGCGATTCGTGTCGGGCGCCAGCCCGAGACGCGGACGGCGCTTGGCGCCTTGGAGGCCACAAAGCGAACAGTACTCGCAGGCGCGGGTTCGTTGGTTGCTCGCGTCGGTGCGGCTTCATCGAACACATCAATCGAACCGCGAGTGGAATCGCTCGGCTTGGTCGAGGGAGTCTTCTCGGAATCGCGTGTCGCGGATTTTGTCTTTGGAAGTTCCGCTTCCGGAGTCGGCCGCAGTGCCGTGTTCGAACTCGCGGGAGCGAGTGCCAGCGTGCTTCCGGCCGGGACGAAGCGATAGCTCGTGCGAGTTGTCGGGATCGACTTCACGACCGTGACGGGTTGCATCACGACCACTTCTTCATCGACGTACTTCGTCGTGTTGACCGCAACTTTGCGGGTCGTCTGAACGGCGACGGTGCGCGGAACGTTATATGTGACTTGCTTCGTTCCTTGAATCGCGACTCGACGAGTCACCGGCACTTGCTGAGCAACCGTCTGCTGCACGTACTCGCGAGTCGCGTAGTGCGTCGGCGTGAACGCCTGCCGAGTCGCGAACCCGATGCGGCTCATTTCACCCATCAGCCCGGGACGGTTATCGTACGCACACGGATTGATTTTCTGATTGGTGTGCCATTTCGTGATCCATTGGCCGCAGTTGCGTTGGACGGTCTGGATCTCGGTGACGTTCTGGTACGAGCAGGTTGGCACGTTGACCGTTTTCTGCTCGATGACCTGCCGATACTCAGTGACCGGCTGTTCGACATAGCTGGTTTGAATGGTCGGCTTGCGGACAGTTTGTCGCACTTGGCGATATTCAGTGACGGGAACTTGCTGCATGACCGTCTCGGTCACGGGTTGAGCTACCATCGGTGGAGCGCATCCGCACGAATTGGCGTAAGCCACCGGGGTGACTCCGCAAGCTCCGCTGCCACAACCGACGGGTGTGAACATCGCCGCTGGCTGGCAAACCGGGGCACAGGTCGGACCACAAGGGCAACCAAATAAGCCGCGGAAAGGAATCCACTGGGCCGACACTGGACTGGCTGACGCCAACCAAACCATTGCTCCCAGCACGGGAGCGAAACGAGACTGCTTACCAATCATGGCACCATCCTGTTGATGTAGGCGGTGAGGTCGAACGCGAAAATCGTTGTGATCAATTTCGCCGTGACAAACGTCTTGTCGGAAGGACACGGAACTGTGTCAGAGAGGCACTGAGAAGTGACACGCGAACTGTCGGAGTGAATCGCCATCAACGCTGCCAGTCGCGTGGGAGCGGGTGTGTATGGCAATCGTCAGAAATTGGTCAAGACGGCTTTCAAGATTTTGATCGATTCTGCCGACACGTTGAAATCACCGAGCATTTCACATCAATCTCACTTCGTTCGCTGCGCTTCCTTCCGTTCAAAACAGACGTGAGAGTCTGTCCGAAAACTCGGTCTTTGCTCTCGTAGCCCGACCCCTCGTGGGTCGGATGATGCAATCTTCAGGCGAATTTGTCGTGCACTCGAATTCCTCCGACCCACAAGAGGTCGGACTACAGACTTTTCAGACAGCCCCTCAGTTCTGTTCAACAGCAGGTAACAAAGAGAACGAAGGGAAAGTGACGAGAACTTTTCAGCCAAAGCCCTCTATTCGTGGTTTCTCGATTAGGTGTAGCCTACGAGTCGTTTGATTCGGAAAGCGTTTTGTTGTGATAGGCGAATTTGGAAGGCTCGAGCTTGCTCCGCTTTTGTCTAATCGCTGCTGCGTGTG
>VGZH01000073.1 GCA_016872645.1 Planctomycetota bacterium | reverse complement strand
GGCTGAACGATTACCGAGGTAGCATCGCGATCTGCGGTTTGCGATGAGCTGTTCGATTTCACAATCTGAATCTCTGCCGGAGGTGAGCGATGACTCGCCGACGAGGGGTACTGAGTCGAAGTTCGATGTTGGTGCAGTTGCTGCTCACCGCTAGTGCGATGCTTGTGCTGTCTGAGCTGTCGGCGATGGGTGTCGCTGCCGCAGAGACGGTCGAGATCCCCGGCGAGCCGATCAAGATGATGATGATGTGGAAAGGGGCCGCCTGCTGTTGGACAGACCGATCGTCGGCAGCTGCTTCCGTGCAGTAACCAACCTCACTTCCGGCAGCAGACTGCCGCAGCCCAATGCGATCCATCGGCTTCATCGCCAATACAGATCCGCGACGCTCAGCAGCAGTAGGCCGACGCCGATCACGGCGTTGACGTTGAAGAACGCGACGCCGACTCGGCTCAGGTCGTCGGGTCGCACGAGCCAATGCTCGTACGCTAACAGCAGCGTCACGCCGACGATGCCAACCAAGAAAATCGTCCCCAGACCGGCAACGTACCAGAACGCAAACAGGCTGATCGCGGTCAGCACATGACTGAGCAAGGCGAGCTTCAACGCTCGCGGGATGCCCCAGCGGGCCGGGATGCTGCGAAGTTGATTCTGCTTGTCAAAGTCCGCGTCCTGACAGGCGTACAAGATGTCGAAGCCGCCGACCCAGAAGAACACGACCGCTGCGAGACTGACCGGAGTCCAAGCGACCTCGCCTCGAATCGCGATCCAGGCGGCGATCGGCGAGAGCATCAGCGCGGCGGACAGCCAGTAATGACACCAGGTCGTGAACCGCTTGGCATACGAATAACCCAACAGAAACAACAACACCGGAACCGCCAGTCGGATTGGCCACAGGTTTGGCAGGAACAGCAACGTCGAGCCGACGAACGCCGCGCTGCAAACGACTGTGAACAGCACGACGCTCGTGCCGCTGAGCAAACCAGCCGGCAGATGCCGAGTCGCCGTGCGCGGATTCGCTGCGTCGAACTTCCAATCGACCAGCCGATTGAACGCCATCGCCGCCGATCGCGCGAAGACCATGCACAGCAGAATCCCCGTTAATTCACGACCCGCGAAAGGCTCGGCTCGGCCATGCCACGCCAAAATCGCGGCCAGCAACGCGAACGGCATCGCGAAAATCGTGTGGCTGAAGCGGATCAGTTCGAGGAGATGGCGGAGCATGTCAGGAATCAGGAATCAGGAATCAGGAATCAGCCGCGAGAAGTTACGTTGTCTGGCGAACCGCGAAAAGACTGCGGCATTTCCTTGGCTGACCCTTTCCTTCGACCCCTGACCCCGCCCTCCAGAAACGCTCTAGACCCTTTCCGGCGGCCGGTCCTATAACCCCGCCCCCTTCCCGCGGCAGACTTTGCCGCTGGTATTCCTGTCCTGTTTCCTGTCGTGTCTTGGTCCCGCCTTTGTTGTCTTTGCCCATCGGGAGCCCCCGTGTCGGGCCAGCGTTCCTTTAACCGCCTGCGATGGTTCGCCGTGTGGTGCGCACTAGCATTGTGCGTACTCGGCGTGTTGCTGCGCGCCAACCTCAGGGCGGAGAGCGAGCCTTCAGAGGTGGCTGCCGATGATCCAATTGCGATCACGGCCGACTATGCAACCGAAGGCACAACAGATGAGGGTCAGCGAGTTCGCATCTTGCGGGGGCACTGCCGCTTGCAGCAGGGCAGCACGGTGATAACCTCGCGACAAATGGTCGTCTGGCAGTCGCGCCAATCGGAAACAGAAAAGCTCGCGCTGTACTTGGAAGATGATGTCCGCGTCGAGCAAGTGGGACAATCGGATCAGCAGCCGAACGCCTTCGTGCAGTTGAGCACTCGAATGGGAAGCGTCGCGACGCAGTTCCGCTTCTCGTCCGCCAGCCTCAAGATCGACGAAGAGCCGGTGTTCAAACGAGCGGCCGCACGGCGGCGAGCCGTGCAACGATCCGCGCTCACTCAGACGCAATTTGTCGTCCCCTCGCCGGAAACAACACAGCCAAGTTTGCGTTCGCCGGTTGCTCGCGAAGGGATGCGACGCATTCGCGTTTCTCCACGCACCTCCAAGAACTTTCAGCTCGACACCAAGAAATCCGAAAACACCGTGCCGCCAGAACAAGTCACGATTCTGACCGGTGGCGTAAATCTGGTGATCGAAGGGGACGAGCGGCTCGACATCATCGATCTTTCGGCCGACCAAGTCGTCATTTGGACGGACACGACCGCCTCTGACGAATTCAATTTTGAAACCCTGCAATCGAAGGAGGCGAAGTATCAAGTTTATCTCGAAGGTAACATTCTGGTTCGGCAGGGAGTCAGTGTGCTGAGGGCCGAGCGGGCGTACTACGACGCTCGGGAAGAACGCGGATTGCTGCTCGATGCCGAGTTGTCCTTCAAGCCACCGGAGTTGGGTGGTCAGCGGATTCGCGTGCGTGCGGAAAAGATCCGGCAAAACTCGCGTAGCGAATTCCACGCATCGAATGCCTGGACCTCCGGCAGCTCATTTGGGAAACCCGGCTATCGCATCCAAAGCAGCGACATTTTCGTCGAGCCGTATTTCGCTCAGCCGCTCGATCTGCCACGGATCGGGGAAGGATTTGATTCGAGCCGGTTCGACCCCGCGACAGGAGCACCGATTTATCGCGAAGTGCCGTACGTCACTTCGCTCAACAACACCTTCCTGGTTGATACCCCGTTCGCGAACGACGTGCCGATTGGATACGTGCCGTTCGTCGCTGGTCCTGCGGATGCTCCCAACATTCCGATCCGTCGCTTGGAATTCGATTCGGATCGAGTTTTCGGTGTGCAACTGCGGACCTCTTGGGATCTGTTCTCGCTGATCGGCGCGGAAGAACCGCCGGGAACGAAGCTGAACTTAGACTTCAATTACTTCTCGCAACGCGGCCCCAGCGTCGGCCTGAGCGGCAACTATGTGGCCAACGATCTCTTCGGCCTGCCGGGACGTGCGTTCGGCGAGGGGCTTTTGAATTACATTTACGATTCCGGAAAAGACAACCTCGGCCTGAACCGACGCGCGCTTGATCTTCCCCAAAACAGTCGCGGGCGGTTGACCTGGCGGCACATGCAAGACCTGCCCGACGGGCTCCTGCTGCGCGGCGAGATTGGCTACCTCTCCGATCGCAACTATCTGGAGCAGTACTACGAGAGCGAATTCGACACCAGCAAGGACATCGAAACAATTGCCGGATTGCAGCAACAGCTCGACAACTGGCAGTGGAGTTTGCTCGTCCGACCGCAGCTCTTCAGCTTCGAAAACAATACTCAATGGCTGCCCCGCGGCGACTTCACGTTTCTGGGCGAGCCATTGCTGGGCGGCTGGCTGTCGTGGTCCAGTCACTCGATGGCCGGCTACGCGCAACTCAATCAAGCCAACCCGCCAAGCATACCCGGCGATCTTTTCAGTCCCCTGCCCTACTACGGCGACATGAACGGCGGCCTCGCGATGACGCGGCACGAACTGTCGGCGCCGCTGAACTTCGGCTCGTTCAACCTGGTCCCGTATGTCTGGGGTGAGGCCGCCGGCTGGAGTGACAGTTTCACCGGTGACGGCATCGATCGGATTGTCGGCAGCGTTGGACTGCGCGGCAGCATTCAATTCGCGAAGTACATGCCCTGGGCGCAAAGCCGCATTTTCGGCCTGAACGGCTTGGCTCACAAAATGGTGTTCGATCTCGATTGGTCACTGACCGAATCCAATCGCAGCCTGAACGACAGTCTGGGAAATCCAATCATCCCGCAGTGGAACGAGTTCGACGACAACTCTCAGGAACGATTCCGCCAACGGCTGTTGATCAACACTTTTGGAGGTGCGTTGCCGCTGGTCCCCGGTTTCTCGACTTCGGCGTTCGATCCCCGTTCGTTCGCGGTTCGTTCGGGGGCCGGTAGCAGCGTGACCGCTCCATGGCACGAACTGGTTGATGATCTGCATGTCATTCGGCTCGGGTGGCGAAATCGCTGGCAAACCAAAGTCGGCCCATTGGAACGTCAGCAGGTGAAGGACTGGATGACGCTCGATTTAGAGATGTCACTGTTCCCGAACTCGACTCGCGACAACTTCAGCCAGACGGCCGGACTGATCGGCGGCCGATACGCCTGGCACGTTGGCGAACGGACATCGCTGTTGGCCAACGGCCTTGTCGACGTCTTCAGCGGCGGGATGGAACTGTGGAACTTTGGCGTGCTGAATCAGCGCAGCACGCGCGGCAGTCTCTATGCCGGCATCCGACAAGTGAACGGTTCTGGCTTGGACAGCCAGATTCTTACGGCGTCCGCCAGCTACGCGATGAGCGACAAATGGATCGGCACCGCTGGCACTGCCTATGATCTCGCCGAGCGACACAATCGCGGCCAATCATTCACACTCACTCGCGTCGGAGCAGACTTCCTGTTCCATCTCGGCGCGAACTTCGATGCCAGCAAGAACAACGCCGGCATCGCCATCTCCGTCGAACCGCGCATCGGTGCCTTCAACTCGCAAAGCACACAGCTCAGCAACCTGCTGGGGATTCGGTGATCTCGTAGGTCAAACGGAAAAGACTGACCTACTTCGACCGCCGCACAGCGCGAGCCGCCGCTTGTTTCACACGCTGAGTCGGCGTTTCACGAAGTTGCAAGACCATCATTGACCGTGCCATGAGTTTCAACGAGACCCCGGCCGCTTTCCGAGATGCATAGAGTTTCGAGTTCGCGGTATCGAGCACGATGTCCCAAACTCCTGCTGTCGGTGCGTCTGGCAACACAAACGACACATCGCCGGGAGAGGAATTGAACAAGACCAACATTGTGTCGTCAGTGATCGGTTGGCCTTGCTCATCTGACTCATCGATCTGATCGCCAGACAACAGGATTCCCAGGCAGCGAGCGTGTTCCGAGTGCCAATCCGCATCGGTCATCGGCAATCCTTTGGACGTCAGCCAGGTGATGTCCCGAACATCGCCGCCGCGAATCGGCCGACCTTGGAAGAAATATCGTCGCTGAAACACCGGATGCGCGTGCCACAGTGCCACGACACTCCGGCAGAACTCCAAGAAGTCCCGCTCGCGCGATGCGAGCTCCCAATTCAACCAGCTCAGTTCGCTGTCCTGACAATAGGCGTTGTTATTGCCCTGTTGCGAGTGGCTCAGTTCGTCCCCGCCACGGATCATCGGCACCCCCTGAGATAGCAACAGCGTCGCGAAAAAGTTTCGCTTCTGACGTTCTCGCAGGGCGATGATTTTGGGATCGTCCGTCGGACCTTCGACTCCGCAGTTCCATGTGATGTTGTGCTGCTCACCATCACGGTTCTCTTCGCCGTTGGCTTCGTTGTGCTTCTGGTTGTAGCTGACCAAATCCTGCAGAGTGAATCCGTCGTGCGAGGTGACGAAATTGATGCTGGCATACGGCCTGCGTCCGTTGTGTCCGTACAAGTCGCTGCTGCCAGTCAACCGAGTACCGAACTCCGAAACTGCCGAGCCGTCGCTGCACCAGAAACGTCGAATGTTGTCACGATACTTTCCGTTCCATTCGGTCCAGCCGATTGGAAAGTTGCCGACCTGATAACCACCCGGGCCCAGATCCCACGGCTCCGCAATCAGCTTCACCTGTGACAGAACAGGGTCTTGATGAATGATGTCGAAGAACGCACCGAGCTTGTCCACTTCGTGCAGTTCGCGAGCCAGCGCGGCCGCCAAATCAAAGCGAAACCCGTCCACGTGCATCTCAGTCACCCAGTACCGCAGGCTGTCCATGATCAATTGCAGCACGCGCGGGCAGACCATGTTGAGCGTGTTGCCACAACCGGTGAAGTCGACGTAGTACCGGCGATCGTAAGCCAGCCGGTAGTAGCTGGAATTGTCGATGCCACGCAACGAAAGCGTCGGACCAAATTGATTTCCCTCGCCAGTGTGGTTGTAAACCACGTCCAAAATCACTTCGAGTCCAGCTCGGTGCAGGTTAAGAACCATTTGCTTGAACTCGCGCACCGCCTCATGTGGAGTCTTCGCCGCAGCGTACCGCAGGTCAGGCGCGAAATAGTTCAGTGTGTTGTAGCCCCAGTAATTCGTGCGGCCGGTTTCGATCAGGTGCCGGTCATCGACATGATGATGTACCGGCATCAGTTCGACTGCCGTGACGCCGAGTTTCTGCAGATGCTTGATCGCCTCCTTCGAGGCGAGTCCGGCAAACGTTCCGCGCAAACCTTCGGGGACATCGGGATGCTGCCGCGTGAAGCCACGCACGTGAGTTTCGTAGATCACGGTCTTGTGCCATGGCGTGTTGGGCCGTCGATCGCCGCGCCAGGAGAATTCCTCGTTGATAACGACTCCCAACGGTGCGCCAGCCGAATTGTCCCGCTCGTCAAACGACAAGTCCTGAGCCGTATGACCGACGACATAGCCGAACATCGCGTCCGACCAGAGGACATCCCGGCCAATCGCCTTCGCATACGGATCGAGCATGACTTTGCTCGGATTGAACCGATGTCCGGCCGACGGGTTGTAGTCGCCTCTCACGCGATATCCGTAAAGCTGTCCCGGTTGCACGTCGGGGAGGTACCCGTGCCAGACTTGATCGGTCTGCTCCGGCAATTCGATACGATGCGACTCTTGCTTTGCGTCGGGGGAATCGAACAAACACAAGTCAACGCTCTTTGCGTGCTGCGAGAACAAGGCAAAGTTGACTCCCACACCATCCCACGTCGCACCCAGTGGCGACGGCTTTCCCGGCCAAACTCTCATTCCCGCTCTTCCTCCCGATGCGGAGACCTCGCTCGGCCAGACGAATTGCCGAAACCAACGACCCTGTCACATTGACGGATAGTGAGCGTGCGGGAGCTTCTCGACAAGTCACGACCTGACTGTCAGGCACAATCAGACTTCCTAGGTTTCCCAATGCGTTCAAGCGGCACGTTGAACCGCTGGTATAGCTCGGCAATTCCGAATGACCGGCCCGTATTGATTCGCGTGTGCCATATTTGGAGGCGAGGATTCAAGAAATGTCTGGAGAAGCGACCGTCTGCCGCATGCACCACATCGCATTGCAAACGGCACACTTGGACCAGGCCGTGAGGTTTTATACCGAACTCTTCGGTGCCGAACTGGTCTCGCGGCGGCCGTTCAAGCGGCGGGAGATGGCGTGGTTGAAACTTGGCGACCTGAAACTGGAACTATTCAGCGCTCGCGTGGGCGAGTGGCTGTCTGACTGGAATGATTTTTTCCCCGGCCCGGTGCATTTGGCGTTCGAGGTGGCGAACCTCGATGCCTTTTTGGAACGGGCCAAGTCTCTCGGAGCACGTCTGCATCCATCACACCCTGAACCGTTCAAGCCGCCTGTGCCCGGAGCCGGTCGCATCGCGTATCTGCTCGGCCCGGATGGCGAGGAGGTCGAGGTGCGTGAGCCGGACTGACCTTGAGGCTATGGACACGATTCCCCTATCAACCCGACCCACTTCGTCATTTCTTCCAGGAGACTTGCCATGCGCACGATCGTCATCGCGCTGATGTTGGTCACTTCGCTTGCGGCGTTCACCGATCAAGCGACCGCACAGTCTCGAACCGAGAAATTTCCGTACGACGCGATCATCGCGGACGACGAGGTCTACGCGCGCAGCGGACCTGGCAACAAGCCGTACTACCCGACAGCTCGGCTGCGAAAGGGGGATCACGTCACCGTTCTCCGTCACGATCCAGGCGGCTGGTACATGATCGAACCGCCGCCAGGCAGCTTTGCGTGGATCCGACAAGACCTTGTGAATCGTCAGGAAGACCGCGGGGTCATCGCAGGAAACACCCAAGTCGTGGCTTGGGTCGGCACTTCGTTCGGCGACGATCACTACGTCGAGCAGCGTCGGCTGCAACCCGGTGAAGAGATCGAGATCCTCGGCGAGAAGACACTGAAGGACGAACGAGGCGAGGTGAATTACCTGCGCATTAAGTCTCCGAAGGGGCACTTCCGTTGGATTCCGGGAGCGAAAATCGTCACGTCTGACAAGCAGTTGGCGGCGGCAAACGCGCGTGCTCGCAGTGGCGATCCGTTCGCGAGCGACTCCAAGGCCACTCCGATCGACATGGCCAGTCACGAGCCAACCGACGATGGCTCCGTCGCATCCGACGGCAAGAGCGTTCCGGCTCCCAAAGATCCCGGACGTCGCCCGGCTCCGACACCGAAAGACCTCGAAGAAGAATCTGCGCACGCGATCGCAAAGACGACGGGGGCGAAAGAAGGCCCCGTCGTATCGCAAAATGAAATTCCAGGCAACGCCTCACAGCGACTCGCAGAAGTCGATCAGCAGTTGCAAGAGATACTCAAACGCGAGACACGCGATTGGGACTTCTCGGACATCGAAACGCAGTTGCAAGACCTGCAAACGAACCCTGACACCTCAACGGCAGCGGCTCGTCGGCTCGCGTCCGTCAAAAAATACAGACAGGTCAAAGCGGATGCCGACGAATTTGCTCGCCTGATGGAAGAGACGAATCGCCGCGACGCCGAACTCGCGACGGCTCAACGAGCGCGACTGGCTCCGGGAACGATCGCACCGACGTCCCGCTCACAAACTTCCGCTCCCTCAAACAACGTCAAGCAAGCACCGCTCACTTATCCAAGCAGTCAGAACCGCTCGGCACCGTCGCTTCAAACTCGCCCAGCCCCGGCGAAAAGCCGCTTCGGCGGAGCCGGCATTATCCAGCGTTCAGGAGCAACTCAGCCCGGCCTGCCGAAGCATGTCCTCATACACCCCAACGGCCAACGCCTGGCGTACCTGCAAGGCGAAGGGGTCGACCTCGACAAATACCTCGGAGAATCGATGGGCCTCGAAGGCGATCGCTACTTCCGCCAAGACCTGAAGTCCGACTACATGATCGTGAAGTCGTTGCAACCGGTGAAACTCAAGCCGTGATCGCCATCCGACCCTCGAGTCGTCGCGTCCAGAGTGTCCACAACAACTGCGAGATCAACTGCCCCGGCGCGATATCGAGCGCCGCAGCATCCAGCGTGTGGACTCGGCCATACGACTTGCTAACGTGTCGCAGTTCAATCTTCATGGCCGCAGGTTGGCCCGAAGCGATGAGCCTTTCCAGCCTGCGACTCACTTGGGAATGCGATGACCCGCTCTCGGTTTCAATCCGCAACGACATTTCTCGCCTGCTTGGCCATCGCCGCTGTGTCACTTGGCAACGCGCCGCCGCCCGAAGACATCACGACGGGTGGACAAGACTCGCTCGTCCCGCCGCACAGCGTTGAACGATTGGCCGCGGTGCTCAAGCAGCTTGATCGCGAAGTGCTTTTGATCCGCCGCGACTCCGGCGGCCACCAAACGGACTACGAAGACGCCGTCGCGATTCTGGAATTCGTCATCCAACAAGCCAAACCGCTCGATGCCACCAAGTGAGGCCGCGCGTCGGCGAGTTTCTTTTGAAAGAACTTCGATGCGCATCGCATTGATTGGATCAGCCGGCCAACTCGGCAGCGACTTGCTCCCGCGCTTGCAAGCCGCCGGGCACGACGTCGCCCCGTTGCGACACACAGACATCGAGGTCACAAACGCGGCAAACATTTCCGCTGTACTCCAGCCGTTGCGTCCAGACCTGGTGCTCAACTCTGCCGCGTACAACTTGGTCGACAAGGCCGAGGACGAACCAGCAGCCGCGATGTCCGTCAATGCGATTGGCCCTCAGAATCTAGCTCGACTCTGTACGGCTCAGAACTGGCGGCTAATGCACATCAGCACGGACTATGTTTTCGAAGGAGGGACCGGGGCGGCGGCGCGACCCTGGACCGAACTCGATCCCGCGAGTCCGACGGGGAAGTACGCACTCTCCAAGTGGACTGGAGAGCAACTTGTCCAACAGGAGTGTTCGCGGAGCTTTGTCGTTCGCACCTGCGGACTGTACGGCATTGCGGCGTTGCGCGGAGCTGGCAAAGGGAACTTCGTCGAGACGATGCTGCGGCTTGGCCGAGACCGCAGACAGCTTCGAGTAGTCGATGACCAACGCTGCACGCCAACCTCGACCGCTGACCTCTCCGAGGCCCTCGTGAAGCTGATCGCAACAGACGCCTTTGGGCTATACCACGCAACGAATTCTGGAAGCATGACCTGGTGCGAGTTCTCGCGAGAAATTTTTCGGCGGGCAAAAATGGATGTCGAAGTCATCCCAATCACGACAGCCGAATTCGGTGCGAAAGCGATGCGTCCCGCGTACAGCGTGCTCGATTGCAACAAGCTCGCATCTGTGATCGGCGGGCCACTTGCCGATTGGCACGATGCTTTGGCGAGGTATCTGGCGAGCCGGCCAGAGTGACCAAACTCTCGCCCGGATTACCCAGTTTGTCGCTCCTCACTGTCTTCACTCGTCGAAGGAGCGCGTTCGCAAATCTCCTCTCCGCGCACTTGCCTCAGGCTTCTACGATCCCGCGCAGCTCGGACTCTGGTTGGAGTTTCCGAACGCGCAAGACGATGGAGTTAATCAGTGGTGAAAGGATTCGCCGCTGCGACGGTCGCGCTCGAATTGGCCGCGACAAAGACCGGGAAGGGATTCCCACATGGACAGACGGAATTTTCTGAGCCTTGGATTCACAGCGCTTGCAAGCAGCCTGGCGGGATGTCGTAGTTCTCAGCACGCGCATGTGCTCAAAGACAACGACAAAGACCTCGTCGGCAGTCACGCCGCCGGAGCCGAAACCTATCAGCGATTGATCGATGAGTCGGTCGCCAAACTACTGGGCCGCGGGTGCGAGCCGGTGGAAATTCAACCGACCGGCATGGTCCTCGGCGAAAAGAAAAAGATCTGCTTCATCGGCGTCGAGAACTGCACGGCCGAAGAGATCGGCGACTTTAAAGAGCAGATCTACGAACTGATCGACTCGGCAATCAACGAGTCGCAGCAATACCACGAGATCAGCCGCCGCTACGTCGATGCCGGTTTGAAACAGCTTCGCCTGCCGCCCGATCAGCTCTTCATCAAAGAGAACCAGCGCAACTTCCAAGCAGTGATGGAAGAAATGGGGCAGCCCTTCGACTTCCTGCTGTTCGCCAAGTTGACCTCTGGCACGACTCAGCAGAACAAGGACTACCAACGCGATTACCTGCTGACTCTGGAACTGGTCAACATCCACACCGGCGACTTCCTCAAAGAGTCCGCCAAGCTCCGCAAGGGTTACCACAAATCGTGGTTCGGCAAGATGTTCAAGTACTAGGCCGCTGCGCGGAAGCTCGAAATCCGAAGTCCGAAACTCGAATGAGCGACGCAAGAATCACGCGCTGTCCCCCTTCGGATTTCGAGTTTCGAGCTTCGAACTTCCGTCACCGAGTTTGGATGCTCCTGAGCCTCTCGATTCTCGCGGCGGCGTCCGGTTGTTCGAGCTACGCCGATCGTCTGCGCGACGTGCGAACCGAATTCCACTCGGGTAATCTCGCTGCCGCTAAAAAGTTTGTCGACAAAGAGCTGCCCAAGAAGCGTCGAGCCAAAGAGGTCGACGTCCTCAAACTCGAACGGGCGATGATCGAACTCTCCTCCGGCAAACCCGCCGTTGCCGAACGGACACTGCGTGAAGTTCGCGACCGTTTCGATTTCCTCGAACAGAAGGCTCTTGCCGAAGGGGCCGCGTCGTACCTCACCGACGACACGCACCGCGCCTACGCCGGTGAGGACTACGAGAAGGTGCTGATCCGAGCTTTTCTCGCGCTGAGCAACTTGATGCACGACGGCGGCGATGCGAATGCCTATGCCCTGCAAGTCAACGACAAGCAGCGGCAGATCATCGAGTCTGCCGGAAGTGACTCCAAAAAAAATCCCAAGCTTGCCTATAAGCAGGTCGCGCTCGGAGCCTATGTCAGCGGAATGCTCCGTGAAGCGACGCATCGCGACTACGACGACGCCCAGCGGTCGATTCAACTCGTCGCCAACTGGGAACCGAGATTTACGGCGGCCAAACAAGACCTCGAACGAGTCACCAATGGCCGGCATTCGGCTCCGGGCAACGGCGTGCTCTACGTTTTCACGCTCGTTGGTCGCGGGCCGTACAAAGAGGAGCGATACGAAGAGCCGACTCAAGCCGCGATGCTGATCGTCGATCACATCCTGTCGGCGATCGGCAAGCACACCGTCACGCCGACATTCGCACCGGTGAAGGTTCCGGTCGTCGTTGTACCGCCAAATCGAGTGCAGTCGGTTGCAGTTTCCATCGACGGCAAGCCAGCCGGTCTGACTGAGACCATCACCGACATCGGCGAATTAGCGACTCAGCAGTACGCCGCGATCTTCCCACATGTCCTCGCCCGTACGGTCGTGCGCCGCAGCATCAAGAAGGGATCGCTCTATGCCGCAAAGGAATTCGGGCAGGTCGAGAACCCGCTCGGCGAACTTGCCATCGACGCCGTCGGAGTCGCCTGGGAAGCGACCGAGAACGCCGACACGCGCTGCTGGGGTTTGCTGCCAAACAAAATCCAAGTCCGCCGCATTGAACTGCCCGCCGGCACGCACCAACTTTCCTTGCAACCCGCCAGTGCGTCGGGCCAGCCGCTCGGCGGCGCACAACGAACAGAAATCCGAATCGTGGATGGCAGCAACGCGTACGTACTCGCGAGTTTTCCGAGCACCACGCTGGTCGGCAAGTTACTCGTCAACCAAGACGCTCGTCCGGGCTTGATCTCGGACGAGTCGATCGACGGCGCAGGACGAAATCGGGCGCCGCACATTAGCCCTGCGGACTTGCCGGAGCCTCCGCAGGAACCGGCTCCGTGACCGCGGGCGGCTCGGACGTCGTGTCGCCCGACCCCTCGTGGGTCGGGTGATTTTCCTTGGCCGAATCCGCCAGGCCACAAGGGCCTGTGCTGCAGGATGCCGATGTCCCCGCTTCACCCCGCGCCAGCCGTTCCCAGTCGATGGATGACTTCACGTCCAGACGAGGCAGGTCGGTGCGGATCGCTTCGACGTACTTCTGAGCGGCTCCGGTGTTGAAGATCACGACCTGCTCGTTGCGTTTGATCCAGCCACGAGCAGTCAGCGATTCCAACGCTCCGACACACGCAGCGGTCTCCGGGCAGACGGCGATCCCTTCCAGGCGACAGGTCAGTTCCAGCCACTCGCGGATGCGAGACTCTTCGACGGAGATCGACAACCCTTTGCTGGCTCGGACGGCGTCGAGGATCATGAAGTCACCGACAGCAACCGGAACACGAATGCCGCTGGCGATCGTCGCCGCGTTCGCAAACGGCTCAGCGAAGCGTTCCCCTTTGTCGAACGCCGTCGCGATCGGAGCACAGCCGGTTGATTGCACCGAAACCATGCGGGGCATCTTTTTGCTTTCGAGCCAGCCGAGTTCGCGGAGTTCCTCGAACGCCTTCCACATGCCGATCAAGCCCGTGCCGCCGCCGGTCGGATATAGAATCACGTCGGGCAGTTTCCAATCAAACTGCTCGGCGAGTTCCAGCCCCATCGTCTTCTTGCCTTCGATACGATACGGCTCCTTGAGCGTCGAAAGGTCGAACCAGCCCATCGCCTCTTTCCCCTGCCGCACGATCTTGCCGCAGTCGTTGATCAGGCCGTTCACAAGAAACGTCTTCGCACCGGCAAGTTGGCACTCGTACTGATTGATGACCGGCGTGTCTTCCGGCATGAAGACGAAACATTCCATTCCGGCTCGCGCCGCGTAGGCCGCTGCCGCTCCGCCCGCGTTGCCAGCCGACGGCAGAGCGACTCGCTTCACGCGGAAGTGCTTGGCCATCGTAATCGCCATCGCGAGGCCGCGGCTCTTAAAGCTGCCAGTCGGCAAATGCGATTCGTCCTTGACCCAGACATCTCGCAAGCCGAACTCGGAAGCCAACCGTTCGCATTCGAGGATCGGAGTCATCCCCTCGCCCAGCGACACTGGCCGCACGCCGTTCGGCAGCGGGAGCAGTTCGCGGTAGCGCCACATGGTCTGCTCGCGGTCGCGCAGCTTTTCCTTTTCGAACCAGCGCCCGACAGCGTTGAGGTTGTATCGCACCCACAACGGCCGGTCGGCGTGCAACGTTTGCAGTTGATTCGCTGGCAACTGTGTGCCGTCAATCGCGCTTTCAAGATGGGAAACGAACACGACAGGAACTCCTGAGTGATTGATCCTTGGCGAGCCGAATGGCGTCAGCCATCAGACCTCACAACTCGTCCGGTGGCTGACGCCTACCGGCTCACCAACAAGGGGAAATTCATACTATCCGGCCAACTCCGGAATTGCCTCACCGTGATCGACGATCGGGACGGGGCGGCCGGCGAAGTTGGTGACCGTCGCGTTCTTATAGTCGATCCCGAGATGCCGGTAGATCGTCGCGAGAAAATCCCCGGGACCGACGCGGCGTTCAACCGGGCCTTCGCCGCGCTTGTCGGTCGCACCGATGACTTGCCCGGTTTTGATGCCTCCGCCGGCAAACAGCATCGAGTTGGCTTGTGGCCAGTGATCGCGACCCGGCTGAATGGTACCTGCCGGAGCGCTCGCGACTCCCTCGCCGCTGCTGGCGACGTAGCTGATGCGCGGAGTTCGACCAAACTCACCCGTGACGACGACGAGCACTCGTTGATCGAGGCCGCGAGCGTGGATGTCTTCAATCAGCGCCGAGACAGCTTGATCGAGCGTCGGCAGTCGAAACTTGAGCGCGTCGAAGACGTGCTGATTGACGGCATGATCGTCCCAGTTTTCAACTCGGCCACAGAGCGGGCCGTCGAATTCGGTGGCGACAATGTCCACCCCTGCCTCGACCAATCGCCGAGCCATCAGGCATTGCTGTCCCCATTGATTGCGGCCATAGCGGTCCCGAATCGCGTCGGGCTCCAGCGACAGATCGAATGCTCGGCGAGCGGTCGGATTCGTCAGCAGGTCGAGCGCTTGCTGATCGATGCGATCGACGGCGGACATGACTCCCGATTGATCAGCAACGCGCGGCAGGCGATCGAGGCTTGTCTTCAACACGCTGCGAGCGTTGAGGACCTGTAATTGCCGCTCGTCCTTGAGTCCGACATTCGGGACGGCGAACGTGGGTGAACTCGGATCGCCGAAGACTTTGAACGGTTCGGCGGACGGACCTAGGTACGTCGAGCCGGCAATCGTGAAGTTGTCGTAGTTGTCGATCGGATTGACGGAGAGGTAATTCGGAATGCTTCGCCGCGAGTCGCGCCGCAGATGACTGGCAATCGACATCCAATCGGGCAACTCCGGCTTAAGCTTGTCCTGCGGATCGGGATCGCCGGCGAGCACCTGCAATGACCCGGCCGGATGCCCTCCTCCCGTGTGCGCCATCGACCTCAGCAGCGCGTACTTGTCGGCGATCTTCGCCAGACGCGGCAGCAGTTCGCAGATCTGAATACCGGGGACGTTCGTGTCGATCGGCTGATACGGCCCGCGAAAATCGGAGGAGGCCAGCGGTTTGCAATCGAAGGTTTCCAGGTGACTCGCGCCGCCGCGCAGCCAAACCAAGATGATCGCCGTCCGTTGGGGAGTCGGCTGCGGTGCCGGTTCGGCCGCATCGCTTCTCAGTTGCAACAGTTGGCCGAGCGTCAGGCTGCTGAAACCGGCCAGGCCAATACGCAGAAATTCACGGCGTTCCAATTCTGTTCGCGGCGATCGATTCATGGGTTGGCTCGTGAGGCTGGCTGTCGGGCGGATTCTAGGGGTCATCCTATCCGTGTCCGGCAACCGCCTCAACACGGCTCTGATTTGTCGCCCGAACTCGCGAACCGTAGCATTCCGCCGCAATTTCCAGCGACCCGGAGGTTCTTCCATGTTGCCCACGATGTTTCTGATGGTGGCTCTGTTGGGAGCGGATGCTCCTGCATCGACTCCGGCCGACAAGGCATTCCACGCAGCCGCTGACGAGTACCTGGCGGGCCACCTCGCCTTTCGCCCGCACACGGCGCTCGAATTGGGAGTTCACGAATTGGACGGCCAACTGGCGGACTACAGCCAGGAGTCGCTGGCTCGTGAACTCGAGCGGCTGAAAAAGTTCGAAGAGCGATTCACGAAGTGGCCAGTCGCCGAACTCACGCCCGCCGCGCAAATCGATCACGCGGTGCTGCTGGCCGGACTTCGCAAAGCGAAGTTCGAGTTTGATGGTGCAGAGTCGTTTGAAAAGAATCCCATCACCTATTTATTGGCGGTACAGATCGACAACTACTTGCTGCGCGATTACTCGCCGTTGCCGGAGCGTGTCCGTTCGATCATCGCTGTCGAGAAGCAAATCCCGCGACTGCTCGCCGCGGCGCGGTCGAACTTGCTGCCGGTGCTCGGCCGACCGATCGTCGAGACGGCAATCAAAGTCGCGAACGGCGGAGCTAACTTTCTCCAGAACGACTTGCCCAAGGCAATCACCGATTTGAAGGACGAGGCCCTGCTCGCCGAATTGAAGGTCGCCAACGAGTCGGCGATCGCCGAGATGCGAGGCTTTGTCAAGTGGCTGGAGACCGAACGCCTGCCGAAAGCTGATCACCGCTTCGGACTCGGCAAAGAGAAGTACGCGCGGATGCTCCGTGAGTTGGAACTCGTCCCGCAGTCGCCGGAAGCCATCTTGGATCTCGGCATGCGCGAACTGCGCCGCGAGCAAGCCGTCTTCGCCGAGACTGCCAAGATGATCAATCCGACGAAGCCAGCGATCGACGTCTTCACCGCGATCCAGGAAGACCATCCGACTGCCGAGGGCTTGATTCCCGACACGGCTCGCGGACTCGAAGCGATCCGGCAATTCGTCATCGACAAGAAGATCGCGTCGATGCCTTCGGACGTGCGTTGCAAAGTGGACGAGACTCCGCCCTTTCGCCGAGCCACCAGCTTCGCGTCGATGGACGCTCCCGGCCCGTTCGAGAAAGGCTCGACCGAGGCGTTTTATTACGTCACTCCCGTCGATCCTGCATGGACCGCGACGCAAAAGAACGAATGGCTGACCGCATTCAACTTTTACACAACCGATGTCGTCTCGATTCACGAAGCGTACCCCGGCCACTATCAGCAGCATCTGCACTTCAACGCCTCGCCGCTGAGCCGCGTCCGCAAGAGTTTCTACAGCTACGCCTTCGTCGAAGGCTGGGCTCACTACACCGAGCAGATGCTGCTCGACGAAGGTTTCCCTGGAACCGGCGATCGCCTGCGAACAGCGAAGTATCGACTCGCTCAATCAGACGAAGCGCTGCTTCGGCTCTGTCGCCTGTGCTGTTCGATCAAGATCCACTGCGACGACATGACCGTCGATGAGGCCACGAAGTTTTTCCAAGATCACTGCTACTACCAGGAGCAACCCGCCCGGCAGGAAGCGGTGCGCGGTACCTACGACCCCGGCTATCTGCACTATACGCTCGGCAAACTGATGATCCTGAAACTCCGCCGCGACTGGCAGCAGCAGGAGGGAACGGCGTACTCGCTCCAAAAGTTTCACGACACGATGCTGCACCACGGCTCGCCGCCGCTGCCGCTGCTGCGTCAGATCATGCTGAAAGACCGCAAGCTGTGGGATGCGGCGTTGTGAAGGTCACGGCCGTGGTGGTTCCAGTCGGCTGTATCCGCACGGTGCTGATTTGCTCCTAAACCGATTTCGACCGTCGGCGATTTCGTTGTAGAATTTTGATGCCGCTTCCTCACGCCCTTGGACGGTGAGCAATGCTCGCACGGTGTCCGGTGGTGTGTTGCTGGGAATGATCTGAACGCTCCCATCGAGGAACACGGCGGCCGGAGGATCCAGCCAACTGCTGATGCCATTGAGATCGCCGACTGTGAAGCTCATCGAGTCGAACTCGAGATCGCGCGGTTCCATCCAATGCACTCCGGCATCGACGTTCTCGACGATGAAGAGCGTGCTGGAGACACCGTCCATGATGTCATTGCTTGAAATCGTGCGGCCGGCGGGTGACGCAGTCGAGTTGCCAAGGACACGCAGGTAATTGGTCGTCACGTTGCCTGGCTTGGCGCAGCCGTGCAGTGCGAATTGAGCGGGCATCTGATCGGCCAGCTTGCGGTTGTTCGGTCCGTCCCACGGTTCGTCGAAGCGGTACTGCTGGTAGAGGTCGTTTCGCTCCAGGTACGGCAGCACCAGGATTCGCCAACTGTGCATCGGCTTGCCGTCGGCATCGGCAATGAACGGCGGCGGGTAGCACTTGT
Organism: Planctomycetota bacterium; assembly: GCA_016872645.1. Classification (GTDB taxonomy): domain Bacteria; phylum Planctomycetota; class Planctomycetia; order Planctomycetales; family Planctomycetaceae; genus SXKJ01. Next base: position 11,315 of record VGZH01000073.1, on the reverse strand, counting down.
AGGTGTCGTGATAGTTGGCGACCGCCAACCCAAGCTGCTTGAGGTTTCACTTGTCCTGTGATTTCATCGTCGCGTGCCGAACCTGTTGAATCGCGGGGAACAGCAGAGCGGCAATGACCGCGATCAACACGGCGAGACTTCCCAACAACCAGCGGAGCCATCTCGGAATTCGGGACATCATGCACCTTTCAGCAGCCGTTACCGCGCGACTTCGGAGCTATCCCAGAACGTCCCGTCCGGCTGAACTCGAAATTGTTTTTCGGCCGAGTACGTCGCGAAAACTTCACGGGTGGCTCGGTACTGCTTGATGAGATCATCACCGTGTATGGTCTGCCCGCCGCCGGTGACTCCGCCGACGATCGTCATCCTTCGCGGAGCGATCAGGGCGGCGATGTGCGGAATGTCGCCGACGTCGCGGAGGATGCTGGGGACCATCAAGCCAAGTCGCTGATTGCGGTAAGGCTCGTCGGTGACGTAACTCGCCAGCGAGTTGATCATCACGGCACGCGTGATCCGTAGGTCAAGCGCGGCGGCGCAGAGTGCGATCGGGCCAGCCGTCGTGTTTCCAACCAGCATGACTTCGGACGGCAGTTCCGCAAAGCGACCAGACAGCACATCGAGCGCCCGGCGGACGTCCCATGCCCATTGACCAAGTAGCGGGCGGCCGATCCACAGCGACCATTCGGCCGAGTTGTGATCGGGGGCGTGACCGATCTTGTCGCTCGGCAGAGCGAACCGGCCGACGGCTCGCAGTTCGGGAACGGCCACGGCCCAGCCCTCTTTGAGCAACTTTTTGGCCTGATCGCTGGCGAGCGTCTTGTCCGCACTTTGTTCGAGGTCCAGTAACACCGCCAACCGATTGACCTTCAGCGGTTGTGGCGTCTTTGACACACCGCTTAACAACAGCGTGAGCGCGATGCCTGGCTCGCTGAGGAAGCTGAGTTTGAACGTCTCTCCTTCGGTCAGCTCGACTCCGAGAGTTGCTTTCGCGGCGTCGGCACCGGTTCCGCCCAGCACGGCGTCGAGTGCCTTGAGTCGCGCCCCCTGTTCTGTTTTCCAAGCATCGAGATTCTCGGAAGTCTTTCGGTTCGCCGAGAGTTTACGAGCCTCGGCACCGGCAAAGCGCGGGATCGTGACGTAATCGTCCGGCCGCGATTCGCCGGGGAAACAGCGGAGGGATTCGGGGTCTTCGGTTTTGATCTCGGGATCGGGCAGCGGTGAGCCGTCGCCGGTTCGTTTGAGGTGTCGCGTCATCCAGCCGTACATCGCTTCGCGCATCGGCTGGTTGTAGTCGTGTCCCGATTCGATGATCGTGTGTTTGACGCCGTCTGGCTTGCCGAGCAGTTTGGCGATCGACTCGACGCGACCGAACGACTTCTTCGCTTCGCCCACCGAGAACTGAAAGGCGTCGCGTGTGGCGTTCGTGACCATCAGTCCGCGACCCGCCGCAAGGCCGAGCACGTCACCTTCTTCGGTGAATCGCACGGCTCCCGGAACGACCTCGCACATGCAGCAGGCAGCTCCGAGATACGAGTCATAGGTGCCGACCGAGCAGGTCGGAACGACGCAGCCGAATCGCTCGTCGAACGCGCCGGCGTACATCGTTTGATTGCCTCCGCCGCTGGCTCCGGTGATGCCGATGTGCTTGCCGTCCACTTCCGGCCGAGTCTGCAAGTAATCGACCGCGCGCATGTTTTCATAAACCTGCAAACCTGAGAGGGGCAGGCCGATCGGGAATAGTGTCGCACCGGTCATCTCGCCGTGATACTCGCCCAGTTTCTTGCCCGTGCCGCGTTCGCCCGCTCCGAAGGCATCGACCACGAGCACGAAGAAACCGTGCTTCACCGAGCCGATGCAGCGAGACTGCACGACGCGATCTTGTTTAGCTCCGGCCCAGTGCCCGTGGACGTGCAAGATCGCAGGCACCTTCTCGGACTTGGCTTTATCCGGAACGTAAGCGTTCGCCGTCATCCAAACGTCGGACCGCGTTTGAAAGATCAGCTTCTCGACTCGGTAGCCGTCCCGCTGAATCTCGCCGAGCTTTCGCGGTGCGAGTTCGCAGGGCGTTTCTGGGAATCCCCCCCAAGCCTTCAACAGATTCTCACGCAGTTTTGTGCGTCGTTGCTGCCACTCGGCGGCGTCCGCCGGAGGCTGGTCGTTCGACCGCAGCGCTGCGGCTTGAGCCTTGATGAAGGCGAGAAAAGTCTGCCCGTTATCCGGCACGGGATCAGCTGCCAATGCAAAACCACCAACAAGCCAGACGACCGATGCAAAAAGTCCAAGACGCATGATGTCCCTCATGATTCTGTTAAACGCGATTCGTTCTCTGAAGCAAACGCCGCGCGGCACAAGCCAAAGCAGATCACCAACACCGCAGGAATCGCAACGTAAAAATACTTGACCGTGATGTCGGAAAGCGTAATGAGCAACACTTGCCAGCCCGGCAATTCCGCTCCCATTTCGAGAGCCTCCGCTTTGAAGCGTGGCACCCAGAAACACAGCGTCCCAACCCCGCCCAACAAAATGAACCCCATTCCCACGCACACAAACGCAAACAGCCAGCGCATGATCGTTCTCGCTTGGAGTGATTTAGGGCAGAGGACACAGTCGGGTTCCGATCGTATCGAGGTTAGATTTCGATGGCGAACTTGTGCCTGATTCCTTTTCATCAATGCCGGCGGGAACGAAGATAACGAGGCAGGCAAGCCGCCTGCTCTTCGAGACCGGGAGCTGTCATGTCCTTGGAAATTCGCTGTTGTGATTTGAATGTCGAAGCCGCCGTGCGTGATCGCTACAGCGCAGCGGCATATCAAGCTGAGGCAGCGCTTTGCTGCCCGGTCAGCTACGACCGAAAGTTCTTGGAGATCATCCCCTCGGACATCCTGGAGCGGGACTACGGCTGCGGCGATCCCTCAAAGCATGTGCGAGCCGGCGAGACGGTGCTCGATCTTGGCTCCGGCGGAGGCAAGATCTGTTACATCGCGGCACAAGTTGTTGGAGCGGCCGGCCGAGTCATCGGTGTCGACTGCAACGACGAGATGCTGAATCTGGCTCGCAAGTACCAAGGTGTCGTCGGCGACCGGCTCGGCTTTCACAACGTCGAGTTTCGGAAAGGGAAGATTCAAGACCTGAAGCTCGATCTCGAGCGCCTCGAAAAACACCTGATCGAAAATCCGGTTCGGTCCAGCAGCGATTGGTTACGAGCCGAGGAGTACGCGAACTCGTTGCGAGTGTCGGCTCCGCTGATTGCGGACAATTCCGTCGATGTCGTGGTCTCGAACTGTGTGCTGAATCTGGTGCGGAGCGAAGATCGGCGGCAGCTCTTTGCCGAAATTTTCCGCGTGCTGAAGCCGGGCGGTCGAGCGGTCATCAGCGACATCGTCAGCAGCGACGACGTGCCGTTCGAACTGCAAGCAGACGCGAAACTCTGGAGCGGCTGTATCAGCGGTGCGTTTCGCGAAGACCGGTTTCTTGTCGCGTTCGAGTCCGCAGGATTCCACGGTGTCGAGATTCTCGAGCGGCAAGTGGAACCGTGGACGACGATCGGGCCGCTCGAGTTTCGCAGCCTGACGTTGCGAGCGTTCAAACCGCAGCCGGTGACCGCGAGCGACTTCCGTCACGCCGTCGTCTATCGTGGACCGTGGAAGAGAGTGACGACCGACTTCCGACAGGAACTCGTTCGCGGTGAGCAGGTCGACGTTCGCGAAGCAGAATTCGCAATGCTCGCGCAGTCGCCTTATCGCGATCAGCTCGTTTTGCTGCCGAACGCGAATGTCGAAGTGGGTGCGGCACCGAGTGGTTCGATGTTCGTGTCGCTCAATTTAGCTCCGGAAGCTGGTGGCTGTTGTTCTCCCGGATCGAAATGCTGTTGAGGGATTCGATGTCGCAAGACGATTCGGTTTTAGTGCGTGACTTTCAAAAAGCGTGGTCGCGCGTGGCAACAGGATCGAACGATCAAGTGGACGCTGTCATGTCGGCCTTGTTGTCATCGACCGGCGCACGGGCAGTCGGTTGGTGGCGACGAGTCGGTGAGGAACTCGAACTGCTCAGCTTTCAGGCGGTCGCTGACATGCCGAAAGAGGCGCAAGTCGGCTTCATGGCGGCGACCGGTCGCGTGGCAATGTCACGCGTCGAACTCGGTTGCGTGCGTGCGGCAGCGGAACTGCGGCCGGTCGTCGCTCGCGAAGACGCGGCTCAGCGCGGGCTGACTGGTTCGGCATCTTGGCTGGCACGTTTCGGAGCCGGTCAGTCGCTGGCCTTGCCGATCCTTCGAGACGGTCTGGCCGTTGGCGTGCTGGCGATCGCAACGGCGGATGTCTTTGACGAAACCTCTACGACCTGGCGGACGATGGCCGCGATCGTCGAGGAACTGTCCTGCTAAACCTGCTCTTGGCGAAACTAGCTGGCTGCAGTACATCGTCGCCGCATTTCCCTCGGTGACGGGTCGATCGACCCTCTCCCGCCCGCCACAGATCACTCTTCCCTCCGATCTTCTCATGCCAACGCTGGACTCGCGCACCACGGATGGGCGACCGGCACCGCTGTCGGTGCGGAGCAACTTCGTTTGGTCGCTGATCGGGAATGTGCTCTACGCCTTCTGCCAATGGGGTGTGTTGATCGTGCTCGCGAAGGTGTGCTCGACGGAAACGGTCGGTTTGTACGTCTTGGGAATCACGGTGACATCGCCGATCTTCCTGTTTGCTGGATTGCAATTACGACGATTACTAGCGACCGACGCGAACGGAGAGTTTCAATTTGGGCATTACCTTGGACTGCAACTCGCCGCATGCGCCATCGCGATGCTAGCGTGTTGGGGAGCGGGCTGGTTTTCCGGCTATCACGATACTTCGCTGGCGGTGATCCTGCTGGTCGGATTGAGCAAGGCGATCGAGACGCTGTCGAACACGTTCTACGGATTGTTTCAGCAGCGCGAGCGATTGGATCGCATTTCAAAGTCGATGGTGTTGCAGAGCGTGCTGTCGGCGGTGGGATTGTGCGGCGGAGTCATTCTGACCGGCGACATCACTTGGGCCTGTGCGTGGTCTGCGATCGCTCGGCTGGCATCGGTTGTGCTGTACGACGTGCCGAGTGTGCTGTGGTTGGCGGGTCATGAGACGGAAAAAGATCGACGGCCATTGTCCATCGGCCATCGGCTTTCGGCCTGCACGCCGTTGTGGGACCGAAATCCGTTGTGGCGACTGGCGATGCTCGGCGTGCCTCTAGGTCTAACGGGCATGTTGGTGTCGCTGAACACGAATTTTCCGAGATACTTTGTCGAGCAGTTTGGCGGCAAAGCAGAGTTGGGAATCTTCGGAGCGCTGTGTGCTCCGCTGTATGCGATGCACACGCTGACGAAGTCGTTGGAGTCTTCGGCCAGCGCACAACTCGCGCGGTTGCACGCCAGCGGCGACGTGCGTGGCTTCCGACGGTTGCTCGGACGATTGATGGCGATTCACACAGCGGTCGCCTTGGCAGGAGTCGGCGCCGCTTGGCTCTTCGGTCGGCCGTTGCTGACGCTGCTGTTCAACGCGAACTACGCCGAGCATGTCGATGTCTTCGTGGCGATCATGTGGGCGACGCTCGTGGCGACTTCGGCCGGAGTGATGATGACCGGGCTGATCGCCGCTCGCTTCATTCAGATTCAACTGCCGCTGATCGCTGTGACGTCACTCGCCGCACTGATCGCCTGTTGGTGGCTCGTGCCCAGATTCGGTATGCACGGAGCCGCCTGGTCACTGGCCATCAGCAAGCTGCCGTACCTCGTGGTCGGGTTCTGGATGATCGCGCGAATGCGGACACCGACCTCAGTGGCTCCTTCCGCGATCTCCGCGTTTCAAACATCAGATCCGATCGGCTCTCCACTCAAAGGAGCGGCCTGATGCGTGGCATCCCGGGATTGCCGTTGTGGCACCCAACTTCACGTGCGGTGCCGTTTGTCGCCGACACGATCGCGAAGACCCCGACGGTCGGCTCAGCGAGACCAGACCCGCCGCGTGTCGCGCACGCCATTCCTGGCTTGTCGCCGCAACTGAATTCCACTTTGCAGATTCAATCATTCTGTGCGCAAGCTGCGTTGTTCCTGCTGCCGCTGCCGGCGATCAAGTACACGGAAACGAGTCTGACACTGGCGGATGTCTTTTTGATTCCGGCCATCCTGCTGAATTTCGGACACGCTCTGAAACTGCACGCGTTTCAGATCCCATTCCTGCTCGCGCTGCCACTCAACCTGCTGTCGCACATGCTGGACCCCGATGGCACGCTGATTCCAATGCTGCAGATTATCTATCTGTGGGGCTTTCTGGTTCCTTTCGGCTGGTGCGCCTTCGTGAATCTGCCACAACAGCGGATCGCCTACTTGCTGTTGACCGCTAGTGGCTTGAGCTGCCTGGTGGCAATTGGTCAATTCACCGGATACATGCCGACATTGCCGACACAAAGAATCATCGACCTCAAAGACAGCAGCCGCGCAGCTGGTTTGGTGTTGCAATGCAACTCACTGACGATGGCGTTGACACCCTGTTTCCTGTTGTTGCCGTATGTCCGGCAAGCAGCATTGCGCATTCTGCTTCTGCTGCTGTTGCTGGGAGGCATTGCCAGCACGGTATCGAAATCGGCAATCATGGCGGTCCCCGGATTGTTGTTCTACTTCTTTTGGCGCGAGCCGGAAAAAGGCCGGGTGCTTCGCTGGCTGTCAGTGGCGAGCATCCTGGGACTACTGGTCTTCAATCGCGGTGCCAGCCTCAGCGAGCTGGTGGACAAGCTCGATGCCGTGGTTGAGTTTCGACTGTCGAACGCGGAGACGTCCTTCGACGACCGAGCGCACCTCGCTCGCGTCGCCCTTGAGCATTCCGACGAATGTAAGTTCCTGGGGTTCGGCAGCGAAGGAACCTACACCGTGATGACCAGTCGCGGCGGCACGGGACAGACGGTCCATGTGTTTTATCTCGGCCTGATGTTGATCGAAGGCTGGGCCGCTCTTGGACTCACCATGCTCGGTTTCCTCGTCCTGTTTGTGTCGCTTTGGACGCTGCGAAAATACAACGACGCGATTTTTCTGGGCGCACACTTGTCAGCGATTTCGGTGACGACGGTTTTGTACCTGAGCTATCAGTACTACCCATTTCTGATCGCCGCCGCCGCGATTGTGCGCGCTCGTGCCGAACTGCCAGCACCGCGACCGCTTGAAATGACGATCAATCCACGGCTGAGGATTGCCAAGGCCGCACGTCGAGTGGAATCAAGTGCGACATAGAACGGGAGCAATTGCCTGCCCACCAGCAGGACTACGCCAGTTCATCCGCGGCGCAAACCCATGGCGCAAGCGTCGGCTGATACTCGACTAACTCTTCGGGCTTGAAGTAGATCGCCAGTTCTCGTTGCGCGGCCTCGACGCTATCGCTGCCGTGAACGAGGTTCATTTGGCGACTGACTCCGTAGTCGCCGCGAATCGTGCCGGGAGCCGCCTGCCGTCCGTTGGTTGGCCCCAACATCGTCCGCATCACCGAGACGGCCTCCGGTCCTTCGACCGCGAGCGCGACGACCGGCCCGGCGGTGATGAAGGATTCCAGCAACGGATAGAACGGCTTCGAAACGTGCTCGGCGTAATGTCGCTTCGACAACTCGGCCGTGACTTGCAGCATTTTCAGGCCGACGATTTTCAGGCCTTTGTTCTCAATGCGGCTGAGCAACTCGCCACACAAGCGGCGTTGGACAGCGTCGGGTTTGAAGAGAATTAACGTGCGTTCGGAGGCCATGAATCACAGTTCCTTTTCAGTCTTACTTCAAGTTTCGGAGTTCACTACGCCATCAGCTTGCGAAATTCGGCGAACAAATAATGGCTGTCATGCGGTCCGGCCGAGGCTTCCGGGTGGTACTGCACTCCGAAGGCGGGGACGTCTTTGCAGCGAATTCCCTCGACCGTTTGATCGTTCAAGTTGATGTGCGTGACCTCAACACTCTTCGGCAGCGACTCCGCTTGCAGGGCGAAGCCGTGATTCTGCGAAGTGATCTCGACTCTGCCGGTGTCTCGATGCAAAACCGGCTGATTGGCACCGCGATGTCCGAACTTCAGCTTGTAGATCTCACCGGCGAGCGCGAGTCCGAGCAGTTGGTGTCCAAGACAAATCCCGAAGACCGGTTTCTTACCGAGCAGTCCGCGAATCGTGTTGATCGCGTAGTCCAGCGGCCGAGGATCGCCCGGCCCGTTCGACAGAAACACGCCGTCGGGATCGTGGCTGAGCACCTCGTCCGCCGTCGCCGAACCGGGAACGATGGTGACTCGGCATCCGAGCTGTCGCAGGTGCCGCGGAATGTTCAACTTCATGCCGTAGTCGATCGCGACTACATGCGGTCCACTCGCGTTATCGACGACCGGCCGATGCAACGATTCGTAGCCGGGCGTGATCCGTTCGCGGACGAGGCCGTTGACCCCTTCGGTCCATTCGCGATTTTGCTGCGGCATGACCTCACGTACGAGATCGCGACCGACGATGTCCGGACTGCGGCGAGCCTTCTCGACCAGCGAGGCATCGTTGAGATCGGTTGTAGAGAGGACTCCGGTCATCACGCCATGAACTCGCAGGCGGCGGACGAGGGCGCGCGTGTCGATCCCTTCGAGTCCGATGACTTTGTTCTTTTTGAGATAATCGTCCAGCGACCAGGGCGAACGGAAGTTGCTGGGGAAACGGCACAGTTCACGGACGATGAAGCCGGACAGCGACAGGCTTCCGCTTTCAACGTCTTCAGAGTTACAGCCGTAGTTGCCAATCTGCGGATACGTCATTGTGACGATTTGCCCGCAGTAGGACGGGTCGGTGAGGATTTCCTGATAGCCGGTCATGCTCGTATTGAACACGACTTCGCCAAAGATTTCGCCATCGGCTCCAAAGGCTCGGCCGGTAAATACGGTGCCGTCCGACAGGGCCAGCTTCGCGGGACGATTCAGACTGCTCATAGTGGCGAGCCTTGTAGCGAACGCCGAGGCAGATTTGAAGGATTCAACGGTCAATCGAGCCCCGCCACTTCGCGAGCTGCGCCGCTCGAAACTCTGAGGCTGTGCCGCCTTCGATGGCCTCACGCATGCCGCGCATCAGCCGTTGATAAAACGCGATGTTGTGCCACGAGACGAGCATCGGGCCGAGCATCTCGCCGGTCATGAAAAGATGCCGCAGATAAGCGCGGCTGTATTGAGTGCAGCACGGGCAATCGCACTCTGGATCGAGCGGTCCTGGATCGCGCTGATGTTTGAGATTCTTCAGCCGGATCGGCCCACGGCTCGTGAAGGCCAGAGCGTTGCGGCCGTTGCGAGTCGGCATCACGCAGTCGAACAAGTCGACCCCGCGACAGACCGCTTCAAGCAAATCGGTCGGCGTGCCCACTCCCATCAAGTATCTCGGCTTGTTGACCGGCAGCAGCGGAGTCGTGAAGTCGAGCGTTGAGTACATTTCGCTGGGAGCCTCGCCGACGCTCAGCCCGCCAATCGCATAGCCGGGAAAGTCGAACGGCAGCAGGCCGCTCGCTGAGCGTTCGCGCAGCTCGCGATCGGTCGCTCCCTGAACGATGCCAAACAACGCTTGGTCGTCGCGCTGATGCGCATCGCGGCAGCGAGCTGCCCAGCGAGATGTTCGCTCAACGGCGTCAACGATCTTTTCACGCGGAGCGTCCGCTGGCGGACACTCGTCGAGACACATGATGCAGTCCGCGCCGAGCTGCTCCTGAATCCGCATTGCTCGTTCGGGAGACAGCTCCAACAAGCTGCCGTCAAGATGCGATTTGAAGACGACCTTCTCGTCATCGAGCTTTCGCAACGACGTCAGCGAGAAAACTTGAAACCCACCGCTGTCCGTCAGGATCGGCCCGTCCCAACCCATGAACCCGTGCAGTCCGCCGAGTTCCGCGACAACCTCCGGCCCCGGCCGCAATGCGAGGTGATAGGTGTTCGCCAAAATCTTCTGTACGCCGACTCGCCGAAGCTGCTCCGGCGTCAGCCCCTTGACGCTCGCCTGCGTGCCGACCGGCATGAATGCCGGCGTCTCAACCGTTCCGTGCGGCGTCGTCCACCGCCCGCGCCGAGCGGCGGTCGAGGAATCGGTCGCTATCATTTCAAACTGAAATCGAGACAAGACGCCGCCTAACCGTGAGACAAGGGGGGAAAATCTGTGAGTCGCGGAACGAAACCGATCGGAGTTGGTAGCTCGTCCCGGACACCACTGCAAGCCGCCGCACTGGACTTCACGACTTCCGATTGTTCACCTGCTGTTCGCCGAAACAAAAAGGAGATGTCACGGCCACCGATTCCAGCGTGGCGAGTTGCGGCATTGGTTCCTCAGACCTGCGACTGCCGGACGAACTGCGCGGCCCATTGCAGTCGCACTTACAGGCATTGCGAGGTCGCTACATCCAGCACGGTTGGGCTGGGCGTGTCGGCTTTGGTGCTCGGCCGGTGGTGATCGTCATCGACTTGGCAAAGTACTGGCTGGACCCTGGCCAGCAGATCGGCAGCTCACTATCTGCGGTCGTGTTGGCGACTCGCCGAGTGCTCGATGCGGCTCGCGCGGCGTCGGTGCCAATCTTCTTTACGACCTTCGCACACGATCCGGCCGAGCCGCCCAGCCCTCACGATCAAAAGCTGCGATTCTAATTTCCAGCCGATGCGGCAGAACTCTTTGAACTCGATCCGCGATTGAATCGCCAGCCAACAGAAAAGACCATCCGCAAACGCTACGCCTCGGCGTTCAAGGACACGAACTTGCACACGATGCTCACCGCGCTGGGGGGCGACACGCTGATCGTCACCGGCGTCAGCACGCAGCCACTGCGTCTACGCGACCTGCCGCGACGCCACTGAACGCTTTCGCGTCATTGTCCGGCGTTAGAGGGTCGGCGAACACTGCGAATTGATGCACGAAGTCTTCTTGCTCGACATCGACATCGACGTTGCCGACGTGATCAGCGTGGAGGAAGTCGTGGGCCAAATCGCGAGCAGCCAGCGACCACAGATGCCCTCAAGTGCCAGCGAATCCTTCTCGGGTTCCTACACGAGTCGCGCGGGGATCGACAATCGCCACGCTTCGGCAATCAACTCGCGGCGGACCGACTCATCGCTCTGCGGCAGTCACACGCAAATTCAACGGCGCTTGATGTAGTCATCGGTCAGATACAAGACATCCGACTTTCCGCCGAACAGCAATTTGCGATCGGTGAACAACCATCGCAGACCATTATGCTCGGAGGGCGACCGGCTGGCCAATTTGCCATGTCGCTCCATCTCGTACGACTCGACGATACAGCGTGTCACGCTCGATCGGTTCGCGGCC
>VGZH01000072.1 GCA_016872645.1 Planctomycetota bacterium | reverse complement strand
GGTCGGCGGCGAGGAATCGCGGCCGGTGACGAATTGCGATTCGTAGCAGCGGATCGCGGCCAGCTTCGCGTCGATGTGCGGCGTGATGTCGAACACGAACGCCGGCTTCGGATGAATCCGCAAGTGGATGCTGAAGAAGTACAGCATTTTCGGCGGCCAGTACGGCTCGCCCGGCATGTCGGACTTCGAGAGCTTGCTCCAGAAGCGAGCGTCATCGGCCAAGCGGCTGGCGACCACATGATCGGGATGCGCGTCCTCCCAATACGGAGCGACAATGATCTTCGGCCGCGTCAGCCGGAAGACCGACGCGAGCGCTCGCCGCGATTCAAGGTCCGCCTGCAAGCTGCGATTCGGCAAGCCAAGATTCGCTCGCCAATCAAGGCCGAGGATTTTTGTGGCCGCGTCGGTTTCCGCCGCTCGGCGTTCGAGCGATCCGTGCGGAGTCGGCTCGCCCGTCGTGAGGTCGATGACGCCGACTCTCAAACCCTGTCGGCGACACGCAAGGATCGTCCCGCCAACACCGATCTCCGCATCGTCCGGATGCGGCGCGACGACGAGGACATCGAGCGGTTGGGTGAGGGGATTCAAGTCGCGAGCTTTCTTATTGAAAATGACAAGATGAAGGGGTGACACGGTGACACAGTGAAGAGCAGGTGTCTGAGTTCTGTCACGTTGTCACCCCCGCAGGTTGTCAGCGTGTCATCACTCAATCCATTGCATTCGCGGCGATGCGCGGTTCCGTCGGCGGATCGTGAAATTCCGCAAACCGGCTCCAGGCGTATTGCCACTCCATCCACATCCGCAGGAACGACCAGAGCAGACGCATTTTTGAGAGATGCTCTGGCGACATCTTGTTGAGCTGTTGTTGCGACGCCTGTGCGGCGGTCGTCAATCCCCAACGACTGCCGAGTTCGCGGCTCAGTCCCTCTGGCGAGAGGTCTGGATCGGAGTCATCGCGCATTAGTCCGCTGGCTTCGGCAATCACGAACAACTCGAAAAGCTGGCTGCGATAAGGTTCGAGTTCCAGCGGTTTCGTTTGCTGTTCGGCATCTTGGATCAGCGCGTCCAACCGGTTCAGCAGATCAGAGGCAAGCGTTTGTGGCGGTTTGGCAGGCATGTTGCGTGGCTCTCGAAGTCAAAATCGGAGCAGATAAAAGAACAGACTTCGCACGAGCCAGCAAGCGTGCGGAGCACTCGAACTGTCGCCTTGCGCAAGAAAAAGCCCGGCGTCTCAGAAACGTCGGGCCATTCGTCTTGATCGTCGAGCGTTCAGGCGCCCGACTAGGGGAAGAGGAAGAACAACCCTGTCCAGACCGCGGCCTCATTGACCGCGGCGTGAGTGTTCCACGGAATGCGGTAGTGCTTCTTCGGAGCACACTCGCCGACTCGGTAATAGCCGAGGTCGTACATCTTCTTACAGACCGGATCGATCGTCATTTGATACGGCAAGCCAACCAATTGAACTCCAAAGCGAGCGACTGACGCGAACGACTGCACGCCTCCATGATACACGTGGCCGTAGCGTTCGAGGGCGGGGTCTTCAAAATACAACGGGTTGTGCCACTGATTCGTCGCCTGCCACTGGTACAGGCAGTCGGAGAACATGCGATTGGAGTATGCCGCATCGCTCAGCTTGAACTCCGCGGGGCATTCGGGCAGGTTGCCATTCTCATCCGGTTTGCAGGGCATGCCATCTGGTCGCGGGCAGAGATCCCAACAGATCTCACCCTTGATCGCACTCGCCGGCTGGTAGTCGAAATAGGGCCGAATTTCTGAAATAGGCTTCAACTGATTCGGGCTCGTAACCGGCTCTGGGACGGCGTTATTGGCCTGTTGCTGTTGAGCATTCGGAAGCGCGGCGATGCGTTCCTCCGGCGGCATAATCGGTGCTGGATCATTCAACCTCTGCTGCGGGTCGTAGTCATCCGCAGTCGCTTTCAAGGGAGTATTGAGCGGAGGCTCAAAGTTTTTGGCCGGGCCTTCCTGGAACGGATCGTCATCGCTGACGACGTCGCGGTAACGCTTTTCGGCATCGCGTTGCTTGAGACGATCGAGCGGCGCATCGGCCTGCGCGAGGAATTGCCCCGGGCGGCGTTGCGACGCCAGCCGGTGGATCGCTGCGCTGCGTGTACTGACGTTCGACACGGCTGTCCCGCTGGAGTTTGTACGTGTCGAGTTGGATTTGGAAAACAAATCGCGGACACCCGCTTCACTGACCGCAGCACCGCTGACGACAATCGCGAGGCTCAACACGCCGCTCGCGGCTATTCCGGCTGAGTGGTTCAGCAGCCGATCAGAAAGCATCCGGAGCGTGCTCCGCCGTGTAGTTGGGTGACTCTTGAGTGATCGCGATGTCATGAGGATGGTTCTCCCTAACCGTCGCCGCTGAGATTTGAATGAACCGAGTTTTCGTCCGTAACTCGGTGATGTTCGCTGTGCCGAGATAGCCCATGCCGGCTCGCAGGCCGCCGACTAATTGGTAAATGAAATTGCTAAGTTGACCTTTGTAGGAGACTCGCCCCTCGACTCCTTCGGGCACGAGTTTCTTCGTCGCCGTCTTGTCGTCGTCGGTTTTGTTCGTCGTTTGCCGATAACGATCGGCCGATCCCTTCATCATCGCGCCGAGCGATCCCATGCCTCGATACCGCTTAAAACTGCGGCCTTGGTACAGGATCATCTCACCGGGTGATTCATCAAGTCCCGCCAGCAGTCCACCCAGCATCACGACGTGAGCTCCGGCTGCCAGAGCCTTCGTCACGTCGCCGCTGTAGCGGATGCCGCCGTCGGCAATGATCGGAACATCGGTGCCGGCCACCCCTTTCGCCGCGTTGGATATCGCAGTGAGTTGCGGCACGCCGACGCCGGAGATGATGCGTGTCGTGCAGATCGAGCCAGGCCCGATTCCCACTTTGACCGCGTCCGCTCCGGCTTTGACCAGATCCTTGGCTCCTTCGGTGGTGGCGACGTTGCCCGCCACGACGTCGATGTTCCAGCGGCGTTTGATCTCACGGACGGTCTCGATGACGTTCTTTGAGTGTCCGTGAGCCGAATCCACCACCAACACATCCACGCCCTTGTCCAGCAGCGCCGCGGCCCGCTCGTAATCGAACACGCCGATCGCTGCTCCGACTCGCAACCGCCCGCGAGCGTCCTTCGACGCTCCCGGAAAGCGCAGGGTCTTGTCGATGTCCCTGATCGTGATCATTCCCTTCAATTGGTAAAGGTCGTCAACTAGGAGCAGTTTCTCCACTTTGTTTTCCAGGAGTAACCGCTGCGCTGTGACAAGATCAGTGTGCTCCCCCGCCGTCACGAGCTTGTCCTTGGTCATGACGTCGGCGACGAGTTTGTCGTTCGATTCGAGGAACCGCAGGTCGCGTCGCGTCAAAATCCCCACCAGCTTGCCATTACGCGTGATCGGGACGCCACCGATGTTCCGTTTGTCCATGAGACGACGAGCGTCACCGACTGTCGTTTCCGGCGGAAGCGTGACCGGATCAACGATGACGCCGTGCTCGGATCGCTTCACGCGGTCAACCTGCAAAGATTGCTGCTCGGCCGTCATGTTCTTGTGAATGATGCCGATGCCTCCCTCTTGGGCTAAAGCAATCGCCATCTCGGCTTCGGTGACGGTGTCCATTGGACTGCTGACCACCGGAATGCTGATCGTCACATTCCGAGTCAGTCGCGACGACACATCGACCTCATTCGGCATGACCTCCGAATAAGCCGGCTCCAGCAACACGTCATCAAACGTGATCCCGCGAGTCCCAATTCGATCATCCATCTCTATTCACTCCGTCTTGGCAACAGGAACACAAGCTTCTGTGTGGGTGACGGATAATAGGCATCAGGGTGGCGAAGTTGGAGTCGCGCGGGGAACTAGGCAACTTGGTGGCCGGTGGAGAGCGACATCAGCCCGAATTGGCTGCCACTAAGGCTTGAATCAAAAGGGACGCATCGGTTCGGCCAATACCTCCGAGCCGGCAAATGGGCCGCAAATGGAAGATCCGCGAGACGCTCTGCCACAAATCTCAGCGAGTCAAGCATGGATATCAGCGTGACCTCTCCCCCCACATCGGAATTTCCCAGCGGTCGGTTGGCGGGCCAGGATGCTCTGCGCGGCGGGGCGATGCTGCCGAGGAGATTGTTGTACTCGGCGGTGGCGTACATGCCGACTCGAATTGCGCACATGTTGTGGCCCGTGCTGGATGATCAGGCGACGTGGGTTTGTGACGTCATCTAGAGGGACGCTCATACGTTTCGGCTGCCCTTGTTTTCCTTTTTTGTCGGGCTTCTTGATCGAGCAACTCATTCAAACATGCGGACCGCGCAGCTTCATTGAACAGCGAAGAGGGTGGTGTTGAGGTCGTCGGAGTCCAGGTTTCCCATGATCGGATGGCGGTCGGCATTCGCCTCCACCGATAATAGGCGGGAGGCGTTTCGGCATTGGGGAGCAACGTGCGCGTGTAGGACGAGAACAGATCCGAAACAAACTGAATCGCTCCCATGCCGTCGCAGCAGGCGTGATGAAATTGAGTCACCATTCGCGACCGTCCGGCTGCCACTCGCACGAAAAAACGGACTGCGAATTTCCGGCACAAGTCGATGTGGTTCTGCTCGGGGAACTCGATCGACTCGTCCAGCGGCCCCCAGTTCACAACGGGGTGCTGGCCATTCGCGAAAATCCAACGCCAACCAAGGAGAAAGCGGCGTTTGATGTGTGCGTTCAACAACGGATGACGCCGCAACGCCTCGACGACTCCCGCCTCAAAAGCCGGACGATCGATTTCACCCTTAAAGTTTTACTTGACCAGAAATGTCATCCGATAACCAGGGCGGTCATCGAGCAGCATGTACTCTTCAAATTGTGCAAGCGGACCAAGGATAAAGCGGCGTTTGATGTGTGCGTTCAACAACGGATGACGCCGCAACGTCTCGACGACTCCCGCCTCAAAAGCCGGACGATCGATTTCACCCTTAAAGTTTTACTTGACCAGAAATGTCATCCGATAACCAGGGCGGTCATCGAGCAGCATGTACTCTTCAAATTGTGCAAGCGGTCGCGGGAACAAGTTCGGCATCTTGAGCCTCAGAATCGCACACTCCGGCTGTTGTGGTCGGCGGGTCGCGAACAGCGGGCGATATCGACAGGGCAATTGAAGAGATTCATCCCCTTGAAATCCGACCCTTAATGCGTGCTGTCGTGCCGCTGGTTGTGCGAATTGTCTGATGAATTCGTGACCAGTCAGCCAAACGCGGCGAACCTCGCCAATCGTGACCATGCTTCCGGCAATTCGGGTCGTGACGAATCTTGCCGAGCTGCCAAATACCCCGGTTGAAAAGGCCGATACGACGAGGCACACGATTCCAGTTCCGTCGATCGAGCCATTCGATGATTCACCAGTTTTACTGCCGGTTCAGCAAGCATCTGGTCGCGCTGGTGTTGCTGACCCAGTTGCCGCTCGTCATCTGGACGTTGGGAGTCAAAACCAACAACGACACGGAAACGTGGATGCCGGAATCGTCACCGGCACGGCAGCAGTTCGAGCAATTCAAACGCATCTTTAGCGCAGAGGAGTTTTTGCTCATCGCGTTCGACTTGTCTCGCCCGGACGCTCCTGATGCTCGGCTGATCGAGTCGGTGTGCGGTCGACTGGAGCGACTGCCGAGTGTTCGCCGAGCCGCCTCGCCCGATCGGTTGCGAGCGATCATGCGTGAGCTGGAAGTTCCCAGCGATCAAATCGAAGAGCGGCTGAAGGGACTGCTCGTTAGTCGCAGCGGGCCGCTCATCGGTGTCGCAGTGACGTTGTCGGAAGTCGGCACCAAGAATCGCTCGCAAACAGTCGCCGACATTCGCGGAGTGCTGGAGTACTGCGGCCTCGACGAGGACCGCTCGATGTTGGTCGGTGCGCCGCTGTTCGCGGCCGAGCTGGATCGACTGGGCGGCAAAAAGGCGAACTCGATTTACTTTGTCATCACGCTCACGATTTGCCTGAGCCTGCTGTACCTGCTGATTCGCGAGTGGCGACTGACCGGTTTGGTCTACTCGGTCACCGTTTGGACGATCAACGCAACCAACGTGCTGCTCGACGTCGTTGGTTTCGAAATGAATTTCGTGCTGTCGGCGATCCCCGTCCTGACGATGGTTCTGACGATGGCCGTGTGCGTGCATTACCTCTACTACTTCCAAGAGGCGACGGAAGAAGGGGCCACGCAGCCGGTCGTGCGAGCGTTGCAATTGGCGTGGTGGCCGACTTGCATCGCCACGTTGACGACCTGTCTTGGCGAGCTGGCTCTGTCGATCAGCGATCTGGCTCCGATTCGGAACTTCTCGTACGCCTCGGCGATCAGCTCGCTGATGTCGATGGTCTGCGGTTTGGGGCTGACTCCCGCTCTGCTGGTCGTCTGTCCGACGCTGCCGAAACGGAAGCCGGAGAATGCTCGACAAGGACTCTGGCTGGCGAACGCGATCGTCTCACGCAGTCCGAAGATCGTTTTCGCGACGCTGCTGCTGACGGTCATCGCGGGGGCCGGTCTGCCGTTGCTGACGTCTGACATGACGGTGTCCGAATTCCTGCCGTCGAACTCGAAGGTGAAGCAGGATTTCCTCCGCGTTACCGACGAACTGGCAACGACCGACTCGATCGAAGCGGTCATCAACTGCGGGACCGACTCGCGACCGTTCGTCGAGAAGCTGGCGATGGTCCGCCGCATCGAAGGGCGGATTCAGCAACATCCCAACGTCGATCAAACGCTGTCCTTGACACGCTTCTTTCCGAAGGAACTGCCGTCGGACCCGATCAAGCTCGGCCTGCTGCTGAAGCGAGCGGAAAGCCGCCGCACCGAAGACGAATTCACGGCACACGGACAGGAATTGTGGCGAGTCTCCGTCCGCGTCCGAGTCCCCAAAGATAAGACGCGCGGCCAGGTGATCGACGAACTCGCGGAGCAACTGCGCGACGAACCGGTGATGCTCACGGGACTCTCGGCGCTGGTCGATTCGGCCAAGCAAGAGATTTTCGACAGCTTCACTCAGAGCGTCTTCATGGCTCTGGGACTCATCACGATCGCCATGATGCTGTTCCTGAGATCAGTCTGGCGCGGTTTCCTGACGATGGTCCCGAACGTCGCGCCGCTCGTCTGGATTTACGGCGGCATGGCTTGGCTTGGAATACCGATCGACATCGCCATCATGCTGTCAGGCAGCATCGCCCTCGGATTGTCCGTCGACGGAACCTTCCACTTCATGTCCCGCTTCCGCTTCCATCAGCATCGAGCCGAACTCGAGGCGGCCGCAGTTGATCCTTGCGGCAAGTCGGAACAAATCGAACCGATGATGACGTATGATTCGCAATCCAATCCGAACGCGGCGTTGCTTGTACTCACGAAGCATCGAACACCGGAATCTCCCGCTGCGTTCGCTGCTCGCCACGCCCTGATGGAATCCAGCATCCCATTTATTCAATCCACCCTGACCGCCACAGCCGGCATGTTCGGCCTGACGCTCAGCCGCTTCGCTCCCACGGCCCGCTTCGGCTGGGTGATGATCGCACTGATGCTCGCTGCACTGGTCGGCGACGTTCTGATGTTGCCTGCTCTTTTGAAAGTCACCAATCGCCGTCGCCGACTGCTCGCGGCCGAAGCGACACCAACAACATCAGAACGACCAAGCGTGGAATCTGCTGCCGCGTAAAATAGACCGGTCACTCCGTGAGCGGAACATTCGAGCCACGGAGTGACTCGTCAATTCTCGACGCCAACTTTGCTCGCCGTAGCCTATTTCCACGTCCGTCGGAGGAAGTCCACGAAGTTGCGGTGCATGATGCCGTCGATGTCCTCTTGCGTGTACCCGCGTGCCTTCAGCAAACCGGGGAGCGATTGCAGATCGGCGATCGAGTTCATGTCCATCGGCGTTTGTTCGGTGCCGTAGCCGCCGTCGAGGTCCGTGCCGATGCCGACGTGCTTGGCGTTGCCGGCCATCTGGCAGATGTGATCGACGTGCTCGCAGATGCGTTCGATTTTCAATTGAAAGTCAGAGGGCTTGCTCCGGAGGTGCGTCCAACCGGGAATCATCATGATCGCGTCGAACGCCATGCCGAGCACTCCGCCACGTTCGATAACCGCCTTGATCTGGTCGTCTGCGAATTGTCGGTTCCACGGAGCCAGCGTGCGGCAATTCTGATGGCTGGCCCACAGCGGTCCGCTGTAACAATCAAGCGCATCCCAAAACGCCGAGTCGCACAGGTGCGTGACGTCGAGAATGATTCCGAGCCGCTGCATTTCTTTGAGCAAATCTTTGCCCTGCGGTGACAGCGGTTCGTCGGTATCCGTCCCGAAGGCATAACGTCCCGGCCCATAGTGTGCCGGCCCGAGCGCTCGCAGGCCGTCTGCGTAGCTGCGCTCCAAATGCTTCAGCGTGATGATGGAGTCGGCTCCTTCCAGGCTGAGGATGTAGCCGATCGGACGAAGCGTTTGCTTCTTTTTGGACTCGACAACGTACGGTGTCCCGTCATCGCACGGCGGTGACTTCAGCCACAGATCGAGATGTGCTTCGAGCTGTGCCTTCGTCCGAATCTGCACGAGTTCGCCCGCTTCTTCCATCGCCCGATACCACGCGAGTTGCCCCTGTGTTTGAGCCCAGGCTTGCTCGGGAGAACTCCAACCCGGCAGGCGATGAAAGTAGGGCGAGAACCGCCCAATCTGAGTCGCCACGCACAACCCGATGTTGCCGCGTCGCATCTCCGGAAAGCAGACCGTCGTGTTACCGCGGTCCACTTTGTCCTTCATGTTCCCTTCCCAGCGGCGAATCTTTTCCTGAGACCAACGCAGGTCGCGATTCCATTCCAGGGCGTTCATGCTGAGGTCGAGATGCACGTCGAAAATGAAGGCGGGAGCAGTCATAGCAGCCTTTCGCGGTTGGAAGTTGGGCGAACGATGGCAAAGTTGGGGGCGGATTGTCATGGTAATCGGCGTCGATCTCCAGTCTGCCGAGTTGCCGAAAAGGAACCACCCATGACTCAACCGCTTCGCGATGATTCCGGTTCCGCTGATCAAGTTGCCGTCTCTCGCCGAGCCGCCCTGTCGAGTGCCGTTGTGGGCGGAGCTTTCGCCTTCGGTTCGTCACTTGCTGCGGCCTTCGAACCGCGCGGCGAAGTGGCACTCGCGGACACAGCCGCCTCTCCGTCCAAGCCGGTTGCTGCCAAGAAATACGACATGAAAAAGTCGATCAACCTCTGGGCGTTCCCGTATCCGAATCTATGGTCGCTGGAAAAGTGTTTGAAGACCGCAAAGGACGCCGGTTTCGACGGCATCGAGTTGAATTACGACCTCGACAGCGATCTCTCGCCGAAGTCCGGCACGAAGGATTTCCAGAAGATTCGCGCGATGGCGGACAAGATCGGTATCGCGATCAGCGGATTGTGTTCGTTTCTGTTCTGGCCGTACCCGCTCGTCAGCAATGATGCCGAGAAGCGGGCTCGCGGCATGGAACTCGCCGGGCTGATGGCTCAGGCGGCACACGATCTCGGCACCGAAAACTTGCTGGTCGTTCCCGGAGCGGTCCACATTCCGTGGCGAACCGATCACGAGCCGGTGCAGAACGATGTCTGCGACCAGCGTGCTCGCGAAGCGGTCGCGAAGCTGCTCCCCGCCGCCGAGAGGCTGAAGGTGCATCTCAACATCGAAAACATCTTTTTCAATGGCTACTTGATGACGCCGGGGGAGATGATCGATTTCGTGGACTCGTTCAAATCCGAGTACGTCCGCGTTCACTTCGATACCGGCAACATCATGATGTACCAGTTCCCAGAGCACTGGATCAACATCCTTGGCAGCCGCATCAAAAACGTGCATCTTAAGGAATTCACGAAGAAAGGGACCGACACCTCGCTGGAGACATTTCGCCCGCTGCTGGACGGCACGACGAATTGGCCGGCGGTGCTCGATGCCTTCGACAAAACCGGCTATCGTGACTACCTGACGTTCGAGTACTTTCACCCGTACCAACATTTTCCCGAAGCCTTGATTTATCAGACTGGCGACTCGCTGGACCGAATGCTGGGCCGCAAGACTGCCTGATCACTACCAACGATCAACCTACCTGCTGATATGACACCCATTGAGCCACCTCGCCTCAAACGTCCCGCTTTGCATAAGCGAGCTTTTCGGCGGCTGTTTGAGTTTCGCGGATTTCAACGCCTTCCGTTGCAGCAGTACCGCAGCAAGGTGCGGCGGCTGTACGACGGCCCGGCGGGGGCAATGTTGATGATCGCCAGTTTGGTCTCGCTGCATCAGCCGCTCATCGGCCGGATGTTGCGGAAACAAAACTTCGATCTCGGCCGCTTCAAGTCGATCCTCGATGTCGGTTCGGGAGCCGGCCAGATCCTCGGCCACCTGCTGAAGCACACGCATCCCGAAGTGCAAATCGTAGCGTGTGACCTCTCGCCGCAGATGCTCCGCCGCGCGAGGCAGTCGATGAAATCGCGGCAAGCGCACGGCGAGACACGCCCGTGGTACATCGCTGCCGACCTGACGCATTTGCCGTTTGCGGATAACTCGTTCGACTGCGTCACCTGTGGCTACGTTTTGGAATACCTGCCCGATCCGTTGCCTGGATTGGCCGAACTTCATCGCGTGTTGAAACCGGGAGGCAGCCTGCTGCTCGCCGCGACCGAAGACACCTACACCGGCTTTCTCAACGGTCGCATGTGGCGTTGCCGCACGTTCAATCGGGACGAACTCAAGCACGCCTGCGATCAAACCGGACTCGCCTGGAACCGGCAGTTGTGGTTCTCGCGAGTGCATCGTTTTCTGAAGCTCGGCGGCATTTTGGTCGAAGCCAAAAAGGCCGAGTAGGTTTGATCCGATGCTGCGCGGGTCCCGTCCGACGCCGTTCAGAACAGCTCAAAGATCGGCTCCGCTCGGTATAATTCGAACGGCCGGCCGTCGATGTCGTGCCAATCTGCGTCGCGCGGAATACCGAGCGTGTCGTAAATCGTCGCCGCGACGTTTTCCGGAGTCAGCTTGTTCTCGGTCACATAGGCCGCCAGCTTGTCGGTCGCTCCAATGACTTGTCCGCCGCGCACTCCGGCACCAGCGAACAGCGCCGAGTTTGCCGGATTCCAGTGATCGCGGCCCGCGTCCTTGTTGATCTTCGGAGTTCGACCGAATTCTCCCATCACGATGACCAGCGTCGTCTTTAACAGACCGGTCTCGGCGAGATCATCCAATAAGGCGGAGACCGACTGATCAAAATACGGCAACAATTTGTCTTTCAAGTTCACAAAGTTCCGGCGGTGCGTATCCCACGACGAGTTCTTGCCGAGGTTCACCTGCACCATGCCAACCCCCGCTTCGATCAATCGCCGAGCCATCAGTAGCGACAGTCCGAACTTGTTCTTGCCGTATTTGGCCAGGATTGCGGGGTCGGCCTGCTCGACATCGAACGCCGCGCGGGTCTTCGGTTCGGCGAGCACCGACAACGCTTGCAATCGCTGACGGTCGATCCGGTCGGCATCGGCAGTCCGTTCGAGGTTGCGTTGTTGACGTTCAATCTCCGCCAGCAAGCCAATGCGATCATTCAGCCGCAACGACCCACCTTCCGGCAGTGTCAGCATCGGCGTGTCGAAGATCGTGGGGGAGCCATGCTCGAAGTTGTCTTCGTCAAAGCGGAAGCAATGCGGGCAAGCACCGTTGCCGAGCGCACATGGTGCGGCGATATCGACGTGCCACGACTCCCACTTCGGGCCGAGCCGCCCGGCGTATTGCCCGGGCCGCACGCTGTTGGCTTCGTTGACGCTGGGCTGAGGCAACACGACCGCCGCCGGCACGTTGCCGCGCGGCTTCGTTGCGTGCATCACCTGCGACAACATCGACGGCCATTCCAGCGGGCTGGGGACAATGTTGATGTTGAACCCCGGAGCCGCGTCCAATCGCCCCGCCAGCAGCATGTGACACGCTTCGCCATGCCCGCTGTTGTCCGTCACGATCGACCGCACGATCGCGTATTGATCGGTCCGTTGAGCCAGCTTCGGCAAATGCTCGCCGATGAACACTCCGGGCGTGCTCGTGGGGATCGGATTGAACTCGCCGCGCACCTCGGCGGGAGCATCGGGCTTCAGGTCCCAAGTGTCTTGATGCGACATGCCGCCGGTCTGAAAAACGAACAACACCGACTTCACGGGAGTGACCGGTCGTGGCCCGGTCTCGGCCGCTCGCAACCGCAGCACATCCGCGAGCCCCAGGCCCATCAAACCGAGCGAACCGGCCTGCAATGCGGCACGGCGAGACAACACCGGATGCGAGCCGTGATTCGTGTGTGAGCAACCCATCGGTCATCTCCTGAAAGTAACCCTCTCGCGGAGCGAGAGAGCTACGTGTTCGGTTAGCGATGCGGGTAGGTCGGATTGTTGAGGCATTCGGGGCTGATAAGCAGATCGTCCAGAACTCGATTGCACAAGACCGTTTCTTCAACGATGCGAGGAACATCTTCAATTTTGACGTGCCCGTAGAAGATGCCTTGCGGATAAATCGCGACACACGGCCCATGCTCGCACTGGTCCAGACAGCCGGAAGTGTTGGCTCGCACGAGAGGCCCCAGCCCGCGTGTCTTGACCTCGGCCTTGAAGGCATTTCGCAACGCTTCCGACCCTTCGGGGTCGCAACACCCGCGTGGATGACTGGGAGTGCGCTGATTACAACAGACAAACAAATGGTGCGTGAATGCGGGCATTTTGGCTGTTACTTTTCAAATTTGACCCACGAGATCTGTGTGACCAACTGGTTGAGCGATGCGAACGACAGGTGTGCGTTCGTCGCGAAGCGTGGCGTGTTGTTCGCCGGAAAAGTCGCCAGTGAAGCGTCGCCGACGAGGAACACGTTGAAGTCTTTCGAGAGGTTCTCGTAGCCGGCGGTCGTCTGGCAGTAACACATGTCAGTCGCGTAACCGGTCAGCAGCACGTGGCGGATGCCGTTGGCTTTTAGGAATTTCTTGAGCGGCTCGTAGCCTTCGGAGTCGTAGATGACGACATCGTTGGGATCGACGTCGATGTCCTTCGTGACCGGGATCGGCTGTTGCCAGAAGCCTTCGTTGTTGTACTTCGCGCTGGCATCGAGTCCGGGGAACTGGCGGAAGTAATCTCGGACCGGGTTCGCGCTCGACAGCGAAATCGTCTCGACCAGCGGCTGACCTTTGTACTCGAAATTCTTCAGCTTGGCCGTGAGTTCCTTGGCTCCTTGCTGACGCTCGGCATCGCTCGGTGTCGCTCGAATCGAGCGGTAGACCTTCTTCCGAATTGGGTCTTCGTTGCCGGGGAGGCTGTACATCACGAGCGGGACTTTGCCGCGTGCGGCTTTCAAGAACGGGTTGATGACTTCGTGCGTGTGCCTCGCGGCGAGATGGTTTTTGTCTGGCGTACAGAAGTCGCAGACTCCGGCCGGTTCAGGAGTCGTCCAGCCTTGGCCATCGTCGATCCCCCACGGATGAACCATGATGACGGCGGTCGCTTTCGATTGCAGACGATTCGGCATCTCGACAATCCCGCGCGCGTTGTACGAGAACCGCCACGCTCGGACGGAAAGATCAGCGTCGGGTTCATTGACCAGGATCGGAGCCTCGTACCGCTTCAGTTCGCGCACCGGTTCGACGAACTCCGGATGATCCGCCAACAACGGCGGTGGGTTGTCGAGCGGCTTCAGCACATTGCGATACGTTCGCGGTTGTTCGTCGGCAATCACGGACGAAAAGCTGACGAGCAACGCCAGAACGCCCAGCAGACGCGAGTTCATGGATCACTCCGATCTAAAGAAAAAATAAAAGCGGGGAGGTGTCTCCCCGCCTGGATTGGACAGCAGATTCGGGGATGGTTTGATTAGACGTCGCTCTCCGCTGGCACGACGTAGGGCTTACGGTATTCGCGGGTCAGCATCGGGTTGGCGGTAGCGGCGTTGGAGCCGGTGAAGATTTCCTTCTTGCCGTCGAGCGTCAGATTGAGGCCGAAGTAACCCTTCGTGCTGGCGACATCGACTTTGTTTTCGGTGAGATGCTCGGCGAAACGATCGAACGTGCCAAGGGCTTCGACGTCGTTCGCCAGTCGTTCCTTGATCGCGGCGACGGGAATCTGTTCGCCCAAGCGATACGAGATGTTGCCGAGATGACACAGCGCGCTCGACAGGTGGCCATCAAGAATGTCCGCGTTGAGGTCTTCGTGCTTGCGACTGCGGCAGGCGGCCAGGAAGTTGCCGAAGTGATCGCCGCCCCCTTTGAACTCCTTCACGACTTTGCCGTCTTTGTCGAAGACGATCCCCGACGAATAGCTGGGCATGATCACATAGCCTTCGGTGCCGTAGAAAATGACGCCGACCCCGGCACCTTTGTTCTCCTCGGTTTCGAGAATCTTGGCCCCCTTGTAATTGGGAGTCGGCAGACCTCGCGTTTCAAAGACCAGCCGCTTGTCGCCGAACTTGTGGATGCAGACTTGCGAGTTGGCCGTCTCGCCGGCGTCCTCGTAGCCGAGGCGTCCGCCGTAGCCGAGCACGCTCTCGCCCAGATCGGTGACTTGCAGGCCCCAGCGGGCGATGTCCATTTGATGGATGCCCTGATTGCCGAGATCTCCGTTGCCGTAGTCCCACTGCCAGTGCCAGTCGTAATGGAATTTCGGCCGAGTCAGTGGTTTGATCGGGGCCGGCCCGGACCAGATGTCGTAATCGACGTTCTTGGGAACCTCGTAGGTTCCGCGTGGGCCGATCGACCCACGCCGCTTGTAGCACAGCCCACGAGCCAGTTTGACCTCACCGATCCCGCCGCTGTGAATGAACGCAATCGCGTCACGCATGCCTTGCTCAGAGCGGCTCTGCGTTCCCGTCTGGCAAATCTTCTTGTGCTTGCGAGCGACCTGTACGCAGCGACGGCCTTCGCTGACGTTGTGGCTGACCGGCTTCTCGACATACACGTCTTTGCCCGCCTGCATTCCCCAAATCGCGGCCAGCGAGTGCCAGTGGTTAGGGGTCGCGATGCTGACGGCATCGATCGATTTGTCTTCCAGGCACTTGCGGAGGTCCGTGTAGAGTGCCGGTCGCTTGCCGGTCGCCTTTTCGATGCCTTCCACGCGATTTCCGCCGACAGCCTCATCGACATCGACGATTGCGGCAATCTCGGCTCCCTTGCGTTTCTGCAATTCCGAGATGTGCGACCCGCCGCGACCGTTCACGCCGATAATCGCGACGCGAATCGTGTTGTTTGGGCTCGTGGATTCTTGAGCGTGAGCAACTGGCTCAATCGCATGACGTGCGGCCATCGCGGCTGCGGTCGCGAACATCGACCGTTCGAGCATTTCACGGCGGGAGAGTTTTTGATGGGACATGGCGAGGCTCCTGGTTGGGCGGGTAAGAGCGGACGGCGGTCTACGGGATGGCTCGAGTCTATTGCTCGGTTTCTCAGACCTTCAAGCGTTGGGGGGGAATCGATGGGAATAGCCCTTCGAGACCTGTACTGGCCGCGCTGCCGATAGTCGCAAGAAACCTGGTCGATTCGCTGGCTGGCCCCGAAGGAAGGTTGTTATAGTTTCGAGCCCTTGCGTTGGCCGAAGGTTTCAGTCGCGATGTGCGAATTGGACGGCAACGCAATTCCTCGAGCGAACCGTGGTGGAGCAGGCTGGGTCGGCATTGGCCGTCGGTCGCTCAAACCGTGGGATTGGTAGCAGCAGACAATGGTTGATCGCTTTTTGATTCGTGAATTCAACGTGGACGACGCCGAGCTGGACTCGGCGTTTGACATTTCTAGCCTTGAGGAATCGGAGTTTGCGGTACCCGACGAACTCGAGCGAATCTACGGTTCCGTCGGACACGCCTTCGACGTCAATCAAATCATCGAAGGGACCGTCATCCGCGTGGATGGTGACGAAGTCCTGGTCGATATCGGCTACAAGAGTGAAGGTGTCGTCACGCTCGACGAGTGGGAAAAGGAAGATCTCAGACCTCAGCCCGGGGACAAGATCAGCGTGCTGCTGGAGGAGGTCGAAGACGATTTCGGCCTGATCATGCTCTCCAAGCGGAAGGCCGACCGCGTTCGCGAATGGGAACGGGTCATCAAGAATCACGCCGAAGGGGACGTCGTCAAGGGGGCGGTCCTTCGCAAAATCAAAGGTGGACTGCTGGTCAACATCGGCGTCAATGTCTTCTTGCCCGCCAGCCAAGTCGATATTCGCCGGCCGCAAGACATCGGCACGTACATCGGTCGCGATATCGAGTGCGTGATCCTGAAGATCGACGAGGCTCGCCGCAACATCGTGGTGTCGCGCCGCAAGCTGATCGAAGACCGCCGCACGGAACTCAAGCAGAAGCTGCTCGCCGATCTGAAGGATGGCGAAGTCCGCAAGGGTGTCGTGAAGAATATCGCCGACTTCGGCGCGTTTGTGGATTTGGGCGGCATCGACGGCCTGTTGCACATCACCGACATGAGTTGGGGCCGCATCGGGCACCCAACGGAAGTGGTCAAGATCGATCAAGAGATCGAGGTCATGGTGCTGCACGTCGATCGCGAGAAGGAAAAAATCGCGCTGGGCCTTAAGCAACGCTTCCCCAGTCCGTGGGACGCCGTCGGCGACAAGTACCCTGTCGGTGCGAAGATCAACGGTGAGGTCGTCAACGTGATGAGCTACGGAGCGTTCGTAAAGCTCGAAGATGGCATCGAGGGTCTGGTTCACATCAGCGAGATGTCCTGGACCAAGCGGATCAATCACCCGACCGAAATCGTCCAGATCGGCGACAAGGTCGATGTCGTCGTGCTGGGCATCAACAAAGAGAAGCAGGAAATCTCGCTGGGCATGAAGCAGACTCTGCCCAACCCTTGGGACGACGTCGCGGCCAAGTACCCGGCCGGGGCAAACGTCAAGGGTGTGGTCCGGAACCTCACCAACTACGGCGCGTTCATCGAACTCGAAGAGGGAGTCGATGCTCTGCTGCACGTCAGCGATATGAGCTGGACTCGCAAGATTTCGCATGCCAGCGAGATGCTCAAGAAAGGGCAAGAGCTGGAGTGCCAGGTTTTGACGGTCGATCAAGAACGCAAGCGAATTGCACTCGGCCTGAAGCAACTCGCGAGCGATCCGTGGGCGACCGACATTCCCTCGAAGTTTCAGCCGGGCGAAGTGGTCAAAGGCAAGGTTACGAAGATCACCAACTTTGGAGTCTTCATCGAGCTGGCCCCGGAACTCGAAGGCCTGCTGCACATCTCCGAACTGGCAGACTCGAAGGTTGAGAATCCGGAGGAGTTGGTCAAAGTCGGTGACGAGTTGGAAGTCCGTGTCCTGCGCGTGGATACCGAAGATCGTAAAATCGGCCTCAGCCGCAAGCTGACCGGCGAACTCAAGCTCGACGAACCTACTCCCGGTGCCGTTCCCGTACCTCGTGAGCAACTCAAAGGTGGTATGGGCGAAGGGGGAGCTGGTCCGTTGTTCTCGCTCGGGGGAGGCGACAACTAGCCAGTCGGTGTGTTAATCATCCGCCCCAGCGTGCTTGGTCAACCGGCACGCTGGGGCGTTTTCTTGCGCTTGCCCGATCGCCATGAGCCGACGGCCGAATGCCGTCATACCGTGATATGAATCGAATATGACCGACATCGGCCTGACTCCTGGAGCGATGCGAGTACTCGACGGTGCCGGGCGCATCGCGTGGGTCGCCGGAGCGAAGGCGGCCGAGCCGCTGCATCTGCTCTGGGCCTTGTCGATCGACGAAACTCGAGCGAGCGAATTGCTCGCCCAGTTCGGGATCAACGCCGAAACGATCGCTTCATCGTTCCTGTTCGCGCCGAGGGTCGACGACTCGCTCGATCCGCCGCCGGTGCCGATCCCGCTGAGCCCACAATTGTCGGCCATCGTTTCCGAGGCTCGCGAATTGGCGAGGCAACTTGGAGTCGACGACGGCGCGGGGACCGAGCACCTGCTGTCGGGACTGGCCATTGTCGATGCGACGATTGCGGAATTCTTCAACCGCTATGGACTCAATGTCCCTGTGCTCCAGGAGCGATTGATTCAGCAAGCCGGCATCATGGCACAACCGATTGTTCCCGAGTTCGACATCCGCTGGACAGAGTCGGCGGAATCCGACCTGACGGACGCGCTGCGAACGCTCGATGCGGCTGCGAATCGCGCTCGTGAAGGATTGCGTGTAGTCGAAGACTATGTGCGGTTTTCGCTCGACGACGCGCATCTCTCGCGGCTGCTCAAAGAACTGCGGCACGAGTTGACTGAACGATTGGCGGATCTCGATCGAATCGGACTGATCTCCGCGCGCGACACGCAGGGGGACGTGGGGACGCGCATCAAAACGCTGCGTGAGCAGACTCGCCTGCATCCTGGCGACGTCATCGTCGCCAACTGTCGCCGCGTTGAAGAAGCGCTCCGCACGCTCGAAGAGTTTTCCAAATTGTTGCTCGGCCACTCAGCCGCCGGTGCGCTCGGTGAAGAGTCCACGAACTCGCGGCGGTCTCGGCCACGGCTCGCCGATCCACATTTGCCGGAACATCTCGAGCAACTCCGCTATCGGCTGTACACGATCGAGAAGGGACTGACCACGACACTGGTCGCCCGCGAGCGGCTGGCTGGCTGCGAGTTGTATCTGCTCGTCACGGAAGCGTTGTGCCATCACGGCAGCGGCCCGGCGCTTCGACAAGCTCTCGCGGCCGGTGTGCGAATCGTGCAGCTTCGCGAGAAGGAACAGACCGACCGTCGCTTGCTCGAATCCGCTCATCGAGTCCGTGTCTGGACGCGCGAGGCGGATGCGATGTTCATCATGAACGACCGCCCCGACCTCGCCGTGCTGGCCGAAGCTGACGGCGTGCACGTCGGCCAAGACGAACTTTCTGTCCGCGAGGCTCGCCGCATCGTCGGCCCGCATCGCCTGGTCGGAGTCTCCACGCACACCATCGAGCAAGCTCGGCAAGCGGTGCTCGACGGCGCGGACTATCTTGGCGTCGGCCCCTGCTTCGCGACCAGCACGAAATCGTTCGACCAACTGGCCGGCCTCGACTTCGTCCGCCAAGTCGCTGAGGAAATCACGCTCCCCTGGTTCGCCATCGGCGGCATATCACCAGCGAACATCGCCGCCGTGCGATCCGCCGGCGCGAGCCGAGTTGCGGTGAGCGGTGTGGTCTGTTCGTCGCCAACTCCCGGCCGCGTTGCGGCGGAGTTGCTTGATGGATTGAGGATGAACCAAGTCACCACTGATCAGGAATGACATGTACCGTGACCAGACTTGCTCCCTTCAACACTCGAAAAAAGCGTTGGTCAACGGCCGTCGTTTTGTTGGTCGCTGCGACCGCAGGGTGGGCAAACGTCCTTACTTTGCAGGCCGCCGACAACTGGCGGGCGAAAGCGAATCCCAACGGGAGCGATCTCTTCTTCACGCGTGGCGAAATTCCCGAACTGCGCATCGAAATCGCTGACTCGGAACTCCAAAAGCTGAGGCAAGAAAATCGCAAATACGTCAAAGCCACGCTGACGGAAAACGGCAAGCAGGTTTACCCCGATGTCGGCATCAAACTGAAAGGTGCGGCCGGCAGCTTTCGTGGAGTCGATGATCGGCCCGCTCTGACGATCAACGTTGATAAGTTTGCCAGTAAAGACGCCCAAGCTCCCAGCAAGTCGTTTCACGCGATCGACAAATTTCATCTGAACAATTCCGTCCAGGACCACAGCTACTTGAACGAACGGATCTGTTCGGAGCTGTTTCTCGCCGCCGGCGTGCCCGCCGCGCGCGTCACACACGCCAGAGTTTGGCTGAACAATCGCGATCTCGGCTTGTATGTTTTAAAAGAGGGTTTCGACACGACGTTCCTCAAACGTCACTTCGCCGATCCCAAAGGGAACCTGTACGACGGCGGCTTCCTGCAAGAGATCGACGTCAAGTTAGAGAAAGACACTGGCGACGGCCCCGATGACCACCGTGATCTCGCCGCGCTGGTGCAGGCGTGTCGCAATCCGAAGCTCGAAGAACGCTGGCCACAGATCGTCGAGCGGTTGAACGTCGATCAATTCCTCACATTCATGGCGTTGGAGATTCTGACATGCCACTGGGACGGCTACTGCCGCAACCGCAACAACTATCGCGTGTACTTCGATCCGACGACCAAGCAAGCTCACTTCCTGCCGCATGGCATGGATCAGATGTTTAACGACCCCGGAGCGTCAATCCAGGATCGCGGTGGGGCGCTCGTGCCGCAGGCCGTCTTGCAGAATCCAGATTGGTACGCGACTTACCGGCAGCGGATTCGCGATCTGCAACCTTTGTTCTCGGCGGACAAGTTGCTCAAGCGAGTCGATGAGGCCGCGTATCGGCTGAAGCCCGTGCTCATGAAGATGCACCCGGATCGTGCGAGAGAGCACGCCGATCGAGTTCGCGAGTTGAAAGCTCAACTCACCGCGCGAACCAATTCGATCCGCGAACAAATTCGAGCGGAACCAGTCCCGCTGGCCTTTAATGCTCAAGGCGAGGCGTCGCTCGCCGATTGGTCCGAAAAGATCGAGACGCCCGGCGCGAAGCTGGAACTGCAAACTCCGACCGATCAGCCACGACTGCTGGTGATCGACGCGGCCCAGTTGACGAACTGTGTGGCCTCGTGGCGAACCAGCGTGATGCTGGCTCCCGGCCGCTACAAATTTCAAGGCCGCGCTAAAGGGTTCGATATTCAGGCGACGGAAAGCGGCTCTGGCCGTGGTGCCGGGCTACGCATCTCAGGCGGCCAACGCACCAATCAACTCTCCGGGAACACCGACTGGACGGCGTTGGAGTTTTCCCTCGACGTGGACAGTTTAAAGAAAGTCGAACTCGTCGCCGAACTCCGAGCGAGCAAAGGGCGAGTCGCCTTCGATGCGGACTCACTGAAGTTGGTGAAGGTGAAGTCACCGTAGGCTTCTCACGTCTCACGCAACGCCGTGATGATGGGCATTCGCACCGCGCGGAGGGCGGGGAACAGGCCGCCGACAAGGCCCATTGTCAGAGCCATGAGGACGCCCCGCAGCAATACGCTGGGGCCGAAACGGAATGAGAATGTGATTTCGCTGAAGGTGGCCCAGTTGGCGGTGCCAGTGGACAGGCCATTGAATGGCAGCGTCGCCAGGCAGCCTAACAAGCCGCCAAGCACACACAACAAGACTGACTCAAATAGAAACGACGTCAGGATGCTGCGGCGGCTGAAGCCGATCGCACGCAGCGCGCCGATTTCTCGGCCGCGACTGGCGATGGCGGCGTACATCGTATTCGCGGCGGCGAACATCGCCCCCATCGTCAAGAAAATCGCGATTGCGAAGCCGACGAACCTGATCGCAATTGAAGCGGTCATCTGTCTCTCGAAATAGGCCGGTTCGTCCATCGCGTCGAGTTTGAATTGCTCGTCGTCGCGGATCCGCTTCAGCAGCGAGGTCTTCGCGGCTTCGTCACGGCAGCGCAGATTCACGGCGGATAACGCTTCGGGCGTGCGGCGCGCGCCCGTCAGGTCGCGGAGATCGGTCCAGACTTCGGATTCGGCGGAGCTTCCCGCAGCTTCAAAGTAGCCGACGATTTCAAAATGAACCTTGTTGATTTCGAGCTTCTCGCCGAGGGCCAAATTTTCGAATCGTTGAGCCATCCGTTCACTGGTGATGGCCTCGTTGACGCCGGTCCGGACGTCGCGGCCGCGCACAATTGTGAATCCAGGCCGCAGTCCACGGCCGATGTCCTGCAGGCCGCGGACGATCAAGTTCGTCGTGCCGCCGTTGTTTCGACGTGGTTTCGTCAGAATCGTGACGAACTCGGACGAGCACAGCGGTTGGCCCGAACTGTCCGTTGCAATACCACCGAGATTGGCGATCTCTTTGGCAACTTTCTGGTCGATGTTGCTCGAGGTTTCTTGGGTCGTCCCTTTTCGCAGAACAATCAAGTCCAACGGGTCGCCGCTGATCCGCAACGCGTGGTCCAGTCCGTCGGTCAGTCCAAACGTCAGCACTGTGGCCCAGACAACAAGCCCAGTCCCGACGACAGTCATTAACGTCGTGACCCAGCGAACTCGAAGATTGCGGACGTTGTATTTGACGGGAATCATCGGCGCGGGACTTTCTCATTGGCGAGCGTCAGGGCAGGGTTACACGACACGGCGAAGACCATCGATCACAGACAACTGAGCCGCGCGGACAGCGGGGACGATGCCGCTGACGAAGCCGATGCCGGCGGCGGTCGTCAGCAAGTACACCAGCCACGGCCCCAACATCTCGAACACGGACAGCGGCATGAATTGCGAACTGAGAGTGTGCAGCAGTTCCAAGCAGATGCAACCGATGAAAATACCGAGCAATCCACCCAGCAGTGTGATCGAGCAGGCTTCGCCTAAGATCGTCACGAGTACACGGCGGCGCGAAAAGCCAATCGCCTTGAGCACAGCGATCTCCGTCGTCCGTTCACGCATCGACATGGCCATCGCATTGGCTGCCACCAGCGACAACGAGAAGACAACCGCCAGACCAATGTTGCGAATGTAGGCCTGCACGTTCCCCAGCATGTCTGTGAACATCTGCGCGAACGCGGCCTCGGTTTGTGTCCGAGTTGGGTTGTCGGAACTGGCAAAGCGCTCGTCGATTCTCTGCGAGACACTTGCCATTGATTCCGATTGAGTGACTCGCGCGAAGATCGTCCCCGAATTGCCGGTCCCGGCAGCGTTCATCGCCCGCATCCCCTCGTCGAGATACAGCCAGTTGAACCAGAGCGACCCTGTGTCCTGCGGAGAATCGAACGAACCGCAAAGCACTAAGTCCAAGTCAAACCGATAGAAGGTTCCTTGCAGCGGAATTCGTTCACCAATCTTCCAGCCGCGTTTCTCGGCCAGCCGACGATCGACGACACAGCCGTTGCGCGTCTTTTGAAATTCTTCAAGTTGTTTTGGATCAATGGTCATCTCGTTCCAGACATCGAACACGCTTTTGGGGTCGACACCGAATTGTGCAAAGGGCATCTGCTCGTCTTTGTAGTTGCCGCCGTACCAAGCGTATTGAGAAGCCGCCTGAACTCCTTCGGTGTTGCGAACCCGGTCCACATACGAAATAGGCAACATCCCAGAGAAACCTTGGCTGTTCATCACAACAATGCGATTTCTCGTTTCGGCCTCTTTGCCCCACACCCCTTGCATGGCCATGTAGCCGTTCAGGACGGTCATGAGTGCAAGACTGAATCCGACCGAGAGAATCGTCAGTATTGAACGCAGTTTGTTCCGTTTGAGATTTCGCCAGATGTAGAACAGCGTTTGCATGATTTACTCCTGCCCGGCGTGCGTCTTTTCGACCAGCACGCCTTTCTGTAAATGCACGGTTTGTTTCGCACGCGCCGCGGCATCTGGATCGTGAGTGACCATGATGATCGTTTTGTGGAATTCGCGATTGAGCCGCTCCATGAGGTCGAGGATTTCGCCCGCGGACTTGGCGTCGAGATCGCCAGTCGGTTCGTCCGCGACGATCAGCGTCGGGTCGGTGGCAATCGCGCGTGCGATGGAGACTCGTTGCTCCTGACCGCCAGACAGTTGGCGCGGGTAGTGGTGTGCCCGGTCACTCAGGCCGACGACTTGCAAAGCCGCCTCGACATGCTCGCGACGTTCGCGCCGCGACAGCGATGTCAGCGTGAGCGGAAGCTCAACATTTTCAAACGCCGTAAGCACCGGGATCAGATTGTAGAGCTGGAATACGAACCCGATATGCCGCGAGCGCCATCGAGCCAGCTTACTTTCCGAAGTGGACTCCAAGCTTTGTCCGCAGACGGTCACGGTGCCGGAGGTCGGTCGATCCAGGCCGGCAACCAAGTTCAACAACGTCGATTTTCCGGAACCCGACGGTCCCATTAACGCCAAATAATCGCCTCGCTTGAGTTCCAGGTTGATTCCTGAGAGCACGGGAATGGTGATCGCATCGCGATGAAATTCTTTGCAAACATCCTGGACGACGACAACGGGCTCACCGTTTTCTAAATGTGCTTCCGACAAAGTTGGTCTCCCGAAGCTCAACGTCGCCACGTTCGCCAGAACGTGGGGGGGGCAAGGTTTTGTCCACGTTCTGGCGAATGTGGCTGCGGTTCTCAAACAGCCGCAACTTGGTTAACGCAAAATTTTTACAAGCTGTCCTGATTCCAAACCTGGCGGGGCGATCACGATTCGCTCGCCGCCAGACAAACCTTCGGTGATCTCCGTGTGTTTGTCACGTTCGCTGCCGGCCTTTACATCTTGGCGACGAATTCGATCTTGTTCGTCCGCAATCCACACGAAGCGTCCGGCATCGTCGGAGCGGATTGCTTCGGTGTCACAAAAGACTCGTCGTGTTTGAGATTCGACCGCCGCTTCAGTCTCGGCAGGCAGGAAGTAGACCGTCGCACTCATGTTGGGAAACAGCCGCGGATCAACGTTGACGATTTCGACCTTCACTTTGATCGTGGCTCGCGCGCGGTCTCCCATTGGGATGATCTTGCGGACTCTGCCTTGATAGCGGAATTTCGGAACTGCATCGACGGCGACCTCAGCGGTTTGGCCGGGTGTCACTCGACTGATGTAGTCTTCCTTCACGTCGCATTCCACTTCCAGGTGTTCGAGATCGGCAACCGTCACGGCCGAACCTCGTCCCGAGGCTTCACCCATGCCGCCCGGGAGAATCGATTCGCCAACCTCAGCATCTTTGGAGATCACGGTCCCGTTGAACGGAGCCTTGATAAACATGTTCTCCTTCATCTGCTCGGCTTCGCGGACACGCGCTTCGGCCAGAGCGATTTCGGCAGCCTGCGAAGCGCGGCG
Source organism: Planctomycetota bacterium (assembly GCA_016872645.1). GTDB lineage: Bacteria > Planctomycetota > Planctomycetia > Planctomycetales > Planctomycetaceae > SXKJ01. Next base: position 5,023 of record VGZH01000072.1, on the reverse strand, counting down.
TGCGACGTTCCCGTCATGTTTGAATTTCTTTTCATCGTACTCGGAATCGGAGATCGTCTTGGATTTCCATTGCCGTTCCGCACGTTCCAAGTCGCGATGGCTTTGGGCGATCATGATTTCTTGTTCGGCTGCCGCGGTTTTCGCCCGCAACAGCGATGCCATAACGGCCGCGAGCGAGGCTTCCAAGTCCGCGTGTTCGAGCACTGCCAGAACCTGACCTGTCTCGACGCGACTCCCTTCTTCAACATTCACCAATTCGATCCGCCCGGGGGCTCGAGCACCAATTCTTGCTTGACGACGCGATTCCAAGTATCCGGTGGCAACCACCAGAGCCTCGGCAGATCGTCCGGTTTCCACGGTCACCGAACCGAGACGTACCTCCGGTCGAGACTGGATCATCTCCGGAACGGTCAGCCAATCCTTCCCGACGGAAACCCAGCCATTCTTAGACGCCAACGCGAATCCGCCCAGACCCATAGCCGACAGGACGACCAGTCCGAAGAGCCATTTCGTCCACGAGCGGCGCGGCGGCGGCGCGGATCGGGAGATTCGCAATTTGGCTAAGGCGTCTGGTGATGAACCTGCCGGAGGAAACGGAACGGACATGAATTATTTCTCGACGGGCAGAGGGCAGTCGCTGGATTAAGCAAGTCTCGGCCTAAGAACGCGACAAATGTCCCTTCTCGACGGATCGATTTGCGACAGATGGAAAGTATCAGGCTAATCATCTGCAATCGGGATCGTCAATTGGCTCAGGATTCCGCGTATCTGCTGAATTACGGTTTCGGCTTCGCGCCCCACTCGCCGAGCGTCACATCGATCTTCATGCCGATCCGCTCGCGGAGCTTATCGAGGTAGTCTTTCGAGGCGTCAGATTCGGGCTGGCCTTTGAGCTGGCCCAAAAAGATCATTTCGTCGTTATCGGCACCGCGCAACAATTCGAGTTTGATGACGTCTCCGGGTTGTTTCGTTCCGATGAACTTCACCAAATCCTGGAATGAGTTGACTGGCTTGTTGTCGAATCCGATGACGATGTCTCCCGCCATGAGCTTCGCTCGGTCAGCGGGCGTGTCAGCAGGCACATCGTCGATGCGGCAGATGGGAACGTTGGGGAGCGTCTTCACGCCGAGAAACGCCGAGCCGCGATAGTCCACCGCCAGAGTTGGCAGCGCACGTTGCAGTTCGTCAATCGAATCTTGCGTGACGCCGGGGGTGACGATTTTACCGGTGGCTTGATCCTGCAGCAGGTACAGTTGGGTGAGGCTGCTGACGCGCCGCAGAAATTTGAGACCCTCTTCGCCGCCGCGCCAGCTTCGACCCAAGATCACTAAGTAGGATCGAGTTTCGTCGGGACCGGCAACTCGCAGGCGTCCCATCGCGGTTGAGACTTCGATGGTACCGCCAAGCTGTTTGATCTGAGCAATGGCTCGATCTTGCCGAATGGTGGTCGCGTACTGATCCAACACCGCAGCCGCACGGTTAGCCATGTGACGATTCTTGGACTCGACAAGTTGCTCGAATGCCACTTCAGCGGGCTCGATGAGTTCGTCCTTGCCGGACGTGTACCATGCTCGCAAGATCGTGGTGATGCGGCAGGTCGCTTCAAGACTGCTCGTCGGGACTGCCTTCACCAAAAATTCCGCTGCATCGGCGCCGGCAGCAATCAAGTTTCGGGTTGCCGTTTCCCGTCGCGAAAACTCGGGAGCATTCAGATCGTGAATCGATTGTTCGATTTCATCCGGCGACGGTTTGGGAACGACGACGGCACGCGGAGTGGCAGGCGGGTCATCGGCCTTTGTGGCACCCGCCGCGAGGCCAAGTACGCAGATCAGGTGTAGAAAATGGATTCGTCGCATAGCTCACCCTGCTTCAGGTTACGGCATCAGTCGGTCTGCGCCGAGAGTGGGCTTGGGCAAAGCGATCCGGATTGGGGCTGAGACTTCAAATCGGTCACCGTGTTGGGACTGCAATCGAACATGAAGTTCGAGGTCACTGGTGGTGGGCGTCGACTGCCACGGCAACTCGAAACGGTAGCCGAAACTACCGAGCGTCTTCTGCCAGGCGGCTCTGGTTTTCGCGGCGTCGAATTCCCAGAAACCAATCTGTTGCTGCTCAGCGGGCCGCGAGCGATCAAATAACTCACACTCCACCCGGCCGGGCAATCGGACCGGCAGGTCGCGATGGTCGATCGCAGTGAAGACCAGCGTGATAAGGTCGTCCCCCGGCATTCCGTCGCGGTCAAAGCCGCCAGTCAACAACGGATTGATCTTCAAGCCCGTCACCTGGAAGTGCTGTTCATCGAATTCGAACGTCGCCTCGTGATTTGCCGGCTGCACGACTTTTTGCTTGAGCGACTCGTTTAGCCGGCGCGCTGCGGTCAGTTCGGAATTCGTCCGGTCGACCTGCGCGTGCAGGGAGCGAAGTTGATCTTCCTGTTCCCGCAACCGGGCCTCAAGCAGATCGACATTGCCCCTGCTCGCACAGCCGGTTGCAGCGATGATCGCGAATACCAACAGTCGAGCAGCGAGCCGCATCCGTGATGGCTCCCTTGAAGTGCAGAGTATCAGCACGCTCCCAAAGGTTACGTCATTTCGCCGGTCTTCACCGGCAACTTCGCAAGTACATGGTCGATGAGGCCATAGTCCTTCGCTTCGTCGGCGGTCATAAAGTTGTCCCGATCCGTGTCGTCTTGCAGTTGATCAAGCGTCTTGCCGGTGTGTTTCATCAGGATTTCATTCATGCGGCGCTTGACGCGAATCACTTCCTTGGCGTGGATTTCGAGTTCAGTCGCGGTCCCCTGCATTCCGGCCAGAGGCTGATGGATCATGATGCGAGCGTTCGGTAGAGCGAATCGCTTCCCCGCACAACCGGCGGTCAGCAGAACTGCACCCATGCTGCTCGCTTGGCCGATGCAGTAAGTGGCCACGTCGCAGTTGATGTATTGCATGGTGTCATAGATCGCCATCCCCGAAGTGATCGAGCCCCCCGGAGAGTTAATGTAGAAATGGATGTCGGCCTTGCTGTCCTCGAATTGCAGAAACAGAAGCTGTGCGACAATGGCATTGGCGACATCGTCATTGACTTGGCTGCCCATGATGACGATCCGGTCCTTGAGCAGCCGGCTGTAAATGTCCATGACCCGCTCTTCGCGGCCACTCTTTTCGACGACCCAGGGAACAAGCACCGACATGGAGAACTCGCTTTCGGAGATATTGTTCAAACTGCTGCTATCGCTCGGTCAGGAGGCCAAGCCAATGCAAGTGGCGGATTACACAATCGCCGGCTTGCTTTCTGGTGGAGCTTTACTGAGTACTTCGTCAACCAGCCCGTAGGACTTCGACTCGGTTGCCGTCAAAAAGCGATCACGAGCGGTGTCGCGGGCGATCACATCAATCGGCTGACCGGTATGAGTTGCGAGGATTTGATTCAGCACCTCCCGTGTGTCAATGATGTCCTTGGCCTGGATTTCGATGTCCGAGACTTGACCGCCAACCTCGCCGTAAGGCTGATGGATCATCATTTTGGCGTGAGGCAAGATGTGGCGTTTGCCCTTCGATCCTCCAGCGACCACAATCGCTCCCCCACTGGCGGCCAGCCCCACGCAGTAGGTCGCGACTTTGCAGTCAATAAACTGCATCGTGTCATAAATTGCCATCGTTGCCGTGACAGACCCCCCCGGAGAATTCACGTACAAGTGGATGTCTTGGTTTCTACTCTCCGATTGCAGAAAAAGCAGCTTCATTACAATCAGGTTGGCGACACCGTCGTTGATGACCCCTTCCAAAAAAACGATGCGATTCTCCAGCAGCAGGTCGCCGATGCCCATCTGACGCTGCCGCGCATATTCGCGACGGGAGTTCTCCCACTGACCTGTCCTGGCCATCCACTGATCCAACATGTTGACTCCTCAAGGCTCGATCCGACGAGTGCGACGAACGATTCATTCGCGCGGCCGTGACCGGGGCGGGTGGGATACCGGATGCTAACAACGACCGTCAAGGGACCTTCTGCAACCGGAATGCCGCCCATTCTGGAATCGACCCGTGTTTCGTCAATCGACGATTTCCGAAGCGGGAGGAATCGCCGTCGTCCGGTTGTGTATCGACACAATCACCAGAAATGCCAGATAGTCGTGGGTGGCGTGAATCACGATTGGAGTCAGCAAATTGTCCGGTTCAGTGAAGGTCATCGCCCAACTGAGATAGCTGCCAGTCACAAAGGCCAACACCGCATACAAGGGCGTGATCCAATGCACGACTCCGAACAGGACATTGCACGACAGCCCACCGATCCACGGCTGCAATAATCCACGAAACAACAACTCCTCTGACACACCCGCCAGGAGTGCCATCAAAATCAAATCATACCAACGCAGGATAGACAGCGACGGAGCCAATTCCCGCGAGAGGAAATCGCGAATTTTGCACAGTTCACCGATGGGAAAGCGATAGGCCAGATAGAACACCAAAAGCGTCGGCACCGCGCCGAGCAATCCCCAGCCAACCGCCAACCAATCCCATGAAAAATGTTCAAGTGGATTGATCTCGAGCAGCCAGCCGACACTCAGGGCTGCCAACGCCAAACTTCCCTCGATAAGGCCAGCGAAGTTTAAGAATTGACTGCGATCACGTTGGTCAAACATGCATTCCTCTGAGTAAATCCAACCCGCTCGCTGAGGACGGTAGCTTCCGTGCGGCGAACTTTCCACAAATCTTTGGGATATTCACTTGATTCCTTCTCTGCTCCGAATCCAACACCCCTTGTTTGAAGCGCGGTTTGATCGTTGGCGAGAATGAAGCCCAAACTGAGATTGCCGCTTTGTGGATCTTTCACCAAGATTCGTGTTGGCGTGTCAGCAAAATAGGTTGGGCCTGAAGTTAATTCAGAATCAGGTCGGCGAAAACAAAAGGCCTCTTAAATGCCATCTGCCGATCTCGCAGCAAGTAGGAAGGTGTTCTGAAATGAAAAGCACTGCTTGCTGTCACATGTATTTTACATTTTATATTATAAGTGCTTCATTGGT
>VGZH01000071.1 GCA_016872645.1 Planctomycetota bacterium | reverse complement strand
AGAGCGGGCGACGAGATTCGAACTCGCGACGTACAGCTTGGGAAGCTGTCACTCTACCACTGAGTTACGCCCGCAGGGGTTTGGTACGTTAGCTCGGCGAGTGGGCTTGTCAAGCGGCGATTGCCGTCCGTCGAAACCTAAGATCGACTCGGGTAAAATCGCATCGCGACACACCTTGGTGCGTCGTTTCGACACCGAGTTTGTGCAGTGCAATGAAGGAACAAGCAGCGATGGCCTTGGACTACTACGCGGTTTTGGGCGTGAAGAAGGAAGCTACGGCGGACGAGCTTCGCAAGGCCTACAAGAAGCTGTCGCGCGAGAATCATCCGGACCGCAAGCCAAACGATTCCGCCGCTGCTGAGAAGTTCAAGCAGGTGCAAGAAGCGTGGGACGTGCTCGGCGATGCGACGAAGCGGCAGCAGTACGATCAATTTGGTTCGGCATTCGGACCGAACGGGCCGCAGTTTCGGCAGGGGCAGCGGCGAGGCGGTGCGGGGCCGGTCGACTTCCGAGAGATGTTCGGTGGCAACGTCGATTTGGGCGACTTATTTGGCGGGATGTTTGGCGGCGGCGCGGGCGGTTCCCCGTTTGGTTCGCAGGCTGGTCGTCGCGGCCGGGCTGCGCAAGGGGAGACCATTGAGGCGGAGATTGAGATCCCGTTCGTCGTCGCCACCGAGGGTGGCACGCACGATCTGCAATTGGATGGCGCGGGCAAGCATGAACGTCTGAGTGTGAAGATTCCACCAGGAGTCTCGACGGGCAGCGTGATCCGCCTCGCCGGGCAGGGCCAAGCAGGACGGGGCGGAGGACCGGCCGGGGATTTGTTGGTCACGATCAAGGTTGCTCCGCACTCTTATTTTCGTCGCGAGGGATCAGACTTGTTGATCGATGTGCCGATCACGGTCAGCGAGGCGGCATTGGGGACAAAAGTTGAAGTCCCGACGTTGGCTGAGGGGCCAATGGTCGTCACGATCCCTCCCGGGACATCCAGCGGCGCGAAGTTGCGTTTGCGAGGCAAAGGAGTCCCGAATCAGAAGACCGGCGCTCGAGGCGACTTATATGTCGTGATCAAATTGGTTCTGCCGCCAAAGCTCGATGCCGCGACACGCGAATTATTCGAGCGGATTGCGGTGGCGGCTCCGTATGATCCACGAATTGGTTTGTGGTAACGCCAAGTCCGGGGGGAATCCGTGAGCACCACTCGTGTCCAGAATCACCAACGATGCTTGTTTTGTGCGATCTGCTTCAGCGCACTGTGGATTGGTCCGGTCTTCGAGAATCGCTTCAACGGGTTGGTTCGTGCTGATGAGACTGACCCAACGAAGGCTGCGGAGACGCAACTCGATCCCGCTTCCGACGAGAAAGTGACCAAGAAGATCACTCCCGACAAATTTTATGTCGTGGACGACACCGTGAAGTGGACGATCTTGCTGGTTGTCGTCAGCGGATTGGGAACGGTTCTTGTCTTGACGGTGATCATAGTGGGAGCGCGACGGATGAGGCGGTTGACTCGGTCAGGTTTGCTGAAATCCAAATACGACGAGCTGGAGTTGCTCCGTGAGACGTACCGACGTGAAGTCGAAGGTTTGGACACGCCTGCTCAGCCGAATCGCGAGAAGCGCCGATGACTTCGCCACGACATCTGCAGAAGTTTCCGAAAACGGTGCGTGTCCGTAGCCGTCTGGATTTCGACGCGGTTTACGAACGGGGCTTGCGAGTCAGCGATGGGTGCCTGTCGCTGATCGTTTTGCCAAACGGCCGACCGGCATCGCGGCTGGGTTTGGCGGTTTCGAAACGGAGTGGCAACTCAGTGCAACGCAACCAACTCAAACGTCTGCTGCGCGAAGCCTTTCGCCTTTCGCAAGCCGATTTGCCGACAGGCCTGGACCTCGTCGTCCAACCGCGAACGGAAGCGCCGATCAAATTCGATGTTTTGCGGCAGTCGTTGGCATCGTTGGCAAGCCGAGCCGTCAAAAAGCTGGCCGGAAAAAGTCGCGAACCGCAGATCGCCATGATCACGAAACGGAATTTCACTGCTGGAGATAAGTCATGAATTGGTTGCGCCGCCTGACGCTGATTCCCGGATGGCTGTTGATTGCGGCCGTCCGCCTGTATCAACTCACTCTGAGCCATCTCATTGGCCGCCAATGCCGCTTTCACCCAACATGCAGCCAGTATTGCATTCTTGCCGTCCGAAAATATGGGGCGGTACGAGGTGCATGGCGCGGAGTTGGTCGCATCGTACGGTGCCATCCATGGAATCCCGGCGGGGTGGACTGGCCATGAAGTGGCGATGACAGGGTGAAGGGGCAACAAGTGGATTTGTCTTTTGGACACCATGTCACTCCCTCGCGCGTCGCTCCCTCAATTGACTGGGTGCGACTAGACTCCGGTTGAAACGTTGATTTCATCACCACGAGGTCTACTTCAATGAGTTCCCAGAAGTCTTCTTTGATGAGCATCGAACGCGTGTTGATCGACGGCCAGTGGCGAGTGTCGTCCGGTTCGCAAGTTTTTCAGTCGATCAATCCGGCGACTCGCGCGCCGTTGCCGCGCGAGTATCCCGTCAGCGATTGGGCCGAGGTCGAGCGAGCGATCCTCGCTGCCGCACAAGTTTCGCGGGAATTGCAGAATGCTCCCGGCGAGCGTTTTGCCAGTTTTCTGGAACGCTTCGCGGAACGCATCGACGCCCGAGCGGGCGAGTTCATCGCGACTGCCAACCAAGAGACGGGGTTGCCGGTCGAGCCGCGATTGAAAATTGCCGAACTGCCGCGGACCACGAATCAGCTTCGGCAAGCGGCGGCGGCGGCTCGTGATGGCGGATGGTCGCTGCCGACGATCGACACGAAGAACAATATCCGCAGCCGGTTGGCAGCGATCGGACCAGTCGTCGTTTTTGGGCCGAACAATTTCCCATTCGCTTTTAACAGTGCGGCGGGAGGGGACTTCGCGGCCGCCGTGGCTGCCGGCAATCCCGTGATTGCGAAAGGGCACTCGTCGCATCCGAGTACGACTCGCTTGTTTGCCGAAGAAGCCTTTGAAGCGGTGCGCGAGTCTGGATTGCCACCAGCGTTTGTGCAATTGATTTATCGGACCAGTCACGCGGATGGTTGCCGCTTGGTATCGCATCCCTCCATCGGAGCCAGCGGTTACACCGGCGCGCGAGAGACCGGTTTGGTTTTGAAAGAAGCTGCCGACCGTGCGGGCAAGCCAATTTATCTCGAGCTCTCCAGTATCAATCCGATTTGCGTGCTGCCCGGCGCTGTGGCAGAACGCTCCGATGAACTTGCGGCCGAATTCACGACCAGTTGCTTGATGGGGACGGGACAGTTCTGCACGAACCCCGGCCTCGTGCTGCTGTTGGCCAGCTCGCAGACGGAATCGTTTATGAGTGCCGTGCGAGCCAAGTTCGAAGGTGCTCCGATCGGCACGATGCTCAGCGCAGGGGTGCTGCGGAACTTCGAGTCTGGCATTCAATCGCTCATTGCGGCGGGAGCGGAAGTGCTGACCGGCGGACAAGCCGGCGGCGGCAGCGGGTTTTCGTATCGCAACACGCTGCTCAAAGTTTCTGGAGACAAATTCCTGTTGAGTCCGCACGCACTACAAACCGAGGCGTTCGGCAACAGTTCGCTGTTCGTCATCGCGAAGGACGAGGCGCAGATGCTGGCGATCCTCGCCGAACTCGAAGGCAACCTGACCGGGGCAATCTACAGCGCGAAAGATGGTCAGGATGATGCATTGTATTCGCGAATCGAACCGGTGCTGCGGGTCCGTGTTGGACGGCTCATCAATGACAAGATGCCAACGGGCGTGGCCGTCAGCCCGGCGATGAATCACGGCGGTCCGTTCCCGGCCACCGGACATCCCGGCTTCACGGCTGTCGGCATTCCGGCGTCGATGCGGCGATTTTCCATGTTGCAATGTTACGACAGCGTCCGCCAGCATCGCTTGCCGCCTGAACTTCAAGACAAAAACCCGCGCCCCGGATTGTGGCGCAGCATCGACGGGCAATGTTCGCAGGCGGACCTCGGCTGACGGTTCGGTCTTGCCCTGACTTGAGCAAACGCGGAAAACTCCCGGTCTCATTCGGAGCCTGCGATGAAAACCGCTCGCCGCAAAGTCACGTTGAATCTCTTGCCGATGCTCGACTTGATGCTGATCGTCATCTTCGCCCAGTACCTGGCGATGCGCGACCAGTCGCAGCACGATGAGGCGCGTGCCTCACAGGCAATCTCGGAAGTGGAAGTCGCTCGAACTGCGTTGGCTGACCAACGCCGCGAAGCGGAATTGATGACCGAAAAGGCGCTCGATCAGCGCGACCTTGTGGGGCAACTGGCTTCTGAGTTGTTCAACCTGCCCGACGAAACAGTTGCCAAGTTGCTGCGGCAGCGTTTCCGTGACGACGCCCCCCCCAGTGATGAGGAGATCGCCATGATCCAAGAAGAATTTCGACGTTTAAAGGGTCGGCGTGGGCAAGAGATCGTCAAACACCTGATGACATTCAACGAGATTCGCAAACGCTGCGAAGTCTGGGAACTGCACGTGGCCGAGTCCGGAGTCACGTCGCTCAAGACCCCGGAAGAACAAACTGAGTTTCGCGCCGAGACTCCGGCTGTCTTCGCGACGAAGTTGGCTAACTTTCGCACCCGCAAGGAAGCCAAAAACCTTGTGTTGGTGCTGTTGACCTACGGAGATGTGACCGCGCCGATCTACGAAGCGGCTCTGACCGGCCTGCCGCTGGCGATCGAACGCATGCAGCTCGAAGCCGCCGGCCGGACACGCTTCGAGTACGGCGTGCTCGGTATCGAGCCGAAGCGGTCGAGTGAGCGATGACACGGTGATCGAACTTCTTCACACTGTCACCCTGTCACCTTGTAGCCTCCCCACCTTGTCATGGCCTGCGACTTGGCGATCCGTGAGGCTCGGTCCATAATCTGGGCACATTGAAACCGCACCTGGAGCCATCATGACCGCGACCACTCCCGATATTCCGCGCGATGCCAGTCAAGAAGTTGTTGTGCAGGCACATGAGCTGCGTGACTGGATCGTGAGCCTGTTGATCAAGAAAGGAATGTTCGCTGTCGAGGCCGAGATGTGCGCTGATCGGTTGATCGACGCCGATTTACGAGGCATTCACTCGCATGGCAGCCGAGCCTTGCCGCGGTACATCAAGGCGATGGATGACGGCAACATCGACCCGCGAGCCAGCATCACGACCGTTTGCGATACCCCCGCGATGGCGGTGCTCGAAGGCAACAAAGGGATGGGACACGTCGTCTCGACCAAAGCTATGCAACTGGCCATCAAGAAGGCGAAAGAGGTCGGAACCGGCACAGTCGCGGTGGCTCGCAGTCAGCACTACGGAGCAGCTTCGGTGTACGTGATGCTGGCTGTGAAAGAAGGTTGCATTGGCTACAGCACGACCAGCACGGCCTACCCGACGGTGGCCGCGTATGGCAGTCAGCACGCGGCGGTTGCGAACAATGCCTTTGCGTGGGGCGTCCCGAGCCGTGATGCTGCGCCATTCGTCCTCGACATGGCCTGCGCAGAAGCCTCATGGGGCAAAGTCGAGTCGCGGAAATTGTATGGTTTGCCGATGCCCGAAGGCTGGGCGTTCGACGAGAACGGTCAACCGACAGTCGATCCGAAAGCGGCGAAGACGTTGTTACCCGCCGCGGGAGCACGCGGCTTTGGGTTGGCGTTCATGTGCTCGGTGCTCGCCGGCCCGCTGGTCGGCAGCCGGATGCCGATTCACAAAAAACGTGATCCCTACCTGGAAGGATCAGAACATTTCTTCTACGCGATTGACCCGACGAAGTTTGGCGACATCGAAAAGTTTCATTCGCGACTCGGCAGTGCCTCGACGGAAATCCGTGCTCTCGCGCCGTCGGAAGGTTTCGACAAGGTCCGCTTGCCGGGTGAACTGGAATGGGAACGCGCCGCACGCTGGCGAGTCGAAGGGATCCCCATTCACCGTGACCATGCCGCAGCACTTAAGACTTTGGGCGAGTCGCTGAAGATCCCCGCGCCGATTGCGTGACGAGTCGTTGACGCAGCAACTCCGCGAGTTGGCGGCCGGTGGTCGACAGCGGATATTTGGCAAACATAGCCGGTGCGATCCATACGGTCGGAAAGGTCGTGGTTACATCAGCGTTTCCATTTGCTTCCGCCAGCCAGCAGTCGAGCGTGATGCGGAATCGGGTGACGTTGTGTTTGATTTGCGTCAGTTGTTCGGTGATCGTGACGCGCGGGCCGAATTCGGTGGCGATGCGGCGTTCGAGGAACAGTTTTGCATTTGTCGCCCTGACCTTTTTTGGCCGGGGCCGACGGCCAAGAAAGGCAGTCGCTACTTCGGGCGAGGTTGCCATGACATTCGTAGGTAACTCGAATCTTGGAAAATCCCACAACCCAGCCCAGCGCTGGCCTTCGGGGCGGCGGTAGATCAAGTAGCGGCCGGAGGATTCAATCGCGATGCAGGCTTCGTGTGTCTCGGTGATTTCAGGACGTCGCTTTGGAGCCGGGATCTCGGCCTGCGCTTCTTCGGCCAGCGCGCGGCAGCAGGACGCGACGGGACATTCGTTGCAGTGTGGGTCGGTCGGGGTGCAGACGGTCGCGCCGAGGTCCATCAACGCTTGATTGAATTCGCCCGGCGATTTCGTCGGCACGAGTTGTTCCGCGAACGACCAGAGCGTGCGTTGACCATTTGTGGACCGCGGGTCCTCTCGAAAGCCGAGCAGCCGGCAATACAGCCGCAACGTGTTCGCTTCGAGAATCGGAGCCGGGCGATCCAGCGCGAACGACATGATCGCTCCGGCGGTGTAACGGCCGATGCCGGGCAGTTCGTGCCAAGTTTCCACGGTCTTGGGAAAGCGGCCGCCGTTCGCAATGATCTCTTGAGCCGCCTTGCGGAGATTTCGCGCGCGGCTGTAGTAGCCCAGCCCCTCCCAAAGCTTCAGTACGTCGGCTTCGTCCGCCTTTGCCAGAGCGGCGACGTTCGGGAAACGCTGGAGAAATCGCTCAAAGTACGGCTTCACGGCGGTGACAGTCGTCTGTTGCAGCATAATCTCGCTGACCCAGACCCTGTAAGGATCGCGGCAGTTTCGCCACGGCAAGTCGCGTCCGTTACGCTTGTGCCAGCGACGCAAAGAAGAGCGAAAGCGGCGCAGCCAATTCGCATTGATGTGGGGCCAATCACCGAACATTCTGCAGGTTCCTTCCGATGCCGGATTTTGACGAGTCCTGATCGCGTCCGCGACTCACCGCGTGAGCTTGGACTTCGATCTTCCGCCAAGGCGGATGACCACTATGATTCCCTTACTTCGTCCCACGCACTCAGGACTCGCCCGCCCGACATGCCCGCCGTCGCCAACATTCGTGATTTTTTCGAACTGCTCAAAAAGAGCAATTTGCTTTCGAAACAACAACTGATGTCTGCCCGCGAGGCAGTGCGGGATTTTACGGAAGCTCGCGGTTTGGCGAAGTGGCTGCTGAAGCGAGACCTGGTCACGCCGTGGCAAGCGATGCAGTTGCTCAGCGGACATCACCGGTTGTTTCTGGGCAAATACAAGTTGCTGGATGTCATCGGCCAGGGGGGCATGGGAGCGGTGCTCAAGGCGGAGCAATCGTCGATCAAACGGATGGTTGCGCTAAAAGTCATGGCCAAGGAACTGGTCCGCGACGAGAAGGCGGTCTCGCGGTTCCTGCGAGAAATTCAGTCAGCCGCCTCGCTCAATCATCCGCACATCGTGGCCGCGATCGATGCCGACTGCATCGGCGATCGGTACTTTCTGGTCATGGACTACGTTGAGGGACGCGACTTAAAGGCGTGGCTGAAAAAGTATGGTCCGCTGCCGGTCAGTTGGTCGTGCGAGGTGATTCGGCAGGTCGCACTGGGTTTGCAACATGCCCACGAACTGGGATTGGTGCATCGTGACATCAAGCCGTCGAACATCATGGTCACGGTCAATCCGCAGACCGGTGAACCGCATGCCAAGATCATGGACTTCGGCCTCTCGAAGCTGGTCAGCGAAACAAAAGTCGACGGGCACTCGACGCAGACCGGCACGATCATGGGCTCGCCGGATTACATCGCGCCGGAACAAGCTCGCAGCGCAAAAGAAGCAGACATCCGGGCCGACTTGTTCAGTCTGGGCTGCACTCTGTTCCAACTGCTGACGGGGCAGCTTCCGTTCCCCGGTGGCACGATCATGGAAAAACTGATGGCCCGCGCGACGCATGTCCCGCCATCGGTTTCGTCTCAGAGAGCCGACGTGCCACTGGCCGTGAGCGAGATCGTTTCCCGGTTGCTGCGGCTCAACCCGAACGAACGGATTCAGACTCCCGCCGAGTTGGCAGCGCGGCTCGGATCGTTGGACATGAATAAGCCGGCTGAGGCAACCGATGCTACCACCGAGGCCGCGGCCGAAAATCTGGACGGAGTCGAGCCCGATAACACGCTCAACATGTTTTTGGATCATCTCAGCGCGCAGGCGTCCGATCCCCCTTCTTCGACGTCTTTGCCAACGGCTTCTCGCAGTTCATCAGCGTCAGCCTGGTTAGCGTCGGGAATTGCCGCCGCCTGTGTGCTCGTACTGCTCATTATCCTGGCCCTGATGTCCACAGGGACTGGCCGGAAAGAAAACTCAGACGAAGACGCCGCGCAGTCCACGAAGCCTGAGCCGGTCAAGAAGGCGACGAATGTTCCGAAGAAGTCGCGGTGATTGACGCCAGCTGAGCAAGTCGGCACGGAAATCTACTGCTGGAATTTTCGCAGCACGTTGGCGGTAATCCGTGAAACGTGATCGTCGATCGGAATGCTGCTGGGCCAACAGATGGAACCGACGGAAAACGTGCCACCACCGGATTGAGTCTCGAAGATCGCCATCTCCGCGCCGCCGTTGTCGGGATTCAAACCGCGTGCGAGCAGTCGCGTGTTCTGCGGGGAACTCGCCGAAATCTTGTCGGTTTCGTGCCCAGACGCTCCGCCGGGGCAGCGACGATGTAGGCTGTTCTCACCGAATGTGTCGCCGTTTTTCAGCCCCGTCCCTGCGAAGCACCAGTGCGTGTCGTCGATCACTTGGTACGGTGCGCCGGTCATGATGCCGGCGGGCGTGAACACGACGCCGAGCAGGTTCGCTTCCGATTCGTGCCGTTTTGCGAGGCGACTTTCGGCTCCGATCCCTTCCGGCCACAGGCTGGTCATTGTGCCGTTGTGGACGGTCATCGTGTCGTTGTCGTGCAGCGTGACTTCGCAATTCACGCCGTTGCCGCCGAGGTACATCAGTCGGCCGCCTTCTTGGAAGACCCAGTGCTTGACCCGGTCGTACATCGTCCGCGTCCAGTACTCCGGATGCGTGCTGATGATGAGCACTTTATACTTCGTCAGGTCTAGCACTCCGGCATGAAGCTGCGTCTCGGAGTAAAAGTCGTACGCGAATCCCTCACGCTCGAGCCAGCCGAGCAACCGCCACTCGGCCGGTGCGATGTGGCATGCAGCGCGTCCTTCGATTGGATCGGTGATCTGCTCGGAGAGGGCGATGTCATTAATTGGCTCAGGCCGCTCGAACGACAGCGGAGCGTAGTCGTTCCAGCCCCAGGTCTGAAACTTCGGGTCGATGTACCGGGCGATCTCTTGCCGCGAGTTGACGACCGGGACGTCGGGCAGGGCGTTCGCGTGGATGTAGTTGCTGCGGCCTCCGAAATTGTTGTAGCAGTTCCAAGTGATGTTCGACGCGAGCACCGCCACGGGCGCGGTCGGCTTGGCGGGAGCGACGACCCACGGAAACGCGAACGCTCGGCCGGACGCGGTCGTCGCGTGGAAGTAGTACAGCCCCGACTTCGACGGGGCCGCCACGAACTGCGTGTGAGCCGGACTGGCGTAACCGACTTTGTTCCACTCAACGCCGGATTGCGTGTAGTCGCCATCGGGAGTGACTTGCATCATCGCTCGTGGGCCGTGCTCATCGTGCCAGCCAAGTCCACAGACACGTTCTTTGGTCCAGCCGTACCGCCAGAGTTCCAGATGAAAGCACTCGACCGAATGGACACGGAATTCGGCTTGCTCGCCGGATCGCACGCACTTCGGCCAGGCGTAGCCAAGCAGTCCGTCCGACAGCATTCGAAAGTGATGCGGGGATCGTGTTGGCAATGTCAATCGGACTCGCTTGCCGCCGAAGCCGGGGCGTTGCAGCGTGACAGTGTATTCGCCGCTCGGCAGGTCGAGATGCACAGAACCACTCGCTCGCGAGCGTGTCTCCCACGACTGGCCTTGTTGGTCGACAAACTCCAGCAGCACATCTGACACCGCGACGTAACGTTCGTCACTGACATACCCGATCAACATGGTGCAGCCTCCACAAAAGGGGAGTCATTGTGGTACGGGCGTCTCGTCGACACCAGCCAGCGAACTCGTGTTGCTGGGTTCTGGGGCCTCTGGTACAAGCCGCGCCGTTTGGAGACTTTCGGTCAAGTCAGCGGCGGGTCAAGAGGCCCACGCCAAACGCTGAGAGGGAGAGACTGCATGAATGCACCACAATTTCTCGCGGCGTTGCACGAGTTGTGCGATGTCTGCGCCGGCACGATTCAGAAAAACTCGGTTTTGCAGGATATTCCCGGCTGGAGTTCGATGACTTTTATCGGACTGATCGCGATGCTCGACGAGGAATTCGGAGTGCGAATCGCTCCGGGCACGATCCTCCGCTGCCACACGGTCGAGGATTTGATAGAGGAAGTTGCCGCCGAGCAGAAATCCGCGAAGATGGCGGCTTGAACGCAAAAGTGGCTATCTTGTCCCTCAATCAAATCCCTCGTCGACGGTTCCGCTTGGCGAGGTCCGTTGTCGTCCAGAAATGAGATTCATGCAGGCGATCCTCAAGGCCATCGAGTACTACCTTCCGCCGCGGATTTTGGACAATCCGCAGTTGTGCGTCGTTGCGCCGAATTGGTCCCCGCAAAAGATCCAAAGCAAGACGGGCATCGAAGAACGCCGCATTTCCGAGGAAGAAGAGCTCTCCTCCGACCTCGCGGTCAAAGCGGTCACGAAGCTGTTCGAATCAGGTGCCTGCAAGCCAAATGAAATCGATTATTTGATGCTCTGCACGCAGACCCCCGATTATTTCCTGCCGACCACAGCCTGTCTGTTGCAAAATCGACTGGGGCTGCCCACCACTTGCGGCGCACTGGATTTCAATCTCGGCTGCTCGGGGTTCATCTACGGGCTCGGGATGGCCAAAGGTTTGATTGAAACCGGCCAGGCCTCCAACGTGCTGGTGGTCACTGCCGAAACCTACACGAAGTTTATTACGCCAACCGATATGTCGGTACGTGCTCTATTCGGCGACGCCGCGGCCGCGACACTGGTCTCTGCTCAGGACTCGCACAGCGCTGAGACACCCGGAATCGGCCCGTTCGTCTACGGGACCGACGGCAAAGGGGCGAAGAATCTCATCGTCCAGACCGGCGGTATGCGCAAGCCGGTGGCTGGGTTCGCCAGCGGCGGCGGCGATGAAGACGCCGACGAGCATGTGCTGACGCCTCCGACCCTCTACATGAATGGCCCGGAAATCTTCCTTTTCACGCTCGACGCCGTTCCCGAATTGGTTGCTGGCATTTGCAGTCGCGCCAGCATCACGTTTGACGACGTCGATCTGTTTGTCTTCCACCAGGCCAACGAATACATGCTGCGACACCTGCGGGACAAAATCGAAATCCCGCCGGAACGATTTTTTGTCTCGATGAGCCACTGCGGTAATACGGTCTCGTCCACGATCCCGATCGCCTTGAAAGAAGCCCACAAAGCGGGTCGCCTCAAGCCCAATGCCCGCGTCATGCTGGTCGGCTTCGGCGTCGGCTATTCGTGGGGTGCGACGATGTTGCGGTGGGCGATGTAGGTCTGGTTTTCCAAGCCTGACTCGAATTGGCAGTACCACATCAATCGTAAATCGTGTCAGCCTAGAAAGGCTGACCCACGATCGGAAAGGATTCCGACATGTCGCTTGAACTGCTCGCCATGGATGGCGGCACGCCTGTTCGCTCAAGGCCATTCACCCCCTGGCCCGTCTTTGATGAAGCGCAGTGCGATGCGGTGCAGACAGTGCTGAAGTCCGGAAAAGTGAATTATTGGACTGGACAGGAATGCCGGCTCTTCGAAACGGAGTTTGCTGCTGCTGTCGATTGCGACCACGCGATCTCACTGGCCAACGGCACGCTGGCGATTGAGTTGGCGTTGCATGCACTCGGCATCGGTCCGGGCGACGACGTCATCGTCCCGCCGCGCACGTTCATCGCGACCGCCAGTGCCGTCTGGGCTCGAGGTGCTCGACCAGTCTTCGCGGACGTTGATCCGATCAGCGGCAACCTGTCGGCCGAGACAATCGAGGCTGCGCTGACACCGAACACGAAGGCGATCATTCCGGTTCACATCGCGGGCTGGCCGTGCGAGATGGATTCGATCATGGATCTCGCACATGATCGCGGCCTGCTCGTGATCGAGGACTGCGCTCAGGCTCACGGAGCGGCCTACAACGGGCAACCGGTCGGCTCGATCGGACATATCGGCGTGTTCTCATTCTGTCAGGACAAGATCCTCACGACCGGTGGCGAAGGTGGCATGCTCGTCACGAATCGCAAAGATTTGTGGGGCCGCGCTTGGAGCTACAAAGACCACGGGAAAGATTGGGACGCCGTCTACAACCGAGAACATCCGACAATCTTCAAATGGACTCACGAATCGCTCGGCACCAATTGGCGGATGACCGAGATGCAGGCTGCCATCGGTCGCTGTGCTCTGCGCGAGTTGCCGAATTGGGTGCAGGCTCGCCGCCGCAACGCCGCCACGCTGGACGAAGCGTTGTCCCGCATGCTTGGCGTTCGTACCGAGGCTCCCGGCAGCGATTCGTATCACAGTTACTACAAGCACTACGCGTTCGTCCGACCTGAGCAATTTCAATCGGGCTGGACTCGAGACCTGGTCGTCAAAGCATTGCAGAAGGAAGGGATTCCGTGTGGCAGCGGTATCTGCTGCGAGATTTATCAAGAAGCCGCGTTTTCCCACGTTGGACTCAAACCGGCCAAACGGTTGCCGAACGCTCGTCAGCTGAGCGACACGAGCTTGATGTTCTTCGTCCATCCGACGCTCAGCGAACCGGACATGCTCGACACGGCTCACGCCGTGGAAAAGGTCTTGTCGCACGCGACGCAGCGATCGCTGATGCCGCTGAACCGCGCCGCGTAGATTGGGACTCTGTCCCGACCCGTTTGGCCGTGGTCGCCAGATTCGTTGTCGAATGAACTGACGAACCCTGGTCGAGAATGCATTGCGGCCTGCGCTCCGGCAATCTCTGCCGCTTTCTCGCTTGCTGTGCGAGTTGCCGAAATCGTCAGACTTCGCGTGACCGTCAAAGTTTGCTCATCCTCTCGTGATCTATCGTCCGAAAATCTAGATGAGTGGTGTTGCGTCTGCGGAGATGCATTCTTGGGCTCTTTGATGAGCCGAAGAAATCTCTGCTGAGCTGTAACGAGGGCGCAGTCGGTGAAGGAGTAGACGATGTCGCAAGGATGTGCGATGCAATCGGGCCTGACCGGTGGGGAATTACCCCATCAGATATTTCCGCCCGTGACGATGCCGGAAACTCGCAAGCTGTTCGAGCAAACCTGGACCCGCTTCTTCGGTTCGTTGACGTCGAATAAATTGGCAGCGCGAGTGTTCGTCGACTTTGTCGCGGCCAACATCGTGCTCGTGATGGCGGCGATTGTGCGACTCGCGTTGATCGGTGGCCTGAGTTGGGCGAACCCAGTCGGCACCTTGTTCGACAAGGTCAACGCGACCTACCTGATGAACGCTGGCTGGTTTGGACTCTCATCGGTTGTGTTGTTTGCTTTGTCGGGCGTCTACAAGCCGGTGCCGTTCTCACGTTTCAAGCAACGTTTGAACGCGATCGTACTGGCTAGTGTGGTCGGATTGGTTGCCCATCAAATCCTGGGGACGTTTGCATTCGATAAGGCTCAGCAGACTTTCGAAGTTGGGCTGCCGGCCTGGGCCTTGTTGTGTGCCGTCATGGCGACGGTGCGTTACTCGCGAATGAAAGTGGGCGAACACTTTCGAGTCGTTCCACGCGGCGAAGCGGCTAACACGAAGGTTGAGGACGTGCTCGTCGTTGGCGGGGCGGGGTACATCGGTTCGATTCTGGCTCGGCAGTTGCTCGATGCCGGTTATCGTGTGCGAGTTCTCGATCTGGAGTTGTTCGGAACCAAGTCGCTCGCAGATGTTCTCGATCATCCTCGCCTGGAAGTGATGAACGGAGACTTCCGTAACATTGGCGACGCGGTGCGGGCGCTCCGTGGCATGGACGCCGTCTGCCATCTCGCAGCGATCGTCGGTGATCCGGCCTGTGCGCTCGATCGCGACACGACCATCGCCGTGAACTACGCGGCAGCGAAGATGATGGCTCAACTGGCGAAGGCCAACGGCGTGACGAAATTCGTGTTCGCCTCGACTTGCAGCGTCTATGGCGACTCGGAAGACATCATGTCCGAGGACTCGCCGCTCAACCCGGTGTCGTTATACGCGACGACCAAGATCGACGCTGAGCGAGCGTTGCTCGACACCGCCGATTCTGACTTCCAACCGACGATCTTGCGATTCGCGACCGCTTACGGCTGGTCGCATCGTCCGCGATTCGATCTGGTGGCAAACCTCTTCAGCGCACAAGCTGTGACCGACAAGAAGATTCGTGTCTTCAACGGTGAGCAATGGCGGCCGTTCGTTCACACGCGAGACATCGCTCGTGCGTGTGTGTTGACGCTGGAAGCTCCGCTGGCAAAGGTCGGCGGCCAGATCTTCAATGTTGGGGACGAAAGTCAGAACTACACGCTGACGCAGCTCGGCCAAATCGTGGCTCGTTCTTGTCCGGGGATCGAAGTCGAGGAAGTTCGCAACGGCGACGATGCCCGTAACTACCGCGTGAACTTCTCCAAGATTCGCCGGACGCTTGGCTTCCGAGCTTCGGTCGACCTGGTTGAGGGCGTCCAAGAAATGGTAGATGCGATCTGCGGCGGACACGTTTCGAATTGGCGCGATCCAATCTACAGCAATTCGAAGCACCTTGAAGGCGAGGGGCTGTCGGTCTTGAAGTTCGATGCCCTTCGCAAAACGGTTGATGAAATGCCCGCCACAACGCGATTTCTCACCAAAAAAGCGGCTGCCTGATTCTGAGCCGCGCTCATTCACTGTCTTGTCGAATTCATCTCGACGAGGCGATTGTGTTTTGCCAATGTCCCACCTCTCTGTGCCTCTGTGTTTCCAGAAGAATTGAAACACAGAGGACACGGAGAGAGACTAAGACCATTCAAGGAGTGATTCGATGCACGTCCTCTTTGTTCACAAGAACTTTCCAGCTCAGTTCGGACACATCGCCAGCTATCTGATCAAGAAGCATGGTTTTCGTTGCTCGTTCGTTTGTGAACTTCCTTCGGGAGTGTTCGATGGCATCCAGCGGTTTCAGTACAAGCTGACCGGCGGGGCGACCAAGACGGTTCACTATTGCAGTCGGACGTTCGAGAACTGTGTCTGGCACACGCACGGCGTCTATGAAACGATGAAGGCGCATCCTGAAGTGAAGCCGGACCTCGTCGTCGGTCACAGCGGATTCGGCTCGACGACTTTTCTCGCCGACCTCTACGACTGCCCGATCATCAATTACTTCGAGTATTACTACCATGGCCGTAACTCGGACCTCGACTTCCGGCCGGAGATTCCGGTGAAAGAACTGGATTTGCTCCGTTCACGCACGCGAAATGCGATGATCCTGCTCGACCTGCAAACCTGCGCTGCGGGGTACTCGCCGACGCAGTGGCAAAAAAGCCTGTTTCCCGTCGAATACCAGCCGAAGATCGACGCGATCTTCGATGGCATCGACACCAACGTCTGGCATCGTCGCCAGGTTTCGCGTCGCATCGGGGACCGAGAGATTCCGGCCGGCACGAAGATCGTCACCTACGTCTCGCGCGGTTTCGAGTCGATGCGCGGGTTCGACATCTTCATGCGAGTCGCAAAGCGAATTTGTGACGCCCGCAAGGACGTCATCTTCGTCTGTGTTGGTTCTGACCGAGTCTGCTACGGCGGCGATATGCAGCGGATCAGCGACGCCGAGAGTTACCGCGATCACATTCTGAAACAGGACAACTACGACATGAGCCGTTTTCTTTTCACCGGCCGTGTCGAACCGAATCAGCTGGCGGACATCATCAGCATGGGAGACCTGCACATCTACCTGACGGTTCCATTCGTGTTGAGTTGGTCGCTGATGAACTCGTTAGCCTGCGGTGCGACGGTTCTTGCTTCGGACACCGCACCGGTACGCGAGATGATCCGTCACGGCGAGAACGGCCTGCTGGGTGGTTTCTTCGACGTGGATCGCCTGACGGAACTCGCACTGCAAGTCCTGGACGATCCTCCAGCGTATCGCCATCTCGGCGAGGCGGGGATGCACATGATCCAGGAAAACTACAGCCTCGACAAAATGCTGCCTCGCATGTTGGACCTCTACGAACGGACGCTCAACAAGCATCGCAGCCGATAACGGACAGTTGAGGCTACACAATCGGGCAGCCACCACGTATTTTGCCGCAGCCGAATTCCGTTTCTCTGCGAGACTCATCCGCCATCATGCCAACCTATGATTACGAATGTGATGCCTGCCATCACAAATGGGAATTGTTTCAATCAATCAAGGCCGAACCTGAGAAGAAATGTCCGGCCTGCAAGAAGAAGAAAGCTCGCCGACTGATCGGGGCGGGAGCGGGGTTGATCTTCAAAGGCTCCGGGTTCTATCTGACCGACTATCGCAGCAAGTCCTACAAGGATGCCGCGAAGGCGGACAAATCAGCGTCCGATTCGGCATCGCCAAAATCGGATTCTGGTGCAAAGTCTGACAGTGGAGCCTCGAAGTCCTCTGACAGCGGTGGCTCGAAATCGGCGTCGAAGGAATGACTCGCTTCGATCTGACAAACTCGACGTCGGCAAGCAAAGTCAGCAGAAAAACGTCGAATTCGCGTCGGTCGTATTGGTTGGGAAATCTGGGCAAGGCACGCGAGAAATCTCGCCACGATGACGTACGGTGAAATCGCTAAGACCGCTACGGTTTGACACGGTTTTCACCTCGTTGAAGGTCGCACAATCGATCGAGTTGTCATAGCCGATGCCTCACGTTGACCCACTTTTTCGGGACAACTACAGTCCGCCCCGCTTTCCGACTGACGGGCATTGCGTACAGGTACTCTGTCTCGCAGCGCTGGGTCAGACGTGGTCTGAACGCGACTTTTTGGCCCTGCTGTTCATGGAGGACGGCGTGCGTAAGCTCGGTGCGTGGATGCTCTGTTTCATTGTGATTTCCTGGTTTTGCGTCGGTGGCTGCCAGCGGCCGGTAGTGCAATCTCCATCGCCGAATTGGCACGGCAGCCAGCGTCCGGCGGTGCCTGAACCGCACGAGATCAAGCCGCTCCCCGCGACCGCGATGCCTCAACTTCCGTTTGGGAATCCTTGGAAGCCAAAGGCGGCCGCTCGTGACTGGAAGCACATCGTAATCCATCACACGGCTTCTGAAGGAGGCAATGTCGCCACGATTCATGCCGAGCATCTCCATCGCAAAGACAAGAACGGAAATCATTGGAAGGGGATCGGCTATCACTTTCTGATCGGTAATGGGACTGGGATGAGCGACGGAGAAATCGAACCGACCTTCCGCTGGAAGCAGCAGATGCAGGGGGCGCATGCTGGCAACGACGAATACAACCAGCATGGCATCGGCATTTGTTTGGTTGGCAATTTTCAGGATCATCGACCGTCGTCGGCGCAGTTGGCGTCCATCAAGAAGCTGGTTGGTGTGTTGAAGCGAGAATACCAGATCAAGAGCAGTCAGGTGGTGGGGCATCGAGATGTGAAGTCGACCGCTTGTCCTGGCAAACTCTTTCCGATGACTGAAGTGGCCCAATCTGAGGACTTGCCGTTTTTTACGTTGCGTGACGTTATCTTGTCGCCAGACTTTGTGACTGCCGCAGAAGGGACCAGCGAATGAACGTACCCGCTGACGATCCGTGGAAAGCCCGCTGGTTCGCTCCCCACGATTCTCCGTCGATGGACTTGTACCAACGCAAGTCGTGGGACACGTTTTCCCCGGCGAATCACATCGCCGCTGCCGAAAGCGCCGGCGTCGAGGATGCGATCTCGTTAGAAGTCGCGGTCGCCGGAGCAGACTCTCCATGGGGACACTTCGCGTTGCCGGATGAATCGCCGGTACATCTTCCTCCGCACTACGAGCCAAACTACGCCTACCCGCTGATCGTCTGGCTGCACGACGCCGAATGGACCGCTCGCGAGTTGCTGGATCTGATTCCGCGCATCAGCCCGCAAAACTATTTGGGCCTGGCGGTCGAAGGCCTGACCCCAACGAACCGCTTCGCTGCAGGACCGATGTCGCCGGCCGGCAGCCTCGATCCGCTCGATGCCTTGCTGGAGACGTTGAAGGATGTCGTTCCGCAGATGCGGCGCGAGTTCCACGTCCACAGCGAACGGATCTACCTCGCCGGCTTCGGTGATCAAGCGTTGGTTGCGTTGCGAATGCTGTTGCGGCGTCCCGAGTGGTTTTCCGGAGCCCTGGCCTTCGGCGTCAGAAACACGAAGCTCGAATCGGCCCTGAAAAACTACGACGAACTGCGGGGCAAACGAGTCTTTTTGAGTGCTGGTGTCCGAGACACCCGTTGCTCAATGCCAGACGTCACCAGCCTTGGCCGCCTGCTGCGTTCCTTCGGCATGCAGGCCGTACTGAGAGCGTATGACTCCAGCGATTCGCCGACGCCGAAGATGCTCTCCGACGTCGATCACTGGCTGATGAACGGCGTCTGCGAATCCACGCTGGTGTAGGTCTGCTTTGCTGAGCCGACCCGAACATCGCTGTGCGCGGGTTGCCAATTCGAGCCAGGGTGGAAAGCCCGATCTACGGCAACTCGCTCACGCCATCTTGGCTGACCAGCAGTAGTTTGTCAGTCAGCGGGTGGTCCATCTGTGAAAAATCTTCTCGGACTCGGTCGCGGATGTGGTTGACCATGTCGGGAGTGTCGGTGCTCAGCGCGACGAAGAAGTCTCGGTTGGGAAGGCCCACGGCGAACTCGGTGCCGAGCACGTCGCGCACCTTCTCGTGAAACGACTGGCTCAGCAATCGGGAGGTGTTGTACGCGTCGGGCTTATGCGGCATCAGCAATTTAGGGCCGTCCTCTTGGCCCGTTACCATCAATTCGGAAGGATGCTCGTCGAAGTAACGGTCGAGGTTGCTTATCGCCAGTTCGTGAAGTTGCTCGGCGGTGAGGTGCCACTTCTGCAACAGTTCGTTGCGGATGTACCAGTAAGCGTGGGCCTCATCGACGACGTACAGAATCATCAAGTTCGCGACCCACGGCTCGCCGACAAAGTTCGGGAAGTTCTGCTTCCAGACTTTCTCCGGATAGAGCATCGGCATGATGCGGTCTCGGACGGAGTCGAGTGACGGTGTGGTCTGCTCTTCGCCCCATTCCTGCACTTGCACGACGGTCGTCAGTGCTGGCAGCAGGATGTTCTCGAACCGATCGGGCGACTGCACGTACGAGCGATAAAAGTTGAACAGATTCACGTTCGACTTGCCGAGTCGCAGTTGCAGCTCGCCGATCTGTTCGCATTCGAGTAACGGGAATTTGTCGCGGGCCAGTTTCAGCGCGCGTGCGGCAAACAACTGGGGCGGGTCGGCGATCATGTCGGGGGCCTCTAACGTGTTGAGCACCATGCGGACGAGCGTGTCGGTTTCCGGATCGTGCGGTCGGTCCCCTCGTTCGACGAACGTAACCAGCAGCATCATGCTCGGCCATTCGATCGACCAGGCTTTCCAGCGGTGCCACTTCGAGCGTGAGAACCAGCGTCGCCACCAAGGTTGTGGCGGGTCAAGCACCGCGTCCCCTTCCCAGCCGGCCGAGGATTGCGGAAGTCTCAGCGCATGAATGCGACGCATTTTTCGACGTCGCGGGAACAGGCGATCGAATTCGATCGAGTCCTCCAATGCGGGAGTGTCCCCCCAGATACAGCGGAGCGACAAAATACCGGCTTGCTCCGGCAGCATGATGTGAGTGACACCTTCGAAAACTTGTACCTGCCACGATGGAGGACAACCGATATGGAACCAACCTGACGGACCAGTGATCGCTTTCCAATGGTCGGGAGTTTCGTGACGCACAGTGTTGGTTCCAAGAGGAGAGTTCCGAATGGCAGCGAAGGCGTCAGCACTATGCCAAACGAAACGGCTCCGGTCGATGGTGCGCCTGCTCCGAATTCCCGCAACTCGTTTTTGTGTCGAGCCTGCAAGTTGCGGGAGAGCCGATTCTCAATAGTCCGCGATCGAGCCGTCCTTCAGTTTGGCTCCCGGCCACTTGTAGCTCTGCGGCTTTTTCGATTCTTCGATGAGCTTAGCCTCGTCCACCTCGACTCCGAGTCCCGGTCCCGGTGGCAGGCCGATGTAGCCTTCTTTGTCGTACTCGAATGCCATGCGTGTGACACCCGGCACGTTGAATCCGGCGTTCGTCGGATAAAACTCGTGGATCAAGAAGAACGGAATCGACGAGACAACATGCAGGCTGGCTGCGATTCCCAGAAACGTCGCCGTGCAATGCGGTGCGATCGGGACGAAGTAGGCCTCGGCGAGCGTCGCGATCTTTTTCATCTGGCTAATGCCGCCGGTATGGCAGCAGTCGGGTTGCAGGATGTCGATGCAGCCCTCTTGCAGGTACGGGATCATCCCCCAAATCGTGCGGTCGCGTTCGCCGGTCGCCAATGGGATGTTGATGTGCTGCTTGAGCCGCTTGAAGGTTTCAATATTGCCCGGAACCGCCGGCTCTTCGATGAAGAGCAGATCGTACGGTTCGAGTTTCGCCGCTAACTGGATCAACGTCGCTGGCGGGACGGCCGAGTGCGCGTCGAACATGACCGCTCCGTCAGGACCGACTTTCTCGCGAGCGGCTTTGATCGCCTTGACCATGTTGTCGATGTCGGCCGGATTGCCGGAGTGCTCGTAGATGCCATGCGGCGGCACCTTCTGAGCCTTGGGCGTGTGATACACCCGAATGCGGTCCCGCGTCGGTCCACCGAGCAGCCGATAGACCGGCACACCCCATAGTTTGCCGGTGATGTCCCACAACGCCATGTCGATGGCAGCCAGTGTGTGGACCATCAACGCTCCGCCGCGCATGTTGCGGTGAGCACGAAACAGCTTCTGCCAGAGATGCTCGACTCGCGTCGGATTTTCGCCGTCGAGCAACTCAAACAGCGACTCGGCCAGCGGTTTCGAGACCTGCGGATCGACCCCCTTGAGATCGCCCCATCCGGTGATGCCGTGATTCGTTTCGATCTTGAGGTACACGATCGGCCCGACCCAATACGTCTTAAGCGCAGTGATGCGAATTGTCGAAGTCCGATCGCCGACCTGAGTGCCGGGAGTTTTGTTTTCGGCGACGGCATGATTCACAAAAGCGATGCCGGCCACAGCAACACCAGCGGCGGAGACGACATCACGTCGAGAGATTGATCGATTCGGCATCGTGGAGACTCCGTGAATTGGAAAGAGACGCCTTTGGTTCACCACAGAGACACAAATGGCAGAGAGTTGACACACAGAATTGAGAAACGAAGTCTTTTCGATGAAGGCTCGCAGACGCAAACCAAGAGCAGCCGTTCATTCCAATCTCTGTGTTCGCTGTGCCTTTGTGGTCAAAAAATCAATTAGATGGACACAGTTGCAGCCGTTGCACCGCGATTTCGGCGACGGCGGCGCGTTTCAGCGGCAGCGAGTGATACTCGCCGCTGGTCCATGCCGCGAGTTGGTCGGAGTAATGTGGCGTTCCCGGATTCCCAGATTGGCTCTGACAATCGACCGCCAGCAGGCAATCGGTCGAGAGGTCGGCAATCAGGCGATAGCCGGCGCCTGTGTTCGCAACCCAGTTGGGACCGCTGCCGGTGTTGCAGACCGTGATCATGTCACCCTTCACCGGTCCGCCGCCGTCGTTGAGCAGTTGAGCCAAATCTCCTCGAGTCGACAGCACATGCTTGAGCGGCATGCGATGCACGCGGCCCCAAGTCCACGTCGACATGTCGGGCCCATATTGCTCTGCCAGAAAAGCCAACGTCTCGCTGAAGACGCGACGAAGTCGAGCCAACCGCTCGCCCACCGGAAACCAGGCGTGAGGGTCATCCGTCAGCAACCGGCTGGCGATGCCCTCGACCTGTCTCGCGAGCAACTCAGAGGTCGTTCCTTCAAATCGCACGTCCGAGACGGCTTTCGACCAGAACGTGAAGAAGACATTGAACAACGCGGGAGCGACCAACTCGACCTCGATGCGGCCGTCCCAAGTCTTCAAGTGCTTCACGGCTGATTGGATTTGCGGGTCAGTGACTTCGGTCAGCGCGGCGATCAGCGGCGGAAGGCAGGTCACGGCGCGCAGCGAAACCGTGTCGTGGTGCATCGCTCGAAAATCATCGACGGTGAAGCCGCCCGATCCTGACTGGCCAGCCGATTTCGCGATAACTGCCTCGAGCATCTCGCGAATGCGAACGGCTCGATAGCCGCCGATCCAGGTGCCGAACAGTGGGAACGGATAGTCGTCTTCCGCCAGCCGATTGTTGGCCGATGCCAGCCACCCGCGCGACGGATCGACAGCGTGAGGCATCGACTCGAACGGGAGCAGGCCAGTCCATTGCTGATCGGGTTCCCAGCCGGCGCGGTAGCCTCGTTCGCCAGTTTTGCGCTGTGGGATTCGTCCCGCGCAATGCACGGCGATGTGTCCCGCGACATCGGCGATGACCAGATTGAAGGTCGGAACATGCCACGGCCGCAGTGCTTCGCGGAATTCGGCGACAGTTTGTGCTCGGTTCATGCCCAGCAGAGCCGTGAGCCAGCCGCCTTGAAAGGCTCCGAGCCATTTGAGCGTCACCGGCCCCGTCGTGTTTCCAGGCGGCGGTAGGATTTCATCGACTACGGGGCCGTTTCGCGAGAACCGAATTGTCCGCGAGATCGGTTCTTCTCCGCGAATGCGAATTGTCTCAACCACTTCGCGAGCCGGTTCCCAGGCACCGTCGAATTGGAAACAGTTCGGGTGTTCGGAATCGACACGCTCCTGATACAGATCGCGCAGCGAACAGATGTTGTTGGTGATTCCCCATGCGACTCGTTCGTTGCGGCCGAACATGATCGCCGGCATTCCGACGTAGGCCATCCCCGCCACGTTGAAGTCGCCGCCGCACAAATGAGCCTCGTACCAGCACGAGACTGCTTCGATGGCGATGTGCGGATCGCTGGCGACCATCGGCATTCCTGCTTTGCAGTGGCGTCCCGCGACGACCCAGTTATTGCTGCCGGTCCCTTCCGGATCACCGGTCGCCTGGCCCACGCTTTCAAGCGGACGCTGGCCGAGCCGCTGCTTCAAGTGCTGGTACGCCTCCGGCGGGACGACCGCTTCTTCGTCTGCTTCGCCGAGCAAAAACTCGCGATACAGCGGCCCGTCACCGAGCACTCGCTTGGCCAATTCCGGCATGACGATTACTGGGAAGCGGCCGGTCAAGTACCAACGGAACTCGCTCTCGATCGCCAAGCTGTCGATCGGTGACCAAAGCTCCGGCCGATAGTCGAGCAAGTCGAACTCAATCGCGATCTGCTCGCCGCACAGTTTGATCCACGCATTCACACCGTCCGCAAATGCTTGCTGCAATAAGCGAGTCTCCTGTGGCAGACGAGCCCATTCCTCATTCGCGATCCGATTCAAGCCGACGGTGCGGGCAGTCAAATCCAGCGGAATGCCCTCCGGCCCAAGGACCTCGGCCAGCCGACCGAGTCCTTTGCGACGAAGGTAGTCCATCTGAAACAGTCGGTCCTGAGCCATCGCATAGCCGAAGCCGAAGAACAAGTCGCGATGATTGTCGGCGAAGATGTGCGGGATGCCCCAGCGGTCCCGCTCGATCGTCACGGCTGCGTTGACTCCGACGCCGACTTGTCCGTCGCATCGGGGGGCACGACTGGCTGCCTCGCGCTTCCAGCGTTCATCGAATTCCGCTCGCGTCCAACTGTTCGACTGACAGATTGAGTCAATCGACTCGCCTGCTCCCAGTCGCCGCAAAACCGCTCGATGCAACCCTTGCATGATTCGCCTTTCCAGGTGACCGACGGCCGACGTCGGCTCAAACGCTCATTGTCATCGCGGCGTTTCCTCGCCAACGGCAGCAGAATAAACTGCCGTTCCAGTGCTGCAAGGAACTCGAACGAGGAGCCCCGACCATGACCGCTCGACTGCCAATCGTGATTGTGAGCATTCTGTGTGCGATTCCCGTTTCGTTGCTCGGTCAGGAGCGGACGCCTCCGACAGAAACCTGGATCGTCGCTCATCGCGGTCTGCTCAATCACGCTCCTGAGAACACGCTATTGAATTTCCGCGCGTGCATGGATCTGCGATTCGGTTTTGAAGTCGATGTGCGGCTCACCAAGGACGGGCAGCTCGTCTGCATTCATGATGACACGCTGAATCGCACGACGAATGGCAAGGGGAAGGTCGCAGGAAAGAAGTTGGAAGAACTCAAACTGCTCGACGCCGGGGAGTGGTTTGGCGCGGCGTATCAGGGGGAGCGGATTCCGACGTTTGATGAAGTCATGGTGCTCGTAGAACGGTACGGCCGCTCTTCGACGCTGGTGGCTGTGGATCTCAAGGTTGCTGATGTTGAGGCTGCCTGTGTGAAGTCGGCGGTCGATCACCAGGTCCTCACGAAGTTGATCTTCATCGGTACGGCGATCGACGATCCCAAGGTCCGCCGCAAGCTGCGAGAAGCCCACCCGGCTACGCGCGTGGCATGTCTCGCACAGACGTCGGCCGACTTGCCGAACGCGCTCAACGACAAAGACTCCAATTGGGCCTATCTCCGTTTTGTGCCGTCACGTGAGGATGTGGAACAAATCCACAAATCTGGCAAGCGAGCGTTCGTTGCGGGACCGACGGTGGCGGAGCTTGAGCGAGCCAATTGGCAAACCGCGTTGCAGGCAGGGGTGAATGGCATTCTGACCGACTTCCCGCTGGAGTTGGCGGAAGAGGTTCGTGCGGGCACTCCGGATCAGCGTTTTGACAATCTGTCGAAGCGATTCATCAAAGAGTGGCCGGCGTTGTCTCCGATCTCGGCCACGACACTGGGTGATCACCGCTACGACAGCCATGTGGATGACATCAGCGAGGCCGCGCGAACTCGGCAACGGGCTTTCTTGCAGCGACAACTGGCGGAACTGGATTCGATCGAATTGGCGAAGTTGTCGCGTGAGAACCAGGTGGATGCCCAATTGCTTCGTCATCATTTACGCGGCGAATTGTGGAGCCTCGATGAATTGCAGGAATGGGCCTGGAATCCGGTGTTGTACACGCAACTGACGGGCAACGCTGTCTACGGCCTGTTGGCTCGTGACTTCGCCACGTTCGATCTTCGGATGCTGCATGTCACCGACCGGCTCGAAAAACTGCCGACGCTGTATTCGCAGATTCGCACGACGCTGGACCCGAAGCGTGTGCCGCCGATCCATGCCGAAACCGCGGTCAAACAAAATCGCGGCCTGCTCAGCATTCTGGACAACATGGTGCGACCACGCATGGCCACGATTTCCAAATGCGTGCGCCCGCGACTCGAACGGGAACTCGTCAACATCAAAGCGGAAGTCGAGCGACATCAGGAATGGCTCGAAAAGGAACTGCTGCCGAACGCCAAAGGAAACTTCCGCATCGGAGCCAAACTCTTCGATCCGAAGCTGGAGTTCTCGCTTGGCAGCAAGCTTTCGCGTCCAGAAATCCGCGACCGCGCGGAGTTCGAATTACGTCGCGTGCGAGCCGAGATGTACTCAATTGCCCGCGGCGTGATGCTCAAAGCCGATCCGAAGGCAGACGCGCCGGAGAATCCAGCACCAGAGCAACAGCAGAAAATCATCACTGCCGCACTCGAAAAGGCGTACGCCGAGATCCCCGCTCGCGATGGCATCGTGGATTTCGCCAAGAAGTCACTCGAAATGACGACTGAGTTCGTCCGCAAGCACGACCTCGTGACGATCCCGCCCGATCCGCTGGACATCATCCTCATGCCGGAGTTCCAGCGCGGCGTCTCGATCGCGTACTGCGATTCGCCGGGGCCGCTCGATGTGGGGCAGAAGACTTACTACGCAGTCTCGCCGATCCCTGACGATTGGACCGAGAAGCAAGTCGGCTCATTCCTGCGCGAATACAACTTCCGCTCGATCCACGACCTGACGATCCACGAAGCGATGCCCGGACACTTCCTGCAAATCGCCCACTCGAACCGCAGCCCGCGCCGCCTGCGAGCACTCCTGTCCTCCGGCACGTTCATCGAAGGCTGGGGCGTGTACTCCGAGCAACTCATGTCCGAAGAGGGATTCCTCGACCGCGACCCGCTGATGCGGCTGATCGCTCTCAAGTGGTATTTGCGAGGCATCGCCAACTCGATCCTCGACCAAGCCATCCACGTCGATGGCATGAACCGCGAAGACGCGATGAAGCTGATGGTCCACGACACGTTCCAAGAAGAACGCGAAGCCGCCCTCAAATGGGTCCGAGCACAACTGACCTCGACGCAGCTCTCGACGTACTTCGTCGGCTACCAAGAACACCGCGACCTCCGCGCCGCCGCCGAAGAGGCGTGGGCCGACAAGTTCACACTCAAACGCTACCACGATGGCACGCTGTCGTTCGGTTCGCCCCCGGTGCGCTTCGTGAAGGCGCTGCTGCTGGATGAGCCAATTCCAGAGTGAGGGGATACCATGCCTTTGTGGTGAATCCTTATCCCCGAACCGGATCGTTCTGTGTCCAGGGAGGCGGGCATGCGGCATCCAGTTGCTTCAGGTGATCAGTGGTTAATTTCACGCTGGCTGCTGCGATCGCGTCTTCTATTTGGGCGAGATGTTTGACACCGACGATCGGCGACGTGACGGCCGGTTGCGTCAGCGTCCAGGCGAGCGCGAGTTGCGACATGGGCACGCTGAGTTCTTTCGCGACTGATTCCGCGCGTTCGAGTCGATCAAAGACCGGGTCTTCGAGCTTCCAAATCCAATCGGGTTTCTCAGCGGCTCGCGAGTTGCTCGGTGGCGGTTGGCCGCGTCGGTATTTGCCGGTCAGCAAGCCGCTTTGCAACGCCTGATACGGAGCCACGCCGATGTTGTGCTTGCGACAGAATGCGAGGTCGTGATGGAACTCACGACGCAGTAAGCTCAGCGGGATCTGCGACGAGACGACGCGCGGCCAGCCGTGTTTCTCGGCCAGCCACAAGCATTCGCAAATCTGCCAGCCGTAGTGGTTCGACAAGCCGAGGTAGCGAATCTTGCCCGCCTTCACGGCGACCTCGACCGCCGCCAGCGATATTTCCAGAGGAACTTCTTTGTCCGGCCAATGCAGGATGTAGAGGTCGATGTAATCGGTCTTCAGCCGCTGCAAGCTGCGATCGACTTCGCGCAAGATGTGCGTTGCCGACAAACCTTTGTCCTGCGGCCCCGGCCCTACCGGTGCTCCAACTTTCGTCGCGAGGATCGCCTTGTCTCGTCGCCCCACGAGCGCCTTGCCAACGATCTCTTCGGCGACACCGCCAGGGCTGCCGAGGAATCGCTTGTATCCTTCGTAAACGTTGGCCGTGTCGATGAAGTTGATGCCTCGCTCCATCGCCGCGTGAATCAGCTTGATCGAATCGGCTTCGCCGACCGGTGAGCCGAAGGTCATCGTTCCCAAACAAATTGGTGACACGAGCAGGCCGCTCGCGCCGAGATTGCGATACTGCATGAAGGGAGGCTCCTTTTCGAGAAGTGTTTTGAGACGGTTGTCATGCGAGAAATCAACGTGGTCGAAAGTCGTTGGCAGCGCAAAGTGAAGAGTACAAAGTGCAAAGTGAAGAATGTCGGACACTTCTCATCGCTAACACCTTTGCACTTTGCAGTCTTCACTGTTCACATTGCACTGTCGGAGACGAACGGACTCGCCAAATTCATCATTTCCGAATCTTCACCGCTACCGCGTTCTGCTGCGGTTCGCCGGGAGTACTGCGGCCGTTGGCGACGTATTTTTCGAGCAGCTTCGTCAGCCGCATAATGGTCTCTGGATGTCGGTCTTGAAGGTTCGTCTGCTCGCCGATGTCGACGCTGAGATCGTACAGTTGGTTCGGCGGGAGGTTGGCTGCGTCTTTTGCACCGGGAAGCGGTTTGCTCCACCCGCCGGAACCGGGGCAGAGGCACAGCTTCCATGAACCGTCGCGGATCGCGAACGAGCCATTGATCGAATGGCTGACGAGCGTCGTCCGCCCGGACTTGGCGGTTTGATCAATCAGCGTCGGCAGAAAGCTGACGCTGTCCTCGGCCGCGGTGTCCGGCAACTTCGTCCCGACGATCTCGGCAAGCGTTGCCGTGACATCGACGAGGCAGGTCAATTGATCAGTCTTCGATCCCGCTTTCACACGACCGGGCCAACGCACGAGGAACGGCACGCGGTGTCCCCCTTCGTAGATGTCCGCTTTATGGCCGCGAAAGACATGGTTTGGGTTGTGACCCTTCGCGAGCAGTTCGTCGAACTTGGCTTGAGGTGAGCAACCGTTGTCGCTGGTGAAGATGACCAGCGTGTTGTCCGTCAGGCCATGCTTGTCGAGCGTGTCGAGCAACTGCCCGATTGCGTGATCCTGCTGCATGACAAAGTCGGCATACGGATTCAGCCCGCTCTTGCCCAGCCAGTCTCCCTTCGGATGAATCGGCGTGTGCGGCGAGGCGTAGGGCAGGTAAATGAAAAATGGTTGGCCCTGTTTGGCGGCGGCTGCGCGGCGGTCGATGATCTCGATGGTCTTCTTCGTGAGGTCAGGCAACACGTCGTCATCATCGAATCCGGGAGCGGCCGGGCCCAGCCGCGTCATCGGTTTGCCTCGGCCGAACATCAATTCGAAACCGCGATCCTCGGTCGGCAACTTCACGACTCGATCGTTTTCGATGTAGGTGAACGGCACCATATCGAGCGACGCGCTGATGCCAAAGTATTCGTCGAACCCGACGCTGTTGGGACCGTTCTTGATCGGCTGCGAATAATCGACGTTGAAGACTTGCTCACGCGTTTCGATGCTCAGTTCGCTGACCTCTTTGCCCGGTAGCTTGACCCAGTCCATGCCCAAATGCCACTTGCCGACGCAGGCGGTGTGATAGCCTTGCTGCTTGAGCATCGACGCGATCGTCAGACGGCCCGGCTCGATCAACCGGGGACTCAGCCCGCCAAGGACGTGTTGCTGGAGCTTGCTACGCCAGTTGTACCGTCCGGTCATCAGTCCGTACCGCGTCGGCGAACATACGGCCGACGACGTGTGCGCATCGGTGAAGATCATCCCTTCGCGAGCGATCCGATCCATATTCGGCGTCGCGATTTTGCCATCGGGGTTCAGGCACTTCACATCGCCATAGCCGAGATCATCACACAGGATCAACAGGATGTTCGGCCGAGACGGCTCGGCACCAACGACGGGTTGAACGGCCGCCAGCAAAGCACAAACAACTAGGATGAGAAGACGAAGTGTTGCCATCGGTTGCCCCAAGAGATGCACGCACAGTTGCGACGAATCAGCAAGAGCATACAAGAACGGTGCAGATCAGGGCAGTTGATGCCGCCCTCTCCAAAGGCCGCGAACCACGGCATCCTTTCGTTGCACATCATCCCCAGCGGTAAAGCCGGAGCCGAATTGCTCTTCGACGTGATCGCCACCACCTGCGAACGGAATCGCTTGATTGTGACCACCAATCTCCCGTTAGAGAATTGGATCGAGGTCCTTGGCAGGAAACGCCCCACCGGAGCTGTCCTAGATCGCCTCACGCATCGCGGCCACATTCTGGAGACCGAAGGCAAAAGCGGCCGCCTTCAGGATGCCAGGTCCCGCCGCCATCGCCCCGACAGCGCGGCACCTGACCGCGCCGACGACCACCGAACACGTTCGGTGATCGTCGAACCCTCACCGCAGCCCGGTTCCTCAACCCACAGGAGTCCCTCAACAACCCAGCGCCATCAAATTCAGCCGACCAGCGTTGCCATTTTCAACCGTCGTCAGCAACCAGCGTTTCAGCACTTTCTGTAAGTACTCAATCTTCA
>VGZH01000070.1 GCA_016872645.1 Planctomycetota bacterium | reverse complement strand
CTCATCTGAGAACAGGACGAACCGGTCAGCAGAGCGTGATTCTCACACTTCGTTCGTGATCATGTCAACGAGCAGTCGTGGGGCCGAATCGATTCCCGCCAGGGTGACACGCCCTGATCAGGGAGTCAAACTCTGCGGTTCCCCAACGAAGTCCTGCGATGACTCAGGGAGTGCCGCCCAGGATTCATCAAAATGACCGACGACTCAACGAACGGTGTGCGTTTCGTGCGGCCGCGCGTTGGTTATCATCGCGGCGGCATTGCCGAAGGCCTTGGCGGAAATGCAGGAGTGAGAGCCGATGATACTGCAATGGCTAGAACAACGACGCGACGAGTTGTTGCGCTTCGTTGGTGAATTGGTTGCCACTCCCAGTCCGAATCTGCCGGGCGACGAGCGGGCCGTTGTCGCAGTCGTGCTCGCCCACATGAAACGCTTGGGTCTCGTGGATGTCCAGGTCGCTGCGAAGGAACCGCATCGTCCGAACGTCATCTATCGTTTGCGGGGTCAGCAGCCGGGGCCGGTCCTTATGCTGTGCGGACACAGCGACACGAAGCCGGTCGGAGATGCGACTCACTGGCAGACAGACCCGTTTCAGCCGGTAGTTCGGGACGGCAAATTGTTTGGCTTGGGTTCGACCGACATGAAAGGAGCGGTCGCGGCAATGATTTATGCGACCGCTGCTCTCAAGCAGTGCGAGATTCCTTTGGCGGGGGACGTGCTGCTGGTCATTAACGCGGATGAAGAACGCTCGATGCGGTTCGGTTCGGAATTTCTGTCGACAGAATACGGACTCCGCGCGGACGTGGCCTTGTTGGGCGAGCCGTCGGGAATCGGCGGACCGGAATTCGAGTTCCTGCATCTACTGTCGCGTGGCATCTCGTGTTTCACGATCCGAGTTTACGGATCGCAGATGCATAGCAGCCTGACTGACCGGTTGCCGTCGATCAACGCGAACGTTCGACTGGCCGAGGTGCTCGCGCAGATGAGTCGTGAACTGCGACTCACCTTCCAGCCACACCCGCTGTGTTCAGCGCCGACCGTCAACCTCGGCGTCAAAATTGAAGGGGGCGTGGGGTATGGAGTCTGTTCGGGGTTGGCTGAGTTTCAATCGGACATTCGCACGCTGCCGGGCATGACGCGGGAACAACTCCAGGCGGATCTCGAAGGCTGTCTGGCGGCGATCCGCCGAGACAGTCCCGATCTGCGCGTCGAACTGGAGTTCGAACAACCGCCGCTGGACTGGACTCCGCCGACGGAAGTCTCAGCCGAGCATCCGTTGGTGGCTGCTCTGCTGGGCGCTGCCGAGCACGTACTCGGCTGGCGTCCAAAGTTGAGTGCATTTCCGGGAGGGACCGACGCGTCGAAGTTTCACGCCGTCGCCGGCATTCCGACCATTCCCAGCTTCGGCCCCGGATGGTTGAATCTTGCACACGGTCCCAACGAGTGCGTCGGCGTCGAGGCGGTCATCCAAGCTGCGAAGATGTATTCGCTCGCGGCACAAACCTACTTGAGTGGAACACGACTATGAGCGTTCAAAGTGTGACTCCCGTCCTGAATGTTTCGAGGGTCGGTGCGAGCATGGCGTGGTTTGAATCGCTCGGCTGGAAGCGTGGGTTCAGCTGGAACGACGGCGGCATGATCTGCGGTGGTGCGGATTCGAATGAGCACGGAGCAGCGGGCTTTGGCAGTGTCTGTTCGGGAAAGGCCGAGATTTTTCTTTGCTGTGGCGGACAAGGCTCGCGCGGGACGATTTTTCCGAAGTTTCCCGGCGATGATGCCACTGACGGCGTGTGGATGTCATGGTGGATGGAGTCTGCCGCGGAGGTCGACGCACTGCATGCTCGCGCGGTCGCGAACGGGATGACGGTGACGTATCCTCCGACGAACAAGCCGTGGGGAGTTCGTGAATTTCACTTGCGTCATCCCGACGGGCACATGTTTCGGGTCAGTGCCGGATTGAATGCCGAGTGATCAACACCCCCAATTGCACCGCGACCGTCAGGGGGCGGCTGCATCTGGCGAGAAAGTCCATCCATGAATCTTGGTTTGCAAGACAAAGTGATCCTGGTGAGCGGCGGAGCCAAAGGAATCGGCGAGGGGATTGTTCGCGTGCTCGCGACCGAAGGGGCGATTCCGGTCGTGATTGGCCGCAACGAATCCGACAACGAAAAGGTTGTGAGTTCCGTGAAAGCCGGCGAAGGGAATGTCTTCGCTGTGCGAGCCGAGTTGTCTCAGACGGACGACTGTCGCCGCGCGGTCGAAGCCACGGTCGCGAAGTTCGGCCGCATCGACGGGTTGGTCAACAACGCTGGGGTCAATGACGGCGTGAACCTTGAACATGGCGATACCGAACGGTTTCTCGCATCGCTGCGAAAGAACCTGATTCACTACTACGAACTCGCGCACTTCGCGTTGCCGGAACTGAAGAAGTCGCGCGGCGCGATCGTCAACATTGGTTCGAAGGTGGCCGAGACCGGGCAGGGGGGGACATCGGCCTACGCGGCCGCGAACGGTGGGCGAAACGCGCTAACTCGCGAATGGGCCGTCGAACTCGCCAAGTACGACATCCGAGTCAACGCCGTGATCGTCGCTGAGTGCTGGACTCCGATGTACGCCTCGTGGCTTTCGACGGTGACCGCCCCTGACGAAACTAGAAAGCAGATCGAATCGCGAATTCCGCTGGGACATCGCATGACGTCGTGCGAGGAAATCGCCAACATGGTCGCGTTCCTGTTGTCGCCTCGTTCGAGCCACACGACCGGCCAATTGATTCACGTCGATGGCGGCTATGTGCATCTTGATCGTGCCTGTGCTCCGTAGCTTGGCCCTCTTGGCCGAGCGTTTTCGTTTTGGAAGGAATCATCGATGCGCGCTCTTGTCGTTGGTTTGCTGCTGTTGTCTACGTGCTGTGCGGTCTCGGCAGCCGAACGCCCCAACATCGTTTTCATCATGGCTGATGACATCGGCTACGGTGACTTGTCGTGCTACGGAGCCAAACACGCGAAGACACCGAATCTGGACCGGTTGGCGTCGCAAGGTTGTCGGTTCTTGGACGCGCACTCGCCGGCCTCGACCTGCACGCCGACACGTTCGGCCCTGCTGACCGGGCGATATGCCTGGAGACAGGAGGCCGGATCACGGATCGCACCGGGCGACGCGCCGCTGCTGATTCCGCCGGGGACAACGACGATCGCTTCGGTACTCAAGCAAGCCGGCTATGCGACGGGTGTCGTCGGCAAGTGGCATCTCGGACTTGGCGGCGAGAAAGGTCCCGATTGGAACGGCGAACTCAAACCGGGACCGCTGGAGATTGGCTTCGATTACGCCTTCCTGATGCCGGCGACTGGCGATCGCGTGCCGTGCGTCTATGTCGAAGATCATCGCGTCGCGGGACTCGATGCCGCCGATCCGATTCAGGTGAACTACAAAATGAAGGTCGGGAATGAGCCGACAGGCAAAGACAATCCCGAGTTGCTCAAATTGAAGCACACACATGGGCACGACTTCACGATCATCAAAGGGGTTGGCCGCATCGGCTGGATGACCGGCGGCAAAGCGGCTCGCTGGACGGACGAAGACATGGCCGACACGTTCGCAGCGAAGGCGGTTTCGTTCGTGGAACGGCAATCGAAGGCGGACTCGTCAAAACCGTTCTTCCTGTATCTCGCGACACACGGCATTCACGTCCCGCGAGTGCCGCATCCGCGATTCAAAGGGACCAGTCCCGTCGGTACGCGGGGCGACGGGATTCACGAACTCGACGACACTGTGGGCCAGGTCTTGTCCGCGCTTGATCGGTTGAAATTAGTGGACAACACGCTGGTGATCTTCACCAGCGACAACGGTGGCGTGATGGATGACGGCTACGAGGACGTCGGTAAGTTTGACTACCACCCGAATGCCCCGCTGCGCGGCACGAAGGGAACGCTCTTCGAGGGGGGACATCGAGTACCGTTCATCGCCCGTTGGCCCGGACGCATCCAACCGGCGACGACCAACAACACGCTTATCACGCATCTCGACATGACCGCGACGTTCGCGGCACTCACAGGAGTGACTCTGTCGAACGACGCGGCCGTCGACAGCTTCAACGTGCTGCCAACGCTACTTGGCGAGAAGGCCGACTCACCGCCGCGGCCCCACTTCGTCGCGCACACCGGCGGCACGCAAGGCCCGTTCGCGATCCGCAGCGGCGATTGGAAATTCATCCAACCTGGCGGCGGAGGTCGACAAGCCGATCAATCCAAGAAAGATCCGAAAGCGGCTCAGGCCGGGCAACTCTTCCATTTGGCCGACGATGTTGCCGAACAGGACAACTTGGTCACCAAGCATCCGGAGAAAGTCGCCGAGTTGCAGAAGCTGATGAAACGACTCCGTGAACAGGGTCGCAGTCGTTTGTAATGGTCTGCTCTGCGTCTCTGTGGTGAACTGCATTTGCACCACAGAAGCACAGAGGACTCAGAGGTCTGAAGGAGAAGACGATGTTGCGTTGGATTTGTTTTTTGTTCTTGATGTGTTCGATCGTATCACCCGTGTTCGCTGCACCGCCGAACGTCTTGTTGATCGTTTCCGACGATCAAGCCTGGACCGACTACGGATTCATGGGGCATCCGCACATTCAGACGCCGCGACTGGATCGCCTCGCGAAAGAGAGCCTCGTCTTTCGGCGCGGCTATGTGACGTCTTCGCTCTGTTGTCCGAGTCTCGCCAGTCTCATCACGGGCAAGTATCCGCATCAGCACAAGATCACCAGCAACGATCCGCCGGGGGGTTCGAAAAACAAAGAGACGTTCGCCGCCGGTCGTGAGACGATGAGCCGCTTCATGGACGCGCAGCCGACATTGCCTCGGCTGCTGACGAGCGCGGGGTATCTGACGTTGCAAACTGGCAAGTGGTGGCAAGGGGACTTCACACGCGGCGGCTTCACGCACGGCATGACGAAGGGGCAGCGCCACGGCGACGAGGGACTCGACATCGGCCGCAAGACGATGCAGCCGATCTACGACTTCATTGGCGATGCCAGGAAAAACGAAAAGCCGTTCTTCATCTGGTACGCCCCGATGCTGCCGCACACGCCGCACAACCCGCCGGCGCGGCTCTTCGAGAAGTACCAATCGCTGGCGAAGTCCGAGCACGTCGCACGCTACTGGGCGATGTGTGAGTTCTTCGATGAGACCTGCGGGCAACTGCTCGATCATCTGGAAGAACAGAAGTTGGCCGATAACACGATCGTGATCTACGTCACCGACAACGGCTGGATCCAAAACCCCGGCAAGCCACAGTACGCTCCGAAGTCGAAGCAGTCGCAATACGACGGCGGCCTGCGGACGCCGATCCTCATTCGCTGGCCGACCAAGGTCGCACCGAAGATGAGCGACGCGCCGATCAGTTCGCTGGACATTCTGCCGACAGTGCTCGATGCCGTCGGTGTGAAGCGGCCGAGCGATCTGCCAGGACTCAATCTGCTCGACGAGGCGGCTGTCGCGAAACGAGAGACCATCTTTGGCGAATGCTTCACGCACGACTCGGCCGACTTGCAGAATCCCGCGGCGAGTTTGCGTTGGCGTTGGCTCGTGTGCGGCGATTGGAAGCTCATCGTTCCGGCCGAGCGAAACGAACCCAATGGCGTCGTTGAGTTGTTCGACCTCAAAGTCGATCCGCACGAAACGAAAAACCTCGCCGACTCGCAAGCGGATCGCGTTGCCGCGCTGCGTCAGACATTGGATGGCTGGTGGCCCGGTGTCGGTGGCGAGAAACGCTGATCTCGATAACATCCCGCCCGCGCGTCGATACCCGGCTCGCGGATTTCTTTTTGGAAGACTCAACAGGAGCGTGCAACATGGTGACTGTCGGAATGAACTATCACGTGATTGAAGGGAAGCAGCAGGACTTCGAGACCAAGTTTGCGGGAGTGCTCGGTGCCTTGCGTGCCGCCGCCGGCCACACGAATTCGACGTTGTGGAAAGATGTCAGCGACGGTGCGTCGTACCTCATCACCAGCGAGTGGTCCGACGAAGAAGCTTTCAAGAGTTTCATTCAAAGCCAGGCATTCCGCGACGTCACCACCTGGGGCAAAGAGCAAATTCTCTCTGGCCGTCCGATGCATAAGGTTTACAAGCACTAAAGTAGCCGAGTCAGTCCGTGACTCGAATTGTCCGCTCACGGAGTGACCGGTCTACGTTTTGCGAGATCACGCCATGAAACTGCTCGTTGCCGCCGTGTTGGTTTTGTTGTCGGTCCCCGGCATGGCGGCCGAGCCAACCCGTCCCAACGTCGTGGTCATCCTCGCCGATGACCTCGGCTTCTCGGACCTTGGTTGCTATGGCGGCGAGATCGAGACGCCGGTGCTTGATGGGCTGGCGAAGAATGGGCTGCGATTCACGCAGTTCTACAACACCGCTCGCTGCTGGCCTTCGCGAGCGGCGTTGCTGACCGGCTACTATGCTCAGCAGGTGCGGCGCGATGCGCTGCCGGACGGCCCCAAGGGGGGAGGGCAGGGGACTCGGCCAGCCTGGGCCAGATTGCTGCCAGAGATGCTCAAACCGCTGGGCTTCCGGTCATATCACTCGGGCAAGTGGCATGTGGATGGACCGCGCTTGGCGGGAGGCTTCGATCGCTCGTACAGCTTGGAGGATCACAACAGCTTCTTCGCTCCGCAGAATCATTTCGAGGATGACAAGAAGCTGCCGCCGGTGGATCCAGAGCACCCCAGCTATGTCACGACAATGATCGCTGATCACGCGATCAAGTGCCTTCAAGACCACGCAAAGCAACATGCCGGGCAGCCGTTCTTTTCGTATGTCGCATTTACATCGCCGCACTTTCCGCTGCATGCGCTCGCGGAAGACATCGCGAAATATGGCGACAAATATCGTGGCGGCTGGACCGCCGCGCGAGAGGCTCGCTGGCAACGCCAGAAGGGGCTGGGATTGTTGAACTGCGGCCTGTCCGCGCCGGAACGAGAGGTCGGGCCGCCGTATGCGTTTCCCGATGCGCTGGTGAAGCTCGGTCCCGGCGAGATCAATCGTCCATTGCCATGGGACGAACTCAACGCCGAGCAGCGCGACTTCCAAGCGGCGAAGATGGCAGTGCACGCCGCGATGGTCGATCGCATGGACCGCGAGATCGGCCGACTGATCGAGCAGCTTCGAGCGATGCAGGCGTTCGACAACACGCTGCTCTTTTTCTGCTCAGACAACGGGGCGAGTGCGGAACTGATGGTTCGAGGCAACGGTCACGATCGCTCCGCTCCTCTCGGTTCGGATCCGACGTACTTGTGTCTCGGTCCTGGCTGGTCGAACGCGGCGAATACTCCGTTCCGCCGCAACAAGACTTGGGTGCATGAGGGCGGCATCT
Source organism: Planctomycetota bacterium (assembly GCA_016872645.1). Lineage (GTDB taxonomy): Bacteria > Planctomycetota > Planctomycetia > Planctomycetales > Planctomycetaceae > SXKJ01. The sequence goes on along the minus strand of VGZH01000070.1, from coordinate 23,038 downwards.
CGACATCACTGATCGCGCATTGGCCGAAGGGGATCGCGGCTCGTGGCGAATTGCGGAATGATCCCGGGCATCTGATCGACCTCGTCCCCACGATTCTCGATGTGGTGGGCGGGAAGCGGATCGAAACCTGGGAAGATCAGCCGGTCCCGCCCGCACCAGGCAAAAGTTTGGTCCCCGCCTTCGCAAAGGATCGCAGCGTCGCACGTGAATACCTCTGGTGGCTGCACGAGAACAACAAAGCGATTCGGGTGGGTGATTGGAAACTCGTGGCCGCCGCCAATCAGCCGACAGCCGAAACCGCCGCGTGGGAATTGTATGATCTCGGCAAAGACCGAGCGGAGTCCAATAACCTCGCTGAGAAGATGCCGGAAAAGGTCAGCGAATTGGACCGGCTTTGGACAAAGGTGACGAACGAGTTTCGTGAACTGGCCACCCGCGATCTGCCCGCTGACAAGAAATCATCCGGCGAACAGGCACCTTCGAAAAAGAAGGCCAAGAAGAAGTAGGCTGATTTCTTGGCGACGATCGCGAAGGAAAGCAACGACTTTGGAGGTTCTGCAATGTCCGCAGGTTCGCATTCGACAATGGGTTGGCGATTGATGCGGTGTGTCGTGTTGGCGTGTGCTCTTGCGGCGGCAATTGTGCCGTCTCGCTCAGCTCCAGCCGCCGAATCCAAGCGGCCCAATATCCTGTTTGCGTTCGCCGATGACTGGGGTCGCTATGCCAGCATTTTCGCGGCGGTCGAAGGAGCCGGCTCGATCAACGATGCCATCAAGACGCCAAACATCGACCGCATCGCGCGCGAGGGCGTGCTCTTTCGCCGAGCGTACGTCAACGCGCCTTCGTGTACTCCGTGCAGAAGCTCTCTGCTATCGGGACAATATTTCTGGCGCACAGGCCGAGCAGCGATTCTGCAAGGGGCCGTTTGGGACTCGAAGATTCCCAGCTTTCCGCTGCTGCTGAATGACGCCGGTTATCACATCGGGCAGACATACAAAGTTTGGAGCCCCGGCCAACCGAACGACGCACCCTTCGGCGGCGACCGATTCGCCTACGAGAAAGCGGGGAGCAAGTTCAACAATTTCTCAGAGAACTGCACGCAGATGGTCAATAAGGGTCAGCCGCTCGAAGAGGCCAAGGCCGAGCTGTATCGCGACGTGACCGGTAACTTCGAGGCGTTCCTCGCGGATCGTAAGCCCGATCAACCGTTTTGTTACTGGTTCGGTCCCACCAATGTGCATCGCATGTGGGAGCGCGGCTCCGGCAAAGCGTTGTGGGGGATCGAACCGGATTCGCTCCAAGGGAAGTTGCCCAAGTTTCTGCCCGATGTGCCTGAAGTGCGCGAGGACATCGCCGATTACTTTGGCGAGATTCAAGCGTTCGATCACGCGATCGGTTTGCTGTTGAAGAAGCTGGAGGAGATGGGCGAACTCGACAACACACTGGTTGCCGTCAGCGGCGATCACGGCCCGCCGGGATTCACGCACGGTAAGTGCAATCTCTATGACTTCGGCACGAACGTGACGCTGGCGATTCGCGGAGCCGGCACGAAGGGAGGCCGAGTGCTCGAGGATTTCGTCGGCCTGCCGGATCTCGCGCCAACGTTTTTAGAGATCGCGGGCATCAAGCCCCCCGAAGTGATGACCGCCCGCAGCCTCGTGCCAGTGTTGCGATCCGAAAAGTCGGGCCAAGTCGATCCGCAGCGCAGCTTCGCACTCATGGGACGCGAACGGCATGTCGAAGATGCTCGCGAAGGATTCCTTCCCTACCCGCAGCGAGCGATCCGCACGAAGGATTTTCATTACATCATCAATTTCGAGCCGGATCGCTGGCCGATGGGCAATCCCTACAAGCTTGGCGAGAATGACGAACCGAATGCGGCGACGCTCGCCAACAACACCCGCGTCACGCTCTCGGACATGGACTCCAGCCCGACCAAGGCGTGGCTGATCAAGCACCGCAACGATCCTGAATGGAAACCGTTTTACGACCTTGCCTTTGCCAAACGCCCGCGCGAGCAACTGTTCGTCATCGCCGACGATCCGCATCAAATTCACAACGTCGCGGCGGATCCCAAGTACGAATCGGTGCGAGCCGAGTTGAATCAAAAACTGATGTCGGAATTGACTCGCACCAACGACCCGCGTGTCACCGGCGACAGGCAGTTCTTCGAGACGCCGCCGATGGCTGGACCGCTCACACAGCCGCGCGGGAAAAAGAAAGCCCAGTGACTTTTGTCTGCCTGATGACTGTGGGCTGAAAGCTGTCGGCTGTGATCCCGATCCTCTTTACAAGTCCGAACACTGAAATCGGCTTTCTGCCAACGGCTCACGGCGATCGGCCGGAGCAACTGTCTTGAAAGGATCATCATGCGATTTGTCGCAGTGGTTTGTCTGGCTCTGATGCTGTCGCGTGTCGTCGTGTCAGCGGATGAAGGACGACGTTCGATTGGCAACGATCCGCGAACGGGGGCCGCGCAGGCCGTGCTGGTTGATAGAGGCGTGCTGGTTTACACGGCTCAGTTCCTGCCAGTTTCGGCGCAGGGGGAGGTCACTGGTCGAGACGCCGAATCACAAACGACGGCGGTTTTGGGACACTTGGAGGCTGCGTTGAAGCTGTTGGAGTCGGACCTGAGCCGCGCTGTGAAGCTCAATGTGGCTGTGACGAGCGCGGACGTCGCGACCGCAGTGCGCGGCGTGCTGGCGAAGCGTTTCCCGATGGGAGTGCGACCCGCGGTGAGTTTCGTGCAGTCCCGCTTGCCGCACTCGGAGGCGTTGGTGGCGATCGACGCCGTGAGTGTCGCGAGACATCGCGAAGGACCGGGCTTTGGCCGTTTACATGTCAGCCACCTGCCGGGTCAGCGGCCGTTCGCTCAAGTGACGTCAATCGGGAACGCGCCGCGACTCTACATTTCAGGACAGGCCGAGAAAGGACAGACGCTGGGCGAGGCGACCACCAAAACACTCGCGAGCCTCAAAGCCACGCTCGATCATCTCGGCCTCGCGCATGATTATGTGGCTCAGGCCAAGTGTTTTCTGACGCCGATGTCTGACGTGAAGGAGGTTCAGGAGGCGATTGCGAAAGCGTTCGGAAACTCGAGTCCGCCGTGCGTGTTCGTGGAATGGCAATCGTCGCTGCCGATTGAAATTGAATTGATCGTCCCTGACCTGCCGACCGCAAAGCAGATCTACGATGCCGAAGTCGCGGGTCAGAAGTTGCCACCGCGCGAGCCTCTGGAGTTCATCACCCCGCCAGGCATGACCGCCTCTCCCGTCTTCTGCCGGGTCGTGCGAGTCAACGATCCGCGCACGATCTTTATCTCTGGTTTGTTCGCGAAGGAGGGGGCTGACGGAGCGGGGCAGGTCAACGACGTGTTTGCTCAGTTGCAGGAGATCCTCAAGGCGAGCGGCAGCGACCTGCGACATCTCGCCAAGGCGACGTATTACGTCAGCGACAACGACGCGAGTGTGAAGCTCAATGAACTGCGTCCGAAGTTCTACGATCCCGCTCGACCACCGGCGGCGTCGAAGGCGCAGGTGCTCGGAGTGGGGCTCGCGGAAAGATCGCTGACGATCGACATGATTGCCATTCCTGCCAAGTGAGTTCGTTGTGAGGTGTCCGGCGGGGATTCCGGCTTGTCGAATCGTCGCCCGTTGATGAAACTGATGTCCCGCTGAGCGATCAGCCGATCTTCGAATCAAGCCCCATCTGCCGGTGACTTCCGCGGAGACTGTCCCGATGAACCTGCGACATCCAAACCTTTCGCGACGGGCCGCCGTGCAGGCAGGAGCGGTCGGGTTGCTGGGCTTGGGAATGAATCATCTGGCCGGACTGAGAACCGCGAGTGCTGCCACCGCGACTCCCCACGGCAAAGCGAAGTCCTGCATTTACATCTTTCTTTCCGGTGGCCTCTCGCAGCATGACAGTTTCGATTTGAAGCCGGACGCTCCGGCCGAGGTGCGCGGTGAGTTCAATCCGATCTCTACGAAGACGCCGGGCCTGGACATCTGCGAGCACTTGCCAGGACTGGCGAAACAAAGTAACCGCTGGGCCGTCGTTCGCTCGTTGACGCACCCGACCAACGAGCACACGCTCGGCCATTATTTCATGCTGACGGGCCGCAGCGTCACATCGCCGGGATTTGTCGGCGACCGCAAGCCGCGCCCGTCCGACTGGCCGAGCATCGCGTCGATTGTCGGCGATCAGGTTCCCCGTCGCAGCGACAATCTGCCGCCGGCGATCGTGTTGCCGGAACGACTCGTGCATTGGTCAGGTGGCGTGATGCCCGGAGCGTACGGTGGATTGATGGGCCGGCATCGCGATCCGTTCTTTATCGAGGCGTCGCCGTACGGCAATCCGTTCTGGCGCGGAGCGTATCCCGAATTCACGTTCGCCAACGAAACCAAGAAGGCTCCCAAAGAATCCGATGCGCGAATCTATCAGGCTCCGAACATCGCGCTGTCCCCGGATCTCAACTTGAATCGAGTCAACAGCCGCGTCAATCTGTTGCGTGAATTTGATCAACAACGCAGCGCGTTGGAACGATCGGCCGCCGGGCAGAGCTACGACGATCATCGGCAGTCCGCGATCTCGCTGCTGGCGTCACGCGATGTCCGCCGCGCGTTCGACGTCACGAACGCGGACGAAGCGACTCAAATCCGTTATGGCCGCAACAGCTATGGCTGGTCGCTTCTGATGGCCTATCGGTTGGTCGAATCGGGAGTCAATCTCGTGCAGGTCAACCTCGGGAGCAATGAGACCTGGGACACGCACGGCGAGATTTTCCATCGGCTCAAGGACAAACTTTTTCCGCCGACGGACCGCGCGTTGTGTGCGATGCTCGACGATTTGCACGCGAGCGGTTTGCTCGACAACACGCTGGTCGTCATGGCGGGCGAGTTCGGCCGGACTCCGAAGCTGTCGCTGTTGCCCGAGTCGTACCATCAAGCGGGCCGCGATCACTGGGGTGCGGTGCAAAGCGTCTTCTTCGCCGGCGGCGGAGTCTGTGGCGGCACCGCCATCGGTTCGTCCGACAAGATCGCCGCCTATCCCGCCAGCAATCCGCAGAAGCCCGAAGACATGGCAGCGACGATCTATCACGCTCTAGGCATCCCCGAGACTGCCGCGTGGCACGACGAACTCAACCGCCCGCACCACATCTACCACGGCCAACCGATTGCGGGCCTGATTTCGTAGCCGTCATCGCGCCGCGCGACGAGCCGAACGGGCGTTCCTTGACGAATGCCGGTCGAAGGAAGGAATCACGAAATGTCTCGCGGAACGATTTTCATCGCCTGTGTTCTGGCCTTCAGCCGATCGTTCGTTTCGGCCGCCGAACCGAGTTCGGTCGAAGTCTTCGTCGCCGGCACCGAAGGTTACTTCGCGTATCGCATTCCCTCTCTGCTCACCACGAAGTCCGGCACGCTGCTTGCGTTTTGCGAAGGACGTAAAACATCGCTCAGCGATGACGGCGACAACGATCTTGTCTTGCGTCGCAGTACTGACAGCGGCCAGACATGGCAGAAGCTGCAACTCGTCCACGAAGAGGGCGGCGATGCTATTATCACGGTTGGCAATCCTTGCCCGGTGATTGATCCGGCGACGGGCCGAATCTTTCTGTCGATGAATCGCAAGAACGGCCGAGTGCTGCTGACTCACAGCGACGACGACGGCGCGACGTGGTCCAAAGTTCGTGACATCACCGACTCAACGTCAAAACCGGGCTGGGGCTGGTACGCGATGGGACCAGGCATCGGCATCGCACTGGAACGCGGCCCGCATCGCGGGCGGCTCATCTTGCCGGCGAATCATCGTGAGACTCCCGACCGCAGCGGCCCTAGCTCGTCGCACATCATTTACAGCGACGACCACGGCGAAACTTGGAAGCTCGGCGGGACTGTCGGACTGCATACCAACGAATGCCAACTCGTCGAGACCGTCGCCGGTGACGGTTCCGAGCTGCTCATCAACATGCGCAACCACTGGGCTCGATCCGGCAAGATGCCCGAACTTGCCGGCCGCCGCCTGATCAGCCGCAGCCGTGATGATGGACTGACCTGGACCGAACCCGCTCGCGACGAATCGCTCATCGAGCCAACGTGTCAGGCGAGCCTGATTCGCTACTCATGGCCGACCGGCTCCCAGCTCAGCATGCTGTTGTTCGCAAATCCCGACCATCCGTCCCAGCGAAAGCAAATGACCGTCCGCGTCAGCTACGACGAAGGCCGCAGCTGGCCCACCAGCAAACGGATTGATCCCGGCCCCTCAGGCTATTGTTGTCTCACCCGCCTGAAAGATGGCCGCATCGGCTTGCTCTATGAACGTGAGAATTACAATCGCCTGACATTCGTGACGTTCACTTTGGATTGGCTCAACAAGAAGTAATTCCTGCGATCGCGGCGAAAAGGGACTGTCCATGCTTCATCGTTTTATTCGCAATATGACTTCCTGTGGGCGCACTCGGAGGGAGTTTTTGTGGGAAGTCGGTGGTGGTTTCGCCGGCCTCGGATTGATTGACCTCTTGTCGCGGCAGGGATTCTTTGCAACGGACGCTGACGCGAATGAGGCGACACGCTCCGAGTTGGGAATGCATCCGCTGGCTCCGAAGGCTCCGCATTTTGGAGGAGCAAAGCATTGCGTGTTTCTATTTATGAATGGAGCTCCGTCGCAGGTTGACACATTTGATCCAAAGCCAATGTTGGAAAAATTTCACGGGACGGCGTACTCCGGGAAGGCGAAGGTGGGGTCAAATGGGCGACCGATTGGGTATTTGATGAAGTCACCCTTTCCGTTTCGGCAGCACGGCGAGAGTGGGCTGCCGATCAGCAGTCTTTTTCCGCAAACCGCGAAGCATGCGGATGACATTTGCGTGATTCGGTCGATGCATTCGGACACGGCGGCGCATGCGTCGGGGTGCTTGCAGATGAACACGGGCAGTGTGCTCATCGGCAAACCGAGCCTGGGTGCGTGGCTGAGTTACGGTCTGGGGACCGAGAACGCGAACTTGCCGAGTTTCGTGGTGATGACCGATCCGCGCGGCGGGCCGATCGGCAGCGCCTCGAATTGGACGGGCGGGTTCATGCCGGCGGCGTATCAAGGGACACTGTTTCGCAGCCAGGGATCGCCGCTGTTGGACCTCGCGACACCAGCGGGCGTTTCCGAGCGGACGCAACGCCGGTCGTTGGACTTGCTCAGCGAACTCAACCGCGAACATCTCGCCACGAAGCCGCGCGAATCGGAGTTGGTGGCTCGCATCTTGTCCTACGAGTTGGCTTATCGGATGCAGACGACGGCGGCCGAGGTCGTCGATCTCACGCAGGAGTCGCGCGCGACGCAGGAAATGTACGGCCTCGACGACGCTCGCACGGCGGACTTTGGACGCAAGTGTCTGATCGCTCGGCGGCTGATCGAGCGGGGAGTGCGGTTCATCCAGTTGTACTCCGGCGGAGGGCACATCGAAGATACTTGGGACGGCCACAACAACTGCATCAGCAACCATACGATCCACGCAGGCGAGACCGATCAACCGATCGGCGCGTTGATGACGGACCTCAAGCAACGTGGGCTGTGGGACGAAACGCTACTCGTCTGGGGCGGCGAATTCGGCCGCACTCCGACCAGCGAGGGAGTTGACAAACCGGGCCGCGATCACGACTGGCATGGCTTCTCGATGTGGCTGGCCGGAGCCGGCGTGCGCGGCGGCCAAGCGATCGGCTCGACAGATGAACTTGGCTTCGCCGCTGTGGATGAACCGTGCCACGTCTCCGACTTGCACGCCACGATTCTGCACCTCATGGGGCTCGATCACGAACGCCTGACGTTCTTCTACAAGGGTTTGGAGGAACGCATCACGGGAGTTCGCGGCGTGGTCGTGAAGAAGACGCTTGCATGAGCCTCGGGAAACGAGCCTGACTCAACATCAGAGCGAAGGTTGCATGTTTTGGTCTCCAGCTTTCGTTGTTGCTGTCGACTGGTGAAGTTGCGAGTTGCTTGCAGCGCAAGTTGACGTCCGGGGCTGCATGCGTTTCGACGTTGGCATCCGCACTACGATTGCGCTTCTTTTTCTTTCGCGGCCTTGGCCTCGCCGTCGCGAACGGCCACGATCTTGCGGTGTTGTTTCCAGGCGGTCATCAGCAGGTCGATCGACTTGGCGAATTCCTTGAGAGCGGCCGGCCATTGTTTCTTGTTGAGGGCTTCTTTGGCGGCGGCGCCGGCAGTTTCTTGAGCAGCCGTGTCGAGCGGCCATTGTTCGGTGGCTGCACTCTGCTGCATGTCGGATTCCGTCTTGGCCAGCGCGGCCAGCAAATCTGCGGTCAATTTGGCAGAAGCGGTGCGGCAGGCTTTCGAAAGCACGGTCGAGACCACAGGTGTGGGCGTGTCGGAAATTCGCGAACGGGCATGACGCCTCCAGAACACGAAGATGAGTGCGAACGCAAACAGCGAGAGCACCGAGAGTACGATGCCGTGACTGCGTTCCGCCTCTTGCTGCACAAAGAACAGGACACCGAAAGCAAATGTCAGAGTGAAGGCTCCGAGTCCTCCCAGGCAGAGCCAATCAAGCGGATCGGATTCCGAAGCTTGCACCGGAATCTCATCGGGTTGCAGTGCGACCCCTTCGGGAAGTGGACCGACTTCAGCGATGATGACTGTGATGTTGTCGGGACCGCCGCGCTGGTTCGAGAGGTTCACGAGCAACTGACAGGCGTCGGAGGGTGGCAGATGTTTGGCGATCGCCCCGATTTCGGCATCCTTGACCAGACCCGACAATCCGTCCGAGCACAGTAAGAACGTGTCACCCGCCCAGACCGGGAAGGGGCCTCCGACTTCCGGTTCGACGTCCGGTTCCGGACCAATCGAGCGTGTGATGACGTGCTTGATCTCGGGCAGCGATTGGCCGTTCACCTTCATGTGGCCATGCCGGATCAGTTCCCATTCCAAGCTGTGGTCAAACGTCAGTTGATCGATCTGGTTGTTGCGAATGCGATACAGCCGGCTGTCGCCGACGTGTCCGACGACCGCCCCTTTTGGCCCCAGCGCCAGAGCAACGCACGTCGTGCCCATGCGGTTGAAGTCAGAGTTCTGGGAACCCTTCTCGTTGACTGCGGTGTTAGCGGCCAGAATCGCGGCGTTGAGCGCCGTCGAGATGTCGTCCGAGCGATTCTTGAAATACACGTGCGGAATGGTTTCGACGGCGATTTGACTGGCCAGTTCACCGAACGCGTGGCCTCCCATGCCATCCGCCACGATGAAAAGATGCCCGCGTATCTGAAACGTCTCGGCGTCGGGACTGAACATCGTGGCGTGGGAGTCTTGGTTGTTGCGCCGCCGAAAGCCCACATCGCTGAGCGACGCACATTGGACTTTCTGCTCCCAACGCATGGGGGATTCCTCTGATGATTGAGGCCCGCGATTGCTGGTTATCGCCGAAAGGACTCACCGTAAAGCGGGAGTCATCTTATCCGTGGTCAAAGTCAAGTAAAGCAAGCCCGCAGCGAACGAGTTATGGCCCGGCGTGGGCTTCGGAACGCATGCTGTTGGCTCGCTCGCGTAGTCCCTGAGTAGAGGGAACTGTCGGACTGGGTTGCAATTGGTAACTGTACTCGTGCCGATTCGTGAGTTGGTACGGCAATAGATTGTCGGCGAAAAAGTCGAGCGGCGGAATCTGATACCACGGGGGAGGCACGGCCTGCATGGTCTTAAGCGTGTCATAGCCGTCCTTCTGCAGCACGATTTCGCGTGTGCCGTAGTGTGTGAAGTCCACCGATGTCGGGGTCTCGCCCACTTCGTTGCCATCGAGCAAGACTCGCGCCCCAGGCGGATTCGAATTGATGGTCAATCGTCGATGCACGCACCCAGGCAACAAGCCAAGAGTCAGGATTGCCAGGATTGTGAATACAAACCCCCAAGTCCGATACCCGAAACACGAAGGTTCGGGCAGCAAAGATCGGAATTCGAGTTTCGAGTTTCGAATTTCAAGTTTCATGTGTCATCTCAGCATCTTTGTTCCTGTGAGGTTGTTCTTCTCAGGTGTTCGTTTCGGAGCGGGAGAGGCTGTCTTGGTTTCATCGGCGGGCAGTCGTCGCGGTTCGGAGTCTTTCGGCTCTTTGATGCCGCTGCTGCCCCGGATGGCGCCGCTGACGCCCAGCAGTTCGGGGTGCCGCGCGACTTTGTCGGTGAAGATGTGTACGTCACGGACGACCGGCTCCAGGTTGTTGAGCAAGATCGCCAACGATTCCGCGGAACGATTAAGGTTGCGGTACAGCTCTGGATCGGTCGCGATCTTTCGCAGCGAACCATCTTCGCTCGCAGCCAGTTTTGACAGCGCCGCCAACTCGGTGGAAAGCGAATCAAGGTTCGTCAGCGAGCGATTGAGTTTGGCCATGAGCGGGCCGGCGGACTTTGCCAACGGGTCGGTCACGTCCTGCAAGTTGTCAAAGTTCTTTTGAGCCGATTCGAGTGTGCGGCGAGCCAGCATGATGGTCTGTTGGGTTTCATTTGCCAGCTTGGGCAACGCGGCGAGTGTCTGTCGCAAGCTTTCTTGAGTCTGCGGATCGGCGAAGACTTTGTTGGTGGCTTGCAGCGTCTGTTTCGCTTCCTGCATCGTGATCGTGAACTCGTGCAGTGCGTTGGCGGCACGCTCGACGACTTCGTTGAGGTTGCCGCGATTTGTGTCGACGAGTCCGTTGATGTTCTCGGCGACCTTGCGCCACTCGGCGCTGGTTTGCTCGAACGAGGTCATCGAAACGGACAACTTAGAGTCCAGCCGCGTGACGATCGACAGCGGATCAAGGGGCGTTTGGCCTTCGAGCAGCGTGCCTGGCTGCAGGCGTTGCGACTTTGTGCCCGGGGTGAATTCGATCACGGAATCGCCGAGTAGTGACGTCGCGAGGATCGCTTTCGCGTCGGCACGCAGCAGATAGCGTTCTTGAATGTCGAGGATCACGCCGACGCCGCCGCGAGATTCGTCCAACGCGACTTCACGAACTTCGCCAATCGTCAGGCCGCTCATCTTGACGGGCGAACCGGCGTGAATTCCGGAAGCTGACTCGAAGTGCACCGCCAGTTGATACGACTTCTGCCACAACGATGTCAGCTCGCCAAATTGAAACACCATCAGTGTGATCAGCCCAAAGGCGACCATCACAAAGAGTCCCACTCGAAATTGAAGTTGGCGGTCAGACATGGTTGGAGTCAGGCGGCTGCGAGTTCTAACAGTCGTTCGCGGGCTTGGCCGTGGACGAATTGGGAGACTCGCGGATCAGTAGTGGAGAATGCTTCTTCGGCGGTGCCGGCGAAAACGATTTGAGGTTCCTCCGGCCGAAGCCGATTGAGCGGGTACAACATCACGACGCGGTCGGCCACTTTGCGAACGGTGGACATCTCGTGCGTGACAACGATGCTGGAAACCGGCTGGCGCTCGCGTGTTCGCAGGATCAGTTCGTTGATAATGTCTGTCATAATCGGGTCGAGTCCGGTGGTTGGCTCGTCGTACAGAACGATCTCCGGGCTGAGCGCCAGCGCGCGAGCCAATCCGACTCGCTTCTTCATGCCTCCGGACAGCTCTGCCGGTTTCTTGCTGGCGATGGTGAGCGTCAGCCCGACATCCTTCAGCCGATCGTGAACGACTTGCCTGATCTGCGATTCAGTCATGTCCGTGTTCTGTCGCAGGCCGAAGGCGATGTTCTCAAACACGGTGAGGCTGTCGAACAAGGCTGCACTTTGAAACAGATACCCGAAACGGAGTCGGTCTCGGTGGATTTCCGACTCGCGTCGTTGCGTGAGCGATCTTCCAAACCAGTTCACGTCGCCATCGGTCGGATCGAGCATGCCGATGATCAGCTTCAACAGGACACTCTTGCCGCAGCCAGACTCGCCGATCACCGCCAGCGTTTCACCTCGCTGCACCGACATTGAAATGTCGCGCAAGACCGGATGCGATCCGAACGAGCGCGACAACCGGCGCAGTTCGATCACTGGCTCGTCGAGCGCCAGCGAATTGAAGTCAAGTTGTGCGAAATCGTTGGCCATTGTGATCAAAACAGAGAGACAGGATCGGGCCACAAAAAGTAGTACAGCCAGGACTGGAAGACGCCCAGAAAGAAATCGAGCACGAGAATCGCCACGAATGACCAGACGAAGGAGCGAGTCGAGGCTTGGCCGACACCTTCGGCGCCGGCCCCACAATGAAAGCCCTGATAACACGAGATGAGTGCAATTGCTCCGCCGTAGAAAAAGCTCTTCATTAATCCGCACTCGACATCGTAGATCGCGATAAATTGCTTCGAGTGCAGCCACCAATAAAAGCTGTCGATCTTCAAGACCTGCGTACCGATGGCCCAGCCGCCAAAGATTCCGACCGTGTCGGCGATCGCCGTCAGCAGCGGGATCAGCAGAAAGCAGGCGAGAAAACGGGGGACGACAAGATATTGAATCGGGTTCGCTCCAAGTGCTCGCAGCGCGTCAATCTGTTCGGTGACGCGCATCGTGCCGAGTTCTGCGGCCATCGCCGAACCGACTCGACCGGCCAGCATGGTTGCTGCCAGAGTTGGCCCCAGTTCACGAACTAGCGAGGCGTTGATTGCTGCCCCCAGTTTCGACTCCATGTGCAGGAAATGAAACTGGTCATACGCCTGTACGGCCAAGACCATGCCGATGAAGAGTCCTGTCACCGCCACGACCGGAATGCTGCGGACACCGACTTCGTAAAACGACTGAACGACGACGCTGCTTCGGGGCAGTCGGTTGAAAATCTGACGCACGATTTGTCCGCCAAATAACACGAGATCCCCAACGGCGCTGATCGCTTCCACGATCGCTCGGCCGAGTTGATGCACCAGTGTGTCGGTTGGCTTAAGAGCCGGAACGGAGGCCATCCTTGGCCGCTCGCAATCAAACAGAGTCAAAGAGTTAGATCGAGGTACACAATCTCCACGACCTCAGAATGCGGGACGTTAGCCAAAATATGACCAACGAGGCGAGGGGGATTTGATTGAGGGAATTAGGCCCATTTTCCCGGGCCAAAGTGATGTCGCGGGTTTGACGATCGTCAACGCCGAAGTGCTCCTCGATCTCACTGGAGGATCCGATGATGGATTTTCTTTGGTCGGTGCCATCGCCGTCCCCGAGCACCACAATATCTGTGTCAGTCTGGCCATCCCGCAAATCAAGCCCCTCCTGACCAGCCCAAGCGTCGTTGCCGAGGCCACCCTGAATGTCGTCGTTGCCGATGTCGTCAAGGGGGGAATCGTTGTCTTTGCCGCTGTAAATCCAGTCATCTCCCGATAACTGCGAGAATCTGCTGTCCACACCGCTGAGGTTGATCTTGTTCTTGAAGAGGCCGCTTGCGTTGACCTCAAGAGTGGCGACTTCTTCCGCGAGCATCTCTTGGTAGATGTCATCAATCAATACGTAGCGGTCGTCATTAACCCCGATCGTGACGTTATCGGCCGCGGACAAGGAGACGACGAAATCCGCTTCCTCGGTCACTTCGATGGAGAGAACCATGCGCGGTTCAAGGGTTTCAGAAGAATATGCCAACGGTCGCACACGACGTGCGAACGACGACCAACCACGAAGTCAACTCGAAATCAGCATGATTCTTCCTTGCACTGCGGTAGATGATGGTCGCCAAAACTCGTATGGCGATTACCAGCAACGAGCAGATTCGGCGATGCCGGTTCGAAGTGAAGTGAACGGACGCCGTCTATCCCGTTGGGCGGTGCGAACGAATGAACTTTGCTGTCTGGATTCTGTCAGTCGGGCCAGTTTTGCGGATCGCTGGTCCGCCGCAAAAATAAAAAAGGGACAGGCGAAGCTGCCTGCCCCTTACGATGTTGAGATTGGTGACTCGCGAAACTAGGTGACCAGAGCCTTCCAGCCGTCATACAGCGAGTACTCTTCGTTGATTTCGCTCTCGGCACCGATGACCACGTCGCCGGGATTCTCTCCCGGTTCAATACCCTCAACGTCGGAACCGCTGCCACCGAGCAAGACGTCGGAGCCACCCTGTCCTTTCACGGTATCGATGCCGGCTTGGCCAGCGACGATGTCATTTCCGGCTCCACCCAACAGAGAGTCGTCGCCATTGCCCCCCAGGACGGTGTCATTTCCCGCGTTTCCGTTCACGAAATCGTTTCCAGCACCGCCTGTCAACTTGTCCTTGCCATTGCCGCCGCTGATCGTGTCGTTATCAGAAAGTAAATTCTCTGCATCGTCCTCTTCTGGCCCACCGCCAATGATGTCGTCTCCATCTCCGCCGTTGATCAAGTCGTCTCCGTACGAGCCGGAGATCAGATCGTTACCGGCGTCACCATTGAGAGTGTCGTTGCCGTCGCCGACGTCCGGCGATGCGTTGTCTCCTTGCACGACATCGTCACCCTTGCCCGCAGTGACAAAGTCGTTGCCTTCGCCGGCAGTCAACGTGTCGTTTCCGTCGCCTCCATCCAGACGGTCATTGCCCGATCCCGCATCGACAGAGTCATTGCCGATCTGGCCTTTAATGTTGTCGTTGCCGTCTTCCGTATAATCTCCGGCAGCCGATCCATCTTCGATGATTTGCGCGCCCAGAACGTCGTTCCCGGCACCACCGAGCAGGGCATCATCGCCGGCTTGACCAACAAGCGAATCGTTTCCGTCCCCGCCATTGAGGACGTCGTTGCCGGCTCCGCCGATGAGCACATCATCGCCCCGGCCGCCATAGACAACTTGATTGAACGTCGTCAGGTCCGAACCGAACACGGTGTCGTTGCCACCACCTGCCTGGACCGTCACACCCGACAGAAGCAGCCAGGGACCATCCTCCGAAATGCCGCGCAGGTCGATTTCGTTGTTCGCCGTGATACTGCTGCTGGTGGCTTTAATCGTCAGCGTCTGCACAGCGTTCAGGTTGATTCTCGCGTCGGCGTTTCCATCTCCGTCATTGTCGGTGACTCCGTCGTAGAATCGATCCACACCATTTACCGTGACTACCAGGTTCCCGCTTCCATCGTCTAAGACCGCAACACTTTCATCGCCGGTGATCTGAATCGTTAGAAACGAGGTTCCGGAAGGAGCAAGGACGGTCGGAACAACCCGGCGTTCCATGACTTCTGCCGCAGTGACGTCCAGCGAACGGCGCGATCGACGAATGCGATCGGACTGCATCAATCGAGACCAGTGGCGGAACAACATGTTTTTACTCCGATGGGCGGCTTGGAGCCTTGAGTGCGAATTCCGCCCACGAGTTTTTTGCGCCGCGGGCCGGTTATAGGAGCCTAGTCAGCAATCGACCGGTGGCAATGCCGAGTTTTCGGCAATTTCGCACATTGTCCGAGGCAAACCGAAAGCGGAATTCAGCCTCAATGTTTTCTCTCAGCAAGCCAATGAAAGCGGTCGGGCAAGTCGTAAGGATCACAAACCTCGCAGTGGTCGTAGGCTGACTTTGGTCCCTGTCAATTTCGGCAGAATCGGAATAACTGGTTACTGAAACGGCCTTTCAGGCGATTCGCCGCCATCCCACTCATGCGAGCCCATGCCTTGCTCCACAAACATGACAACAGCCGTTCCGGGGCTTCGCCGAGTGCCGTTGTGCGGCTTGAACTCGCGGTCCCGTGCGGCGATTTCAATCCCAGTGCTAAATCCGAAGCAACATTCGGCACTGACGAGCACGCTGGTTTCGATGGACGGTACTGACCCGCACTACTCGTCATCCTCATCATCCTCTTCATCGTCTTCATAGTCCGGGTGCAACGGATCGTCGGGCGAGAAGAAGAAATCGCCCAGACCCATCGGGACGACATTGCCTCCCAGCGTCGAGCGTTTACGTTCGGCCAACTCTTTCAAGTCGAGAGCTTCTTCCCCCAAACAGCGATGCAAACTCTCGCGCCAGGCGACGTCCTTGCTCAACGGATGTGTCGAATCTTGAGCGGCTCGTTTGATGGCATATCGCAGTACGTTGATCCCGTCGCGCGTCGAGAAGTCGAGCTTCAACTCGTGTGCCTGCTGCAAGAACTCGACGGTCAGGTTAAGCATCTCGTCGTCGGCGAACGGCAGGTGATATTTCAGAATCGCTAGTTCGTCCTCGCGAGCTGGGTGGCTTAGTTCCAGTGTCGGCTGCAACCGGCTGAGAATGTAGTCGGGGATCTCAAAAGTCGATTCATCGTCGTTCATGGTGATCGCGCAGCGGAAGTCTCGATGCGCTGGAATCGTGATGCCAGCGACGATTGATTCGACATACCGGCGATGGTCGAGCAGCGCGGCGAGGCTCGCCCACGACTTTTCGTTCATGCGGTTCCCTTCGTCGAGCACGCAGATCCCTCCGGTGAGCATTGCCGTGACGAGCGTCGATGCGTGGTAAACGATCTTGCCGCTCTCTGCGAGAACGGGAGTGACCAGTAAATCCTCCGGCCGTGTGTCCGCGGTACATTGATAGATGTAAAGCGGCTGTTTCCGCACGCGAGCCCCTGCGATCGCCAACGTCGTCTTGCCGATACCGGGTGCCCCGACTAGTCGAGGTGTTAACGGCAGGTCGACATCGTCGACGACGAGCCAACAGGCTAGCAATTGCTTAAGGACTTCCCCTTGGCCGATCCACTGCCCGTTGGTCGGGTCCGGTTCGGACAGAAACAATCGCACGCCACCGATTTCCACAAATTTCGACATTGAAGAAAAAGTCCTTTCGCCCGTTGAGTGTCGGCATGGGCGTCTGGCAATGAGGTCGGGAGTTTTACCGAACGGCCAGCCTGACTAGTCGCCAGCGAGATTATGGGTTGGATCAAATGCTTGCAATCAGTCGCAATTCGACCGCGAGTGAACACCAGATTCGAGTGGGAATTGAGCAACGACCGATTCCGACCATTGACGACGGCCGGTACACTCGCCGCGTGATCGATCCGCTGAGCCTGCAGGGCTTGCGACGCTTTACAAGCATCTTGGAATTGATCCACGCCAGAACGCCAATAACCTGCAAGGCCGCCCGGTCCCACTTCTGCCCGACGGACAAGTGATCGACGACTTGTTTTGATTGTACGATTCGTTTGGCTTCTGGAGATTCACATGCTTCGACCGTTGACACGTCGCCGCTTTTTGCAAACGTCGCTCGGTTCTGCGGGACTGACTTTTTGCGATGGTTCTCTCACGCGCGGACTGTTCGCCGACGAGAAGCCGCGAGCCAGATTGCCGATCGCGGCAGTGGTCACGGTTTATCGGCGGAATTCGCACGCCGATGTCATCATCGGCAAAATTCTCGAAGGCTGGACTCAGGAGGGGGGACTCGGCCCAGACCTGAAAGTCGCGTCGATGTTCGTCGATCAACAGGGGGACGGCGATCTCAGCGAACCGCTCGCGAAGAAACATGGATTCACGATCGCGAAGACGATCGACGAGGCGCTCACGCTGGGGACCAATTCGCTGGCGGTCGCTGGTGTGTTGTCGATCGGCGAGCACGGCACTTATCCGAGCGTGCCGGGGACCGATCAGGTGATGTATCCTCGGCGGCGGTTCTTCGACGAGATCGTGGCGACCTTCAAACGCTGCCAGAAAGTCGTTCCCGTTTTCAGCGACAAACACCTCGCGTATGCCTGGGCCGATGCCAAGCACATGTTCGACACGGCTCGCGAATTGCGCATTCCGTTCATGGCTGGGTCGTCGGTGCCGGTCATGTGGCGGAATCCGTCGGCCACGATCCCGATTGGCTCCGAGATCACCGAAGCCATCGCGCTGGGATACGGTGGCCTCGAATCTTACGGCTTTCATTCGCTCGAAGGATTGCAGTGCCTGATGGAACGTCGCAAAGGGGGCGAGTCCGGCGTGAAGTCGGTGCAATCGGTCACCGGAGACGGCATCTGGCAAGCCGAGAAGGAAGGGCGGTGGTCCAAGTCGCTGTTCGACGCGCTCGTGGAGTTCTCGCCAACTCCGTACAAAGGCAAGCAGCCGCGCCCCAAAGAGCTCGCGAAGGATGCCGTCTTTTATCTCATTGATTACCGAGATGGCACGAAGGCCACCGTCGCGATGGGAACCGGCTTCTCGCACGAGTTCGCCTGCGCGGTCTCGATGCGCGGCCACGAAAAGCCATTCGCTGTCAACTTCATGCCACAAGACGGAGTTCCGTTCGGGCACTTCGAGCACTTGCTGCGGGCCGTCGAGCAGATGATTCATTCCGGCCAGCCGTCGTATCCTGTTGAACGAACACTGCTGACAACCGGAATCCTCGATGTCGCGCTGCACAGTCTCGCAGAGAAGAGTCAACGGCTGGACACACCTCAATTGGCTGTGACCTACCAACCCGCCGACTGGTCCTTCGCGAAGGGAACACCGCCGCCTCCGCGCGCGGCGTCGTAGCCACTCGACAGAACGTCGCATCGAAGAGGCAAACCGAGAACCCGGAGTTCGGGAGTCTCAACCTCGCCGCCCCCGCTGCCTGGATTCCCTTGGAGTGGGAAAGACGACCGTCCTGAGCAATACTCCCCCACCGTGTTTGGCTCAACCGTTGCCCTGAAGGAAGTGATCATGCTGCGAATGACTGGTTGGAGTTTGGTCGCGCTGCTCATGTTGACTTTGAATTCTCGTGCGGCTGAGACCGACGCGAAGCCGCTTGTCGAGCAAGTTGTCGCCACCGCTGGTGGCGCGGAGAAGCTGTTGACGTTGTTTCGCTTTCGTGAGCGAGTGCTCATCACCGACAAACCAGCGGCACCAGTCACGGCGGATGAAAAGGAAAACCGCACCTCCGTTGTGCAGGTCGGTGGAGGCTGGTGGATCGGGAAGAACAAGCGGGACAAAGACAAAGTCCGCGTTCTCTGTTGGGCCTGGAGCCTGCGGATTCTGCTTAACCCGGAGTCGAAGATCGCCGTGATTCCCGAAACGACCATCGGCGAGAAGCCGGCCTTCGGACTGCGAGTCGCGGCAGTCATCAAGGAACCGATCGACCTTTGGTTCGACAAGGAGGCGAAGCGTTTGGTCGCCATCGACTACACCGACACGCGACACGTTTTCAGCGAGTGGAAGAAAACCGACGAAGGGCACTGCTACCCGTCGAAGGTTGTCGGCTATCGCTTCGCCGATCGAACCAAAGGGACGCTCAATGAGCAGCAGTGGTATCAAACCGACATCCTGGAACTGACTCCATTGAAGGAGTTGCCGGCTGAACTGAAACCGTAGGTCGTAATGCCGGTTCCACCTGGTTCTCAACGTTTTCCGCATGACGATCCCCGCCACTTCGACTGGCTCCAATCCAGACGCTTGCAACAACCGGAGTTACACATGATTCGACGACTCTGCTCGATGGTGACCTTGGCCGCTTTGGGAATCTTCGGTTTGCCCGGGCAAGCTGATGCCGCGGACCTCATCCGGATCGGCATCTTGGGTATCGATAACTACGGGTCCGTTGCTTACACGGAGTTTCTCAACAAGCCGCACGCGGAAGGGGTCTTCGAGGGAATGCGCGTGGTCGCCGCCTATCCGATCAGCAGCGACGACTATCCCGACAGCGCGAAGCTGGGAGCACAATGGAAAGACCAACTCTCGAAGATGTATCAGAATCCTAAAGACCCGAAGGACGCAGTACCGCCGATCGAATGGGTCGATTCGCTCGACGCGCTGCTGGCGAAAGTCGATTGCGTGATGATCTTCAGCTTGGACGCTCGGTTGCATCGCAAGCAGTCTGAACCGGTCCTGCGAGCTGGCAAAAAGCTGTTCATCGGACGACCGTTGGCGTCCTCGCCGGACGATGCGGTCGCGATCATGAAACTCGCTGCCGAAACGAAAACTCCCTGCTGGAGCAGTTCGCAGCATCGCTACAGCACGGGCTTTGCCGGGATGGTCAATCATCCGGAAGTCGGCAAGGTCATCGGCTGTGACGTCTACGGCGGCTGGGATCCGAAGGCTCCTCCAGCCGATCAATTCTGGCGACCGCTGCACAGCCTTGAAACGCTCTACACGATCATGGGTGGGCCGGGAGTTGTCTCCGTGACGTGCGCCTCAACTCCGACGACTGAGTTGATTACCGCCACTTGGAAAGATGGCCGAGTCGGTACATATCGCGGAATCAAAGAGGGAGCGGTCAAATACAGCGCGACCGTCTTCGGCGACAAAGGAGTTTCGACGGCTGGAATCTACGGTCACGGCGTCCCGGTCAAAGGCGTCGTTCCCACGAACGACGAATATGTTGGCTACAAACCGCTCGCCACCGAGATCGCCAAGTTCTTCAAGACCGGCCAAGTACCCGTCCAACCCGCCGAAACTCTGGAGATCTTTGCGCTGATGCAAGCCGCCGAGGAAAGCAAAGCCCAGAACGGAGCCGTCGTGCCGTTGAAGAACCTTTGGGAAGCGAAGTAATCGGAGAACTCAAAATGTCACGTCTGTTTGTATGGTCGTTGTTGTTGGTTGTGCTCTGCGTTCGTGGAGTCGCCGCACAAAGTGTTTTTCCCGGCGTCGAATGGGAGGTCGCAACTGCGGCTAGCCAAGGCATGGATGCCGCAGGACTCGAAAAGGCCAAGGCCTGGCTGGAGTCGCACAACAGCAAATCGGGTGTCGTGATTCGACACGGCCGCATTGTTGCCGAGTGGTATTTCGGCGACGCGACTCGGCAGTCGAAGTTCGCTGCGTATTCAACTTCGAAATCGCTCTCCAGCATGGCGACCGGTCTGGCAATGGCCGATGGAAAACTGGCGCTCGATCACACCGTCGGCAAGTATATTCCGGACGCGGCTCCCGCAGGCAAGAAATCGGTGACGGTCAAGCAGCTGCTCAGCATGACGTCGGGAGTTCACAACGACCCGAATGTGCCACAACGCGAAGACCTTTTTACCTACGCCGTCAAGATGGCACCGATGGATCACGAACCGGGCGCGAAATGGGACTACAACAACACGGGACTCGCGCTGTTGAGTCCGGTGTTTCACAAAGCGACCGGTCAGCAGATCGACGAGTTCCTCAACGAACGCGTCTTCCGTCCGATCGGCATTCGTGCGGAGGAAATGACCTGGGAACGCCGCGAAGGACTCGCGATCCCGTATTCGGGCTGCCATACGACGGCCCGCTCACTCGGACGGATCGGTTTGCTGGTGCTGCATCACGGCAAGTGGAACGACAAGCAAGTTGTTCCGGCCGCGTGGCTGAGCGAATCGATTGCCCCGTCGCAGGAGCTCAACAAGTCCTACGGCTATTTGTGGTGGAACAACTCGATGAACAGGTGGCCCAACGTGCCGAAAGATGCGTACGCCGCGCTTGGCAAGTGGGACAACAACATCTTCGTGGTCCCGAGCCTTGATTTGGTCGTCATCCGACAATCCGACCTCGCCCCGGGCAAGGACCACAAAATCACCGAGTACTTTCAATTGATCTGCGACTCAGTCAAGCAGCCTTGATAGACTTTCGCCTGCGGTCGGCCAATTCTGGGGATTGTCTCCCGTTTATGTTTGACCTGATCGAAAAGGAAATGCCCGATGAATCGCTCGCCAGTTTCGCGTCGCCAAGTTCTGCAAGCGGCTGGACTCAGTACCTTGCCCTTGGGATTACCGGGCATGGTTGCGGCGGGGGTTGATCCGAAACGCGGACTGGGCAAAGGAGCTGCAAAAAAGTCGTGCATCTTCATTTTGTGTTGTGGCGGACCAAGTCATCTCGACACATGGGACTTGAAACCCAATGCGCCCGACACGATTCGCGGACCGTACCAGCCGATTCCGACTCGCGTACCGGGAATGCAGATCAACGAGATGCACACACGGCTTGCGCAGCTGACTGAACATATCGCGTTGATCCGGTCGATGACGCACGTCGGCAACATCAGCAACCACTTCGACGCGATGCATCATTTGCTGAGCGGACAGGCGCAGGCCCCGCTTGACGCCCCGTATATTGGATCGATCTTGTCGAAGGCTCGGCCAGACGATCGAAGCATTGCGCCGTACGTCTGGCTCATCAAATGCGTGGGCGATCCGGTTTTCTGCGCGGTGAACATCGGCAACGGCGGGCATCTCGGCATGATGCACAGTCCGCTGTTTGTCGGCTCGGCCACGAATCATCCGGCGATGCCGAACTTCAAAGCTCCCGACGAATTGATCGCGACCGTCCCGACCGAACGAATGCTCGAGCGACGCCGGTTGCTCGATGGTTTGAATCCGATCGCGAGTTCTGTCCACGATCAGCCCGCGACGAACGACTGGCAAGACCTTCACGGGCGAGCGTTCGACCTGACCAGCGGCTCGGAAGGACGCGAGCCGTTTGAACTACATCGTGAACCGCAGTCGGTGCGCGATCGCTACGGCATGCATCCGCTGGGGCAGAACCTGTTGCTCGCGCGACGCCTGATCGAATCGGGAGTCGGCTTCGTCACCGTCAACGGCTGGACCGGCCCGTCTCCAAATGGCGGCGGCGGTCCGCCCGCCTCAAGCTGGGACATGCACGGTGGCGAGATGGGAATGGGCAACGCCTTCGGGAATGGTTCGTATGGCATGGGCTGGTGCCTGCCGTGCCTCGACGAAGGTGTCTCCGCGCTGATTACCGATCTGCACGACCGCGGCATGTTGGAAAGCACGATGGTGGTCGTCACAGGCGAGTTCGGTCGCACGCCGAACATCAACCAGAATGGTGGTGCCACGCCCGGGCGACAACACTGGCCAAGCTGCTATTCGAGCTTCATCGCTGGCGGTGGCATTCGAGGCGGCCGCGTCTACGGCGAATCGGACAAGCACGGAGCCTACGTCAAAGACAAACCCGTTCGCCCACAAGATCTCGGCGCCACGATCTTCCACTCGCTTGGCGTGCCGCTCGACTTGCGTCTCGGCAAGGACGGCTTCACTCGCCCACTCTCCACCGGCGAGCCGCTTTTGGATCTCTTCGCTTGATTTGCGGCTGTTCAGCTGGCTGAGAAAAAGTACCCCCGACAGGGGTTGAACAGTACCTCCAATTTGCCGGGAAACTCGTTGATTGGGGAGCAACACGACGCGCTTTCCGACGCGCGCCGGAGCGATCGGCGGTTGATTGAGCTGGTTGAGTCTTGGGCCGGCTTATCCGAAGACGTGAAGGATCGGATCGCGGAGTTGGTCGTGGCGGCGCGGGAGGCGTC
>VGZH01000069.1 GCA_016872645.1 Planctomycetota bacterium | reverse complement strand
GGACTAAGTTTGGCTCAAGACCATTCGCGCGACGCTGTAGTAGATGACGCCGCCGGTGATATCCACGAGGGCGGCGATCAGCGGGTTAGACATCATGGCTGGGTCCATGCCAAGCTTTTTGAAGGCCAGAGGCAGCAGTGTGCCGGCCATTGATCCCATCCAAACCAGCATAAAGACTGTCATCGCGACGACCATCGCCTTGGACGGTGTTTCCAGAAACATCGCCAGCAAGAACGCTTCGAGCATCAGGGTGAGACCCAGTATCGTGGCCATGAGCAGTTCGCGCCCCAACAGCCGCAGGCAATCGGCTCGGGAAAGAGATTCAATGGTCAGTGCACGGATCACGAGCGTGGCGGATTGTGAGCCGCTGTTGCCGCCGCTGGCCAGTACCAGTGGCAGAAACGCGACCGCCCATTCTGCTTCGGTGGCATTGGGCCGGAAGTGTTTGAGCGCGGTGGCCGACAAAAATCCGGTCGCCAGCAGACCAACGAGCCATACGCCGCGCTTCCAGAGGATTTGTCTGACCGGTGTGGCGAGGTAACTGTCTTCAAGCGGAGACATGGCGCCCGCTCGGTAAACGTCCTCGGTCGCCTCTTCTTGCAAGACGTCGATCACGTCGTCGTGCGTGATGATGCCGACCAGGCGGTTTTGATTGTCCGTCACTGGAATCGCCAGGAAGTCGTACTTGGCCATGACCTGTGCGACTTTTTCCTGATCGTCATCGACGCGTACGGCAAAGACGTCCCGCTCCATGATTTCATCGAGCTTCGCGTTCGGTCTCGCGAGGATCAGCGTGCGGAGCGTCACAAATCCGTCGAGTTTGCGGTCATCATCCAAGATGTAGATGTAGTAAATCGTCTCTCGATCGGGCGCCTGCCGGCGAAGTTGATCGAGGGCCTCGGCGACGGTGATGTGCTCGGACAACGAGGCGTAATCAGTAGTCATGATGGAGCCGGCGCTGCCATCCGGAAACGAGAGCAATCGGCGAATGTCATTGCGTTCGGCTTGTGCCATCAGCGGCAGCAAGGCTTCGACGTGTTCCGGGTCCATCTCTTTGAGCAGGTCCACGCGATCGTCGGGAGCCATCGTCTCGATCAACTTCGAAAGGTGCGGACGCTCGACGCTTTCGACCAATCGCATCTGCCGAGCCGGTTCGAAGTAGCCAAAGATCTCTGCCTGCTTTTCAAACGGCGCGCTGGCAAGCACCGACCAGTTTTCTGCGGGAGATACTTGGTCGAGCACTTCGGCGCACGTGGCCGGGTGCAGCGCATTGAGAAACTCGCGCAGGCCGGCCGAGTCATTGAGTTGAATCAACTCACGCAGTTCGGGAAGCAGCAGTTGTCCGAGCATCACGGACTCCGTTCGTAACCCGACTCTCCGAGTCGGGCGGCAATTCTGTTGCGCCCAATTCGGAGAATCAGGCGACTGCATGGGAAGTACAAACAAAATCGCCCCGTGGGAAGTCCCGACGGGGCGTGGTGTGAAATGATTCGCAGCGATTCGCGTGAGTGATTAACGCTTCGAGAACTGGAAACTGCGACGAGATTTCTTGTGGCCGTACATTTTTCGTTCAACCATCCGGCTGTCGCGAGTCAAGTAACCGCCATCCGCCAGAGTTCCGTGCAGCAGCGGGTTTTTGGCCTGCAACGCGCGAGCGATGCCGAGCATCATGGCTTCCGCCTGTCCTGTTGGACCACCACCGTGGGCGAGCACCGAGACATCGACCTTGCCAATCAGTTCGGTCGCCTTGAGCGGCGCGAGGACCGAATTGCGATCTCGTTCGTTGACGCAGTATTCGGCCAGCGGACGGCCATTAATCGTGACAGTTCCACTGCCGTCTTTCAGTCGCACGCGGGCGACCGCCGTCTTGCGGCGGCCTGTCCCCATCGCGACGCCATTCTTATCGATCTTGCCGCGCACTAACTGCGGCAGGCGGGGTTGAATTTCCGTAACGGCGACGGGGGATCCTCCGGATTGTCCCAGAGTCAGGTCGGCCGCAACTGCTTGTTCTTCGTTTTCCATGAATCTCGATCCAATGAATTTCTGTCAGTGAGTTTTGCGAGGATGACTACACGAAGGTTGGGAATTCGGCCGGTCGCTGAGCTTGATGATCGTGCTTGGGTCCGCTGAAGAGCCTCAACTTCATCAGCATGTTTCGCCCCAGCTTGGTCTTGGGCAACATGCGTCGGACTGCGTTCATCAGAATGTCATCCGGTTTTTTGGCGAGCCGATCAGCGGCCGTCATGATTTTGCGGCCACTCGGAAACCCAGAGAACCGCTGGTAAACCTTCTGCGCCGTTTTGGTGGTGTAGTACGGAATCGTGGGGTGGCTCATTTGCCGGCCGGTAAATCGGATACGGTCGACGTTGACGACCACGACGTAATCGCCGCTATCGACGTTCGGGGTGTAATCTGGCTTGTGCTTGCCCATCAGCACGGTGGCGATCCGGGTGGCGAGCCTTCCCACCACCTGTCCGTCGGCATCGACGGCGAACCATTTCTTGTTGCAGGGGGCAGCCTGTTCGACGGTCAATGCGAACGATTGATGGTTCGCGGTCTTGCGTCGCTTGATCGATGGAATCTTGCGAGTCTCGGTGGTCACGGATAGTCCTCGAAAATCTCAGCACTTCAGGTCGCCGTCGGCCGGAGTTTTGGACGACAATTTGTCCCAAGCCGGGCGTAAGAACGCGTCAAAGTAGCGATTGGCTACAGCCAGTTCAACCTCGCCGTCCGACTTTCCGTAGCCCGACCCCTCGTGGGTCGGATGATTCTGCCATTGCTTCAAATCTTTCAAGGCATCGGGCCTGGGTGACAGCGACAACTACTCGAAATTCATGTCATGCACTCGGTCAGCCGGTGGTCGCGCGATCGGGTTGACGCCCGCAGGACCGTTCCCCTACTGTCCGCCCCGCTTTGACGCGGTCGAAACGACCCGATCGGATTGAGGTCCGTTCGCCGCAATTTGCCGGGCCGATTTGGGCGAATCACAGACGGAAGCGATCGCTCGGTACGGCGAATCCTTGGTCCCAATGTGGCCGCATTTTTGAGGTGAGTTTCGCAATGGCTGATTTGATTCAACCGCATGGTGGTTTGTCCGAGCCGGTGTGCCGGACCGTCTCGAACGACGAAATCGCAAGTTTTCTGGCCGATGCCGCGGCACTGACGAAAGTCCCGGTTTCCAGCGGCGATTTGTCGACCGTTTATCGCATCGGCGACGGCACGCTCAGCCCGCTGACCGGGCCGATGAATTCGGCGACCTACAACCGAGTCCTCGACGAGTCGGTCATCGAACACAACGGCAGGCTCTTTGCCTGGACGATTCCGATTTCTTTTCCGATCACGGCAGAACTCGCGAAGACAATCAAGGCCGGCCAGAAGGTTGCGTTGACGAATCCAGCCGGTGAAATCGTCGCGACGCTCGAGGTCAACGACGTCTTTGCATGGCCGAAGCTGAAGTACCTGCGATCGGTCTATCTCACCGATCGCATCGACCATCCGGGTGCCGACATGGTCATCAAGGGCGAAGCGGACAAGTCGCATTTGATCGGCGGCGAGATTCGCGTCCTGCCGCAGCCGAAGAATGCGTCGTTCGGCCAGTACGTGCTGACGCCGCGCGAAGTTCGCAAATTGCTCGCGACGAAAGGCTGGAACGCCGTCGTCGCGTTTCAGACTCGCAACCCGCTGCACCGTGCTCACGAGTACGCGCTGGTCTACGGCCTCGAAACTCTGCTGCGTGAAGGCTTCAACGCCGGAGCCTGCTTGAACCCACTCATCGGCGAAGTGAAGGGTGACGACGTCAATGCTGAGATTCGGATGCAGACCTACGAAAAGCTGATCACAGATCGTGCGCTCGGCGACGGCGACAGCGATCAGACGCTGTGGGGACCACGCAATGAATCGGTTCCGGATCGCGTCGTGCTGTTGGGTCTCGACATCAAGATGTTTTACGGTGGCCCGAAGGAAGCCGTCATGCACGGCATCTATCGCCAGAACATGGGTTACACGCACATCGTCATTGGCCGTAAGCACGCCGATGCGCCGTACGCCAACGGCGAAGCCATCTGGGGTGACTTCGACGCTCAAGAAATCTACAGCAAGCTCGGTGGCGATCTGAAGATCAAGCCCATCAAAGTTGGCTTCGCCGCTTACTACGAATCGATTGGCCGAGTCGATCTCACGGAACGCCACAAAGACGAGAAGCCCTGGTCGATCAGCGGCAAAGATATTCGGGCCACGTTGCAGAAAGGTGAACTGGTCGATGGCCGCATTATGCGTCCCAGCACCAGCAAGATTCTCGGCGCGGCGATGAAAGTTGGCTGACGATCGACACGCGAACTCTCAAACCCTTCGCCCGGCATGTCTTGAACATGCTGGGCGTTTTCCTGCGCGAGTGACTGCTTGCCGCAAGCGTGCTCACTTGCCAGACTCCCTCGCGTCCTGCGACCGATCAAGGAGTGATTCACTCACCCCGGAGGACTCATGAACGCGCTCGAGACCGTCAATCGTTACGTGACCGAAGCGGCCACGACTCTCAAGCTCGACGACGCTTTGATGTCGTTCTTACTCACGCCTGACCGGCAGTTGCGAGTCGAGATTCCGATCATTCGCGACAACGGCAAGCTGCAAATCTTCATTGGCTACCGCATCCAGCACAACGACTCGCGCGGGCCATTCAAAGGAGGATTGCGATACCACCCGGAGGTCACCGACTCGGAAGTCTGTGCATTGGCGTCGCTGATGACGTGGAAAACAGCGATCGTCGACATCCCTTTCGGCGGTGCAAAGGGAGGCATCCAAGTCGACACAAAAACGCTTTCGAATTTGGAACTCGAGCGGCTGACGCGGCGGTTCACCGACATCATCGATCCGATCATCGGCCCGAACATCGACATCCCCGCACCGGATGTCGCGACCAACGAGCAGACGATGGCGTGGATCATGGACCAATACTCGCGGCGTCACGGCTACACGCCGGCAATCGTCACGGGCAAGCCGGTTTCGCTGGGGGGTTCGGAAGGCCGCGGGGCGGCAACCGGATTGGGTGTGGCCTTCGCCACTCGCGAGGCGTGCCAGTCGTTCGGGATCGAATTGAAAGGGGCGACGGTCGTCATACAGGGCTTTGGAAAGGTCGGCTCGCACGCGGCGACTTCACTCCGGGATTTGGGCGCGAAAGTCATTGGCATCAGCGATGTCTCCGGCGGCCACGTTGATCGGAGGGGCATCGACCTCGCAGAAGCACTGCGACTGCACGGCGAGACAGGTTCAATTCAAGGCTTGAAAGACGGCCAGCCCGTTTCGAATGCCGAACTGTTGACCACCGAATGTGACGTTTTGATCCCCGCCGCGCTCGAAGACGTCTTCACCGAGCAGAACGCCGACTCCGTCAAAACGAAGCTGATCGTCGAAGGAGCGAATGCTCCGACGACATTCGAGGCGGATCAAATTTTTGAACAGCGCGGCATTCACATCGTCCCCGATATTCTGGCGAATGCCGGCGGCGTCACCGTCAGTTATTTTGAGTGGGTGCAGAACCTCCAGCAGTTCCGTTGGGAGTTGTCAGAAGTCAATCAGCGACTCGAACGTCGCATGGTCCAAGGATTCCAGGCGATCAAAGCCAAAGCGGAAGAGTACCGCACGACGCTCCGCCACGGCGCGTTTCTGTTGGCGCTTGACCGAGTGGCCCAGGCCACACGACTGCGCGGTTTCTAGTTTTGGAGTGCGGTGTGTCAGCACCGCTTGAGAATCTGTGTGGATGAAAGGCATCCAAAGCGGGACTGACATCCCGCACTACAAAGGTATCGCCATGAAAATCAAATACGGCCAGATCGGTGTCGGACACGCACATGCCAGCAAGATGTCGGTCTATCGGCAGTCGCCCGATTGGGAGGTCGTCGGAGTCGCTGAGCCAAACGCGAAGTTGCGCGAACAGGCCGAGCGTGATCCGATCTATCGCGGCCTGAAATTTATGTCGAAAGAAGAACTGCTTAATACGCCGGGACTGCAAGTGATCGGCGTCGAGACACGCGTGCGGGACTTGCTCAACACGGCGGAAGAGTGCATCGCGGCCGGCAAGCACATTCATCTCGACAAGCCAGCCGGCGAATCGCTGCCGCAGTTCAAACGGCTGCTTGACGAGGCTGCAAAGAAGCATCTTGTCGTCCAAATGGGCTACATGTTCCGCTACAGTCCGGCCGTGCTGATGCTCCGCGAGTTCTTGAAAAACGGCTGGTTGGGCGAGGTCTATGAAATCCACACGCTGATGAGCAAAGCCATCGGCGACAGCCAGAGAAAAGAACTGGCCGAATACCCCGGCGGAATCATGTTCGAACTGGCCTGCCACGTCATCGACCTGGTCATCGGAGTGCTCGGCAAGCCGGACAAAGTTCATGCGTTCGCCCGCAAGGTCGGACCTCAGGACGACACGCACCTCGACAATCAATTGGCCGTGTTCGAATACCCGAAGGCCATCGCGTCGGTGAAAGCCGCTTCGGTCGAGATCGACGGCGGCGATCGCCGGCACCTCGTCGTCTGCGGCACACAAGGGACATTCCACATTCAACCGCTCGACGCGCCGAACGTGCGCTTCACGCTGAATCAACCGCGTGGCAAATATGGCAAGGGCTATCAAGACGCTCGTTTCGGAAACTACCCGCGCTACGTCGGCGACGCGGCCGACCTCGCCAAGATCGTCCGCAATGAGAAGGCGGCCGATTACTCCTACGACCACGACTTGATCGTGCAGGAAGCGGTCTTGAAGGCGAGCGGCCTCAAGACTTCGTAGGATGGCCGCCCTCGGCCGTCCCGATGCTTGTTCGATTTTCAACCGCAAGACGGCCGAGGGCGGCCGTTCTACACTGGAATCCTCATGCTGAAACACACGCTGCTGCATCCCGAAATCACTGCGATTCTCGCTCGCGCGGGGCATCATTCCAAAGTGCTGATCGCCGACGGCAATTATCCATCGTCGAATACGCTCGGACCGAACGCGCAGCTCGTCAGTTTAAATCTCGCGCCTGGCATCGTCAGTTGTACGCAGGTGCTGGAAACGCTGCTCACTGCGCTGCCCATCGAGGCGGCCAACACGATGGGCATTCCGCCCGATGACCCGCATGCGCTTGCCGGCGATCCCACGATTTGGGCCGAGTATCGCCAGATTCTGTCGAAGGCAGGACTGTCGATTCCGTTGCAGCCGATTCCGAAGTGGGACTTTTACGACGCGGTCGCCTCACGCGATCACGTGCTGACAATTCAGACGGCCGACCAGCGCTTGTGGGCGAACCTGCTGCTGACGATCGGCGTACGTCAGCCGTAGGTCGGCCTACAATTCGTCGCGGCGTTGTTCCAGCTTTTCGGCCTCGTCGGCCAATTGCAGCGGGCTGAGCGGTTCTTCGATCGCGTACTTTCCCTCGAACCAGCGGAAGAAATCGACGCGACGGCAACGCTCGCTGCAAAACGGCAGAAAGTCTGATTGGCGAGCAGCCTCGCCCACGATCGTCTTTTTGCAGATCGGACATTCGGGCAATTTGATCATGGCGTCCCCTTTTGATGTCGCATCCGCCGTGACTTCAGCTCGGACCTGGGCAAACTGAGCGGCGGAGCCGCAACGATCTCTGGCCGGAAGTGGAGACGGTCGTGAATCGCCGCCGCGATCCGTTCGGCCAATTGCGTGAACGCTTCCGTCTCGCTGTTCGAACTCGACCGGCCAGCGGTTGTTTCGACGTCAATCCGCAGTTGCGGCATCGTGTCGCGAGTCACCGTCTCGAACTGAAACTCAATAACCTCCGGGAACTCGCGGAGGATCGCCTCGATCGCCGTGGGGAACACGTTGTTGCCGCGGATCGTCAGCATGTCATCGACGCGGCCGAGAATCCCTCCCTTCAGCCGCATCAGCGGCCGACCGCATGGGCAGGGCTGAGGATCGAATTCGACGATATCGCCAGTTCGGTACCGAATCATCGGCGAACCGATACGGCCAAGATTCGTGATGACCAGTTCACCTCGAATCGGCGTGGTGGTGTCCTGCAAATCAAATGGTTGCCCCGACGATGAGTCGATGATTTCAGCGATGCACTCGGTTTCGAGAATGTTCAGACCGCCGGGATTCTCGACGCACTCTCCAGCGAGCGGGCCGACTTCGGTCATGCCCCAGTGGTCGATGACGCGGGCTTGCCACGACTCTTCGATGCGTTGCCGGATCGACGGGACACTGCCACCCGGTTCGCCGGCGACAATCAACATGCGAACGGACTTCAGCATCTCGGAGGCGGTCGGGGTTCCCGGCCGCTTTGCCAAGTCGGCGGCGACTTCAGCAAGGCGAAGTGCGTAGGTCGGCGTGCAGCAAACCACTGTCGCCTGATTCTCTTGGATGAATTTCAACCGCGCTTCGCTCGACATGCCGCCGCCGGGCAAACACAGCCGACCCAATCGTGCCGCTCCCTCAAATGCTGCCCAGAAGCCGAGGAACGGGCCAAACGAAAATGGAAACGCCACGCGATCGTCTGTCCGCAGACCAGCCATCTTGAAAAGCTGTTCCCAACAGCCGAGCATCCACTGCCACGACTCCGGCGTGTCGAGCCAGCGCAACGGCTGCCCGGTGGTACCAGACGTTTGGCAGAACCGCGAATACGCTCCAACTTCAAACGTCAGATTCGAGCCGTAGGGCGGATTTGCTTGCTGGTCGGCGACCAACTCCGCCTTCGTCGTCAGCGGCAATTGAGCCAGTTCGGCATTCGCGACATCGACGCCGGCAGCACGCCACTTCGACTGCCAAAAACGATTCGACACTGCGACGACTCGCAGCAGCTCGCGGAGTCGCATCTGCTGCTGCGACCGGATCGTCTTACTTTGCACTTTGCGCTCTGCACTTTGCACTTTGCACGCTCACGGTCTCAATGAAATTACTCCGGCAGATAGTTCAACGTGTAGTACGCCTCCTTGTGAAGCAGCGGCAATCCTGCGGCTGACCTTACACCGTCGCTGTGCAGCTCGTGGACGTGTCCTTCCTGCAAGCCGTTGATTGTCAGACGGACGCTTTTGCCGTCGGCGGCGACCGCTGCGGATTCGATCGTCGGCGTCGTTTGATCGACTTCCGGGCTGCCGTAGCTGGCCTGATAGATGTAGGTGTACGTCGAGAGTTTGTACGACTTCACGTCACCAGCTGTTGCGGGGTCGACTGGCTGAGTGAAGGTCAGCTCGAAGCCACCCGATTTTGCGTGCATCTCATGGATTTCAAACGGAACTTTGCCGGACCAGTCGATGCGGTCCAGCGAGTGTGGTTTCGGGCCGCGCGAGCCCCAGCCTCGATTGGTTCCGCCGACGAACAGCGAGCCGTTCGGGGACATCAACATCCCCAGACTGCCGGAACCGATGCCGCTGCGAAACGGGAAGCACGCACCCTGATAATGACCACGCACTTTTTCCAAATAGACCCGCATCACCGTGCTGTCCGACTGATCGCCAACGAACAGTTGATTCGCAAACGGACCGAACTTGCCCGTCGAGTCGAACGCTATGCCGCTCGCCGACTTGCCCATCTTCGGGTACGGAAAGTAACAGGCGGGCGGTTCGAGTTCGGGAATCTTTTTGGCTTCGACCATCAAGCGGCTACCGCTCTCAGGCTCTTTCGGTTTGGGTCCAAGAGCCTCTTTGGCAGCCGGTTCGTCGTACCATTTGAATCCGCCGGGATGCCCGACGAACTTGCCGGGCCGCAGATGTTTCAGAGCACAGGCTCCGTTCCACGGGCCTTGATTGTCGGTGTAGAAGGCATCGCCGGCGTGATTGAAGCCGATGCCTCCGGGCGATCGGATGCCGCTCGTGGTCGGGATCACTTTGCCTTCCGGAGTGATTCGCAGGCACCAGCCGCGGTACTTGCTGTCACTGCTAAATGAGCCGGTCAGACAGAGCACGACCCAGAGATTGCCATCCTTGTCGAATCGCGAGCCGAAGGCGTACTCGTGATAGTCGCCGTTGATGCCCCAAGCGTCGGAGACCGTTTCGATGAGGTCCGCGCGGCCGTCGCTGTTCGTGTCCTTCAGCCGCGAGAGTTCCGGGCGATGCGTCGCGTACAGCCAGCCATCGCGGTACGCGATGCCAAGGACCTCATGCAGGCCACTTGCGAACTGCGAAAACTTCGCATCCTTGCCCGTCGCCGAGAACGGCTTATCGAGCAAATAAATGTCACCTCGCCGAGTGCTGATCGCCAGCTTGCCATCGGGTGACAAGTCCAACCCACCCGCTTCCAAAACGATGTTCTCGGGGATGACGAATGACGTGATCGGGAAGTAATCCTCCTCGGTCAACGGCTTGTCGGCAGCGAAAGTGAACGTCACCGACAGCGTGATCACGCTGCAACTAAAAACTGAGGCCCAACGCATTGTGAACTCCAAACAGGCTGCGACAACAAATTGTTTCGAGAGGCGAGGCAACTACCAGACGTACTTCTGTTCGATCTTTGCCGTGCCGTTCGTCAGCTCGACAGGTACGAGCAATTCCATGCGATTGCCGGCGGGGCGGACAAGAGGTTGCTTGGAAGGGCTTGAAGCAAGGCGAAGTTTCCAATCGTCGATGGTGAACCAGCCGTCGGGGCCGGGTTCGATTTTGTTGCCGACGGCGGCTCGGAAGTAGAGCTTATCGAGCTTCGCGGAATCGCCGGACGAGAGGGTCAACGTCCGTTCGATCGAGACTTCCTTGCCAACCTTGATTGCGCGCGGGGCGTCGTCGATCAACAGTCGTCCGAACGAGTACTGCAAGATCGGACGACGCGCATCGTCGAAGCGGTAACCACGAAACTTGTAGCCTTGATCGCGTGCCGGTTGGCTCGGCCAAGCGGTGCTTGGTTCGGGAAGCAGAGCGAACGGAGTTTCGGAACTCAGTGGCAGCACGTTGTCGCCGAGCGGACTTTGAAAGCCGGGGCCACGTCCGACCCAGTGCTTGCTGGCGTCGATGAACTGCCCCTGCCAGAGCCACAACAGCGCGAAGCGATCGACATCCCACGCCAGGTTCGCTCCTTCGGGATAACCGACCGCGAAGCCGCGCGGCGACGTGATGTTACCGCCGTCCGACTTCGGGCCTTGCAGGAAGTTGCGATACAAGATCGGCTCTTTTTCCGGCGTGAGCACGATGGCCTCGCGGACGATGCCAGCCGGGATCGCCGCGCCGCTGCCATCGGCAAGGTACGCCCAGACGGCTTGCATCTGTTGGGGCGGGCTGCCGTCGAGCACGTCTTTGATGGTCGCCATGCCGAACGGCCACGCGGCTGGCATGCGTGTGCCTCGGCGATACACCTGCGGGTCGGCAAGATACCGATAGAACCAGTCCTCGCGCAGTCGCCGGTGCATGTTGTTGAGGTTGATCGCCTGCACGCCGGTGGCCTGATGCTCGTTGAACGGGTGGCACTTCACGCACGACAACCCTTTGTCGCCGACCAGTTGCCGCCCATAGGACTTTGCCTTCGTGAGCGGCTCCTCGAACTTCGGCATGTTCGCTTCCGTCCTGAGATCCACGGCAGCGAACACCTTCGCCAGCGAACCAGCATGGAAGCGCGGCATTCGAGCGTGCATGTACGGCCGGTCCTTTTGCTTGGGATCGCCCTTCGTGCCGTTCTGCAAGAGGTCCGTCAGCGCCTCTTCGCGAAGTTTGTCACCGACTCCGTCGAGCGCAGGTGGTATGCGTCCCTCGTCGCCCATCTCGGGAACCTGTGTTTCAAAATACGCGTTGCGAACCGTCTCGACCCCGCCGATTTTCCCACGCTCGTGGCAGGCGTAGCAATTGAAGCTGAGCAACGTGTGAGCAATTGCCTCGGCAGGCGTCGGCTCGACCGCATTGCTCAAGGCCGTGATGGCCGCGCTGGCAGCCGAACGTTGCACCTGAGTCAGCCCAAAGAATGGCAGGCCGCGCTGACTGTCGGCGGCCAGGCATCCACCGCTCGCAGCGAGCTTCGAAAGCGGCTTCCCTTTCAACTCGGACGCGAGTTGCTTGTTGTCTACTTTCAACTGGTGACACGACGCGCACCCGAGTGTCGTGAAGAGTTTGCGGCCCTTCTCGACTTGCGACGGATCCATCACAAACAGCTTGTCGTCGTCATCGACGGCAACGGACTTCGGTCGCTCGCGAGTCATCGTGATGAACGCCGCTGCGGACGTCCGTTTGATTCCTTGCCCCTGCATATCAAGAGTCAGCGTCCATTCGCCTCCCCCCTGAAAATAATCGACGATGATTTCGTGCGGTCCGACATCGAGCGAAACGCGGCCCTCCTTCTCGGTGTGCGGATGCACGCCGCCGTTTTTGACGACCTCTTTGCCGTCGATCTGCAATCGGCTGCCGTCGTCACTGCCGATCCAAAACTGGTACTGACCCGGCTTCTCAATTTGCAGGAAACCGGTGAATCGCATGCCAAAATTGTTTTGTCGTTTTCCAACCGACAAATCGAACCCGCTGACTGTTCCGGTCGCGACCGGTTTGATCGCGGCAAAGTCCGGCACGTCGTCCCAGCCTCCTTCGAAGTAGGCGAAGCTCATGTTCGGCGGCACCTTGTGCCCCTGAAAGAAATACGCCGCGACCTCGCGAGCTTCCTTTTCGTTCAAATTCAGTCCGGGCATCCGATCGCTCGGCCGCACGGCGTGCGGGTCTTGCAAAAACTTCGCGAGGCTCGGCAGCGTGTACTTCGCAGGCAGATTGCCAAGCGGAATGAATGTCTGCGTGACCGGTTTCTTGGGGGCGTCGTCATCGTCATCGATCGGCTTCTGTGATTCCTTCGGAATCGGCCCCGCGGCTTTGCGAGGCATATGACACGCGACACAACCAAACCGATGAAAGTGCTGCTCGCCGAGTTTGACCGCGCTGTGTTCGGCCATCGCCTCTTGCGGAGTTCCGGTCGTCGCCAGGAACTGCGTGAGCGCCTCCGCCGCCGCAGTTCGTTCACTCCCGGGCAATCCTGCCAAGAGATCCGGCATCGTCGTTCCCGGCTTGGCTCGCTGGGGATTCGCTAACAGATCCTTGATGAATCGCAACCGCACGCGCGAACCAACTCCATCCAACAGGGGGGCCTGCTTTTTCGAAATCTGCTTCTCAGCGGCTCCATCCGCCTGATGACACGCAACGCAGCCCAATTCCCCGAGCAACAATTTTCCACCCGGCGCGGCGTCCTTCGAAGCGTTGGCACCCGTCGATGCGAAGAACCGTTCGAATCCGGCGACAACGGGGTAAGTCACCAATGGTTCGACAAATGGCTCGCCCGTTGACTTCGAGTCTGCGGCCTGCGATGGAAGACAGAACAACAAACACAACATCGCGCCGCTCAATGGGCGAGCGACAGGACCAACTTTTGGCATGAACAAAATCCTTGGGAAGCCGCACCACGACCAACAGGGGATGGTCCGGGATGCCAATCAACAATGGGAAAACGTCGCGAAGTCTAATGCCCGTGAGACGGTGCCGACAGCAATTCGCAGGCACGCTGATAACGTACGCGACTTCAGGTCATCAAGCGAAACCGCCCGTCGCGAATCGTAAAAACGTGGCCTCAACGAAGAGTAAGAACAAACACAGAGGTCGGCTACTTCTTCTTTTTCTTTTTCTTGGTTGCGGACATATTCATCGGAAAACCAACGATCCCGTAAACGTCCGAACTCTCGGACTCGCTTTCGTCGAGCAGCCCCTCCTCGCGCAAAAGCCGCAATGCGTCTTTGATATTCTTTGGCTCCCTCTTCTCGACTCGTCCAGCTTCTGAAGAACTCACCCGTGCCTTGCGTGCGCCTGCCATGACCTTTGACCTTTCGTAGAAATGAGTCGATGTTTTCGTTGAATTGATCGAAAAGTTTATCGCGTCACATTCGCAAAAAAAGTTCTTGCCGCTCTCCAGGACAGGCGTAGACTGCTGCTGGAGATCGATGAATGCCCTCCCCTGCCTGTGGGGTGATGACTTTAAAGTTAACAGGAGGGACGCCATGTCAGAACCACCGGGACAGCGTGAGAGCTGCCCAAGGATGAAGCGGCTCAATTGAGCGGAAACAAGGACTGTTCACCTGGGATTCCAGGACTTCTGCCCCGTCGGACTTCGCGGTCCGGCGGGGTTTTCTCTTTCGGCAAACTGGCTGAAGTGAACGTCGCCTCATCAATCGCATGAAAACAGCGTTGTTTGTGTGAACTCTGCCGACCCAGGCGATTGGCTTTCCGCCTGCCCGCCCAGGAACGGTGGGATGGCCGTTGATTGCCATGACAGGCGTCAGTAATGTGCCGCACTTCACTAGAGGTTATTTCTCGGTAGCGGATGAATGGTATCTGTTTTCCAGTCTGCTGCCGATGATTTCTGGAGTCCCGTTTACCATTCCCTGAAGGAGACTTTCCGTGGCAAAAGATAAGACTGAAGAAGTTTCGGTTCCCGCAACTCCTGCCGCCACTCTGCAGCAAAATCTGACGGTCGATGATTCCACGGCCAGTGCCGGCTACGCCAACTTTTGCCGCGTGTCGAGCACGCCAGAAGAGCTGATTTTGGATTTGGGGTTGAATCCCAATCCCTACGCTCAAGGCAATGTGACCGTGCATGTCGGCCAGCGAATCATTATGAATCACTTCACCGCCAAGCGGTTGTTGAGTGCGCTGTCGATGGCCTTGCAACGCCACGAGCAAGCCTTCGGAGTTTTGGAGACCGACGTTCGCCGTCGCGTAAAGCCATCCGTCACCGCGACGATGCCACGCAGCTAATGTGATCGCTGAGCACAATACGAAAGCCCCATGTCGATGGACGTTGGGCTTTTTTTGCGCAATCACGGCAAGCGACCAGTCTTTAACAGATGCCGTAGTTGACGCTCGGATTCTTCAGTGGCCGGATAAATGAATGGCGGCTTGCGAGGCAATTTCGATGGCGTGATCTGCCAACCCCGGCTCGTCAAAGTGACGGGAATAATTAGTCGCTGACGCGAAACGGGCTTCGTCTCACGCAGATTACTTAGTGTGAGTTGTTCATTTCGAACAGCATTCTTCCAAGACTTCTCCACACCAACTCGGCCGAGCGCGACATCTTCGACCACCGCGGTCAGCACGTCGGTCGCTTCCAGAACCTGATCGCGATTGAGCGTGACCGGATTTGCGGTCCAGTACGACAGCAGTCCCAACCCGATCATCCAAAGAACAATCAAGCCGGCTGCTAGCGCGAACCAGCGCTGAACCTGCAGCATCGTGCGGGGAGAGACATTGCCTGGCGAGTCCGTTCCCACGACGACAACTCCGTTTGGCGCACGCGGCTGGCGTGCTAGGGTTCGCACTGGCAAACACGATCCACACGCACTCCGTTCAGCGTCGAAATGCGGCAGACGTGTCGATCTCGTAACCCCGGTCAAAAGCTTCTTCGAAGTCGAAAACACCGCTGAAGTCGCTGAGTTGATCCCGTTCCGTTTTCCGCATGTCACCCCGTTCGACCTGATCCCAGACGATGCGGCCAAAGTCCTCGGTCGTCGTGACGCCCCAATGCCGAAAGACCGGGATCGCCATCATGCCGAATTCCTTGATGGCGAGCTCGCGGATCCCTTCCAGAAGTTGCCG
Source organism: Planctomycetota bacterium (assembly GCA_016872645.1). Classification (GTDB taxonomy): domain Bacteria; phylum Planctomycetota; class Planctomycetia; order Planctomycetales; family Planctomycetaceae; genus SXKJ01. The sequence continues at coordinate 15,859 of VGZH01000069.1, read as the reverse complement.
CCCAGTGACGTGCGCATCGTCGGGGGACTTCACGAATTTCTTCTGAGCCAATTTCAGCGCATGATCGACAAACTCACGTGCAGCGGGGTGATATTTCGATTGGGCCAGCGGGGCCTGTTTCGTGGGGCTCATGACAATTTCCTGGCGGTAGAAGACATCGGCCTCATCCCGACTTCAGTGACACTATAGCCGGCGGAGGCAACTCGTCGAAACCCTCAGTTTGACTTGTTGAAATTGTGATTCACCGGAATTAGGTCGGCCTTGACGTCACCAACTGACAAAAAAACACCCGGCTCTTGATCGAAGCCGGGCGATGCAAAGTCCATGACCCGAACTCGCGATTGATCAGACCGCCTTCGTGATCCCTGGAGTCGGAATTGCATACTCGAAGTTAGCATTGGGCTTGGTCGGCGGATCGGCGTCCCAGGAGAGGTTCTTCGGCATGGTGTCGAGGTTTGAATTGAGCGCCTCCTCCCAAGTCACCTCTTTGCCGGAGTACACCACCATTCGTCCAAGAACAGCGGTCAGTGAACTGTTCGCGCCGTTTTCCCCTTCATTGTATGGCGTGTTGTTGCGGATTGCTCGGAACAAGTCGTCGTGCTCGACCTGATACGGATCGGAGCGCTTGACCGATTTGTCACGGCGGAAGCTCCACTTCTCGCCGCCCGCGTTGATTGAGTTTCCGCTGACATCACTGCTCCCCTTTGTGCCGTGAGCGTACTCGCTGACACTATTCCAGACGTTCGGCTGATGGCGGCATTGGCTGAACATCCAGGAGCCGTCCGCGTATTGGTACTCGACAGCAAAGTGGTCGTAAATTTCACCGTAGCGTTTATCGACGCGCACCTGCCGGCCACCCATGCCGCGAGCCATCACCGGGTGTCCCTGTTTGACCCAGTTGCCCACATCGAGATTGTGAATGTGCTGCTCACAGATGTGATCGCCGCAGAGCCACAGATAGTAGTACCAGTTCTTCATCTGGTACTCCATTTCCGACTTAGCCTGCTCGTGAGTGATGCGTGGTTCCCACACACCAGGGTTGTTCCAGTAGACACGCATGGCGAGGACGTCACCGATCGCCCCATCGTGAATCCGCTTCAGCGTTTCAAGGTAGCCGTCTTGGTGATGCCGTTGCAGACCGACCCCGACTTTCAGGTTTTTCTCTTTAGAAACCTTGACCGCTTCGAGCACTTTGCGGACGCCGGGGGCATCGACGGCCACGGGCTTCTCCATAAACACGTGCTTCCCTTTCGAGACGGCGTATTCGAAATGGGTCGGCCGGAAGCCCGGCGGAGTCGCGAGGATCACCAGATCGACGCCGCTGTCGATCACCTGCTTGTATGCGTCGAAGCCGACGAACTTGTGGCTGTCATCCACGGCAACTCGGTCGGCGTGTCCCCGTTTCAAATTGTTGAGGCTGCCGTTGAGCGAATCGGCAAAGGCATCTCCCATGGCGATCAGCTTGACGTTCCCCTCGGTGCTCAGGGCTTGCCCCGCCGCGCCGGTGCCACGACCGCCACAGCCGACCAAACCGACCTTGATGACGTCGTCGCCCGCCGCGTAGACGCCAGCCGTCAGGCTAAGCTGCGCGACGGCCGCCGCTGACAGGGCCGCCGTTGTCGAGGATTGCAAAAAATCGCGCCGTGTTGGGTTGGGTGCGCTCATCAAGGTGTCTCCAGGCTGAATGAGTTTTAAGAGTGACCGGATCGGTGAGAGTTCTAAACACCGCACGGCGTGGCGAAAAGCCTGCGGGTCACAACTTCAGGCCGGGTCAATTTTTGAACTCGCGAGACTTGTCACCCGACGCATCAACCACGGCAATCGCTTACTTAACGTGCAATTCCCCGTTTCTGGAAGCCCCCCACGCGTTGTCGCGGCGGGTGACAAACGGTGCGGCAACACAACTTGGCGTCTCCTGTCACAACTCGCCGAGGCCCGATTCGATTTGATCGGCTGTAAACTGCAGCACTTCGACGTCGGCTCGATCCAATTCCGGCAACGGTTGGAAACGGCTTTGAATGACGACAACTTTGACTCGGCAGCCACTGTCGAGAGCGGCTTGCACCAGTCGCTGACGCGATTGGTCCCAATCCAGAAAAATGCAAAAGATCGCCGAAATCTGCGGCAATTCGTTGGCCAGTGCCGCAGTCATCTGATCAAACGGATCTTCCCGGCACGGTGGCACGTCCGCGAGAATTTCCAACACCGCTTCGATCGGAGTTGTGCTGCGACCGGTGCGAAAAACGTGTAATTCCGGACCGGCCGCGAAGACGTCTAACAAGTCTTCGCCGCGGGAGAAGACGTCGGCGACCGATGCCGTCAGGCTGATTGCAGCTTCAAGTCCACGCTCATTGCGCCGTCGCAGCCATTCGGGAGACAACCATTTCAGCGACAGCCATTCGCGAGGAACAAAAGTGTCCAGCACCAAGCCCAGCCGATGAAAATACTCTTCCTGATATTCGCGAACGACCGGTTTTGCGAGCCGTGCCCATGATCGAAAATCAATGTGCCGCGGGGAGTCTCCCGGCAGATACTCGCGGCTACCAATGTACTCCGGCGACTCGCCGACGTGCGATGTGAACGTAATCCCGCCTGACTGATAGCGATTGCCAATATCCAGATGAATTTGCTGCAAAGGCTCGAACTGGGGCAGCACCAGAATCGGACGAGACACTTTGTGGCCGAGTTGATTTCGAAACAGATTAAATGGAAATGTCGAAAACGCCCGGACGACGGGCAGCATGTACCGCCCGCGCCGCCGAGGGATGACTCGGATCGGCAGCTTCACGGATTCACCGGCGGCGAGCGTCGGCACCATGCGCTCATCTCGCACCGATTCCCACATCGCGGGCAGCTTGAAGACCGCCAGCGACACATCGAGCAACGCCCAGCGCCCATCGTTCGTGACCGTAAACTCACCATGCACCGTTTGTCCGGTCGTCACGCGATCGGGCCAATCGCCACTGATCGAAACGCTCAGCCATCGCAACACCGAACCGACTCCCGAGGCGACCAGCACCAGCACTCCCAGCGTGACAGGAATCTGATAGATCGGCATTTCTTCCGTGATCGCTCCCGCCAAGGCCGAGACCGACAACGCGACCATCACGACCTTGCCTGCCGGAGTGAACGGGTACGTCCAGAGAAAAAACGTCATCCCTGGAAATGGCCGTTCGTGGAACATCGCACGATCTGCGATCATCGGCCGCAAGAAACTAAACGCCAACCGTCCTAACCAACCTCGCGTTGGTCGCGGCGTTTTCGAGGTCGCGGCTGTCGAATGAAGTTCAGCCATCGTTGCTGTTTTTCCAACTGCGAGTTCTCAGCGATTCGCATCGTCCCGGGGCGTCTTCAGGAAATGCGGTTGAGTGAGCAAGTCGTACATCTCTGGCCGTCGATCGGCCAACCGATCGATGGCATGCTTGCCAGGAACTCGAGTCACTCGTTTGTTCCGCGACTGCTTCGGATCAATGTCCGCGAACAGAATCGTCGCAGCGGTGCTTTCCGTACTCGCAAGCGTGCAACCACTCGGACCGCAGATTCGACTGCGGCCAATGAATGGAAATCCCCGCTCCAGTCCGACGCGATTGACCGCCAGGAAATAGACGGCGTTTTCCATCGCTCGCGTGTTGAGTGTGTGTTCAGCGACACATTCAGCCCCGGGGGGCCAATTGGTCGGCAGCACGATGAGGTCCGCTCCGAGAATCGCCAGCGATCGCGTCGCTTCGGGAAACGCCGCGTCGTAACAGATCAGCATCCCGACTTTGACGCCGTCGACCTCGAAGACCGCAAACGGACGATCGCCGCAGGTCGTCTGCATGTCGATCCCTAAATACGGCAGATGGACTTTGCGATACGAGCCGACCAGACCGTTCGGCCCCACCAGCGCGACTGCATTGAAGAGTCGCTCTCCGTCACGTTCCAGCAATCCGAAGACAGCGAAGACGTTTAACTCATGACACACTTTCGCGAACGACTCTGTCGCTGGTCCGGGCAGCGTCTGCGCGAACGGCATCGCTTCAGCAATCGACTCAAAGCAATAACCGGTCAACGCACATTCCGGAAAACAAATCAGCTTTGCGCCGGCGGCCGCCGCCTCTTTCAACTTGGACAACATCACAGCCAGGTTGGCATCGGGTTGACCAATCGTGACGTCCGTCTGCACGGCGGCGATTCGCATGTTGAAAATCCTTGAGTGAGTCAATCAAGACAGCTCGATCGGACGACCTGTGCTCGCTCGCACCGAAAAACCATCGGGACTGATGCCCGTTTCCGGGGGAATGCCGAGCGTGTGAAACAATGTCGCGCCGAAATCTTCGGGGCTGACCGGACGGTCTTTGACGTACGCCGCTTGAACATCCGACGAACCGTAAACCGTACCGCCGCGCACGCCCGCTCCAGCCAACATCGCCGAGTAACAGTGCGGCCAGTGATCGCGACCGATCGCGGAGGCTCCGCGACTGATGCGCGGCGTGCGACCGAACTCGCCAACCAGCACGACGAGCGTTTGATCCAGCAACCCGCGCTGTTGCAGATCGTCCAGCAGAGCCGACACGGCGGTGTCGCAAACCGGCAAGGCCCAGCCGAGTCCGTTCCAGCCGTTGCCGAAAATGTCGATGCCTCCGTTCCCGTGCATGTCCCAAGTTTCGAGGCTCAGGAATTTGTCGCCCGGAGCCAGCCCGCACCAGGCGACGACGTTGACCAATCGGACTCCTGCTTCGATCAATCGTCGCGCGAGCAGCAAATTCTGTCCGAGCGGATTGCGACCGTAACGATCTCGCATCGAGTCCGGTTCGCGATCGACGTCGAAGGCTTGCCGCGCGGCTGAGCCCGTCAGCAGATCAAACGCCCGTTCGCGAAATCGAGACAGTGGCTCGGCTGGAAGAGTGGCCGAGGCCGTGGGCTCAAACTGATCGAGCAACTGGCGTCGCGCGGCGAGTCGATCGGTTGTGACTCCGTCGGCGGCATCGAAAGCTTTGACTCGGAAACCGCTGGTCCCGGGGTTGTCCTCGTGACCGGTGCCGATCACGAGCGGCGCGTGAGCCATTCCCAACCAACCACCGGTCGTGTAGGTCGGCTCCGGCGGCATCGCGCCGCCGCCGAACTTCTGCAGCCAGACATGCGACGGCACACTGGTCGACGATGGCCGGAGTTTCGTCACGATCGAACCGAAGGCCGGAGCATTCATCGCCGGTTGCGATTGCCCCGCCAGCAGCATGCGGTTCGCAACGTCATGCACCGGAATGCCGTGACTCATCGACCGAATGACCGCGTAGCGATCCGCTTGCCGAGCCAACTTCGGCATCAACTCGCCCACTTGAAATCCGGGGACCGAAGTGGCGATCGCTTGGTACGGACCGCGAGTTTCCGACGGACCGCTCGGCTTTGGATCCCACGAGTCCAGTTGACTCAAGCCGCCGTACTGAAAAATGAAGATGCACGACTTCTGGTGAACCGAGGCTTGCTCCGCGAAGAGCCGCGGCAGCGATAATCCCAACATCGGCACCGCTCCCGCCTGCAGCATCTGGCGGCGAGACAGACAACCAATTTGTGAAGCGTGACAATTCATTCGCGAAACAACCTAGTCGTCGAAATTGCTTCGTCACCATGTCAGTCCGCTTTAGTTTGGTGGCGGCGCTGTTTCCGGCGGAGTGCTCTTGTGCTGGCCGGGCCACCAGCGGGGGGAGGTCAAGCACAATGCAATCACGGCGGCGAAGAACAGCCACGAGACGTAGTGATGGCGATTCCCTTTTATCGCCTGCCAATTCTTGGCCTCCCATTTGTGCTGGAACCAGGCATCGACGGTGCCCCGCCAAGCGACCGGGACCCACTCGGGAACATCGCGGCGGCGAGTTTCCTCGTACAGATTCTCGATTGCTGTCGTGTCGGACGTGTGCTGCAGCAGTGCGTCGCGCTGTTCCGGAGTCATCTGGCCAATGAATTCCAAGAGGCCAGGATCAGAGTCATTTGACGCAGGCTTGTAGGTTGCGACATCACGCAGATCGGCGGGCAGCGCATCGGCCTTCTCGAAGTTCTTGACATCCGCGCGGGAGACCATGTAGCTCTCCCAGTGACGATCGAGGCTGACTTGGTGGTTGCGGACGAAATACCCCGCGACTTCGCGGTCCCCGATCATCATTTCGCCGGCAGTGAATGCCAGAATGGCCGCCCCCAGAGTGACGATCCAGTGGTAGCGGTTCATCAAACGCGCGATCAAATTGCTGCACGTCATGATGATCGCGATCGAGATCACCAGTCCGCCCAAAAGCAGTTTCCAGTCACCGTGACTGGCTCCGGCGACAGCCAGCATATTGTCGAGGCTCATGGCAAAGTCGGCCAGGAAAATCATCTTGATCGCTGCGATCGTGCTGCGCCCGGCGCCGTCGGCCGTGACATTTTCTTCCTCTTCATCGCACAAGAGTTTGCAGGCGATCCACACCAGCAACAGTCCGCCAAGCAATCGCAGCCAAGGGACCATCAGCAGGAAGGACATGATCATCGTGAAGACGATCCGCAAGAAAATCGCGATGCCGCCTCCCCACAGGATCGCCCGTTTGCGCTGGTGCTCCGGCAGCTTGTGAGCAGCCATGGCGATGACCACCGCGTTGTCACCGGAAAGGACAACATCGATCATGATGATCTGGAGGATCGACAACACAAGGTGAAGCGTCATGGCCGCGGCAGGCTCGAAAAGGGGGCGTGAATTTTGGGGGCCATAAGATAGTCATCCGCCCCACCGGCGAGAAGTTGCTGAATCTCGCGTCGCTGGCGATCAAAGGTTGAGTCGTCGAGCACCGGTTGCAACCCCGTTGTCGACAACGCTGCAGGCAGCTCGACCCAGCTTTTGCAACCGGCGAAGTACGGCGCGTCGCCGATTTCAAACGGCGTTGGGCGGCGGTAGACACGAACCGTCAGTGCGAACAGCCCTGGAGTGCGGTAGTGAAATCGCTGCTCGACCGTCGATTCCGACCAGATGTGCCGCCCGGCCAATCGACTCAATGCCGAACGATCGAGGACCTGCTGGACCTCTTCCACGACGGCAAGCAACTGCAATCGATGTCCGCGAGTCTTGTCGCGAAGTTGCAACTCATCGAGCATCGGCCAGGCGTCCGCGGTGATCTCTTCACGCTGCTGATGAAACCCTGTGGGGAACAGCCAAAACTCGCGGTGCTCGACACGAAAGCCTTCGCGCCCCTCGTGGATGCCCCCCTTGCGAAGGATCAAAGTCTGCCCGCCGCATGCCAGAGCGGCACAAACGACGGCCCACTCCTTGAACACGAATCGGGATTCCGGCGGCATGACGAGCACCACTTCCAATCACTTCTTCGCGTTTTGCTTGGCAACTTCCAGGCGCGGCTTGGACTTCTCGGCCCATTCGCTTTTGGGAAACTTCGCGATCAGCAATTCGTAATCGCGGACCACCTGAGGCCAATCGCCGAGTTGTTCGTCGCACGCGCCGGCTTGGAACAACGCGGGGGCCTGCCATTCTGGGAAGTCGTAGAGGATGTCGACTTTCAGGTAGCTTTCCAGCGCGGCCTTGTAGTCTTTCTGCAAGTAGTGCGTCTCGGCGATCATCAACTGAGCCTTGGCGGCGGTCTCGGTTCGCTTACCGTTCGGGTCGTCGATGACCTGCTTGAAGACAGCGCGGGCTTCGTCAAATTTGCCTTGGCTTTTGTACGCCCGGCCAAGCGTTTCTTCGGCTTGATACAGCAGCCGATTCTTCGCGTCCCAGGCTCGGAAGTTCGTGACCGTCGCGACAACTTCGGCGTAGTTTTTCTTCTGCCAATACGTCTCCGCCAGCAGCACGAACACGCGCGGAAACCAATCCTTGTCCTTCATCGCCGGATCGGCCTTCGCGGCGGCGAGTGGTTTGAGCAACTCCAACGCTGGTTCCGATTGCTGACGTTGCAGCAACGACAACGCGAGATAAAACGCCGCGTCGGACTTGTGGGAACCCTCAGCGAATCGCGTGCGGAGTGCGGTCGCAGTCTTGGCCATTTCGTCCCATTGTTTCTGTTGCTCAGCGATCTGCATCAGCCGCCAGAGTGAGTCTTGTTGGACATCGACGTCCGATTTCGGATCCTCTTCCAATTTTTGAAACGCAGCCTTTGCGGCTTCGAGCTTCGCGGCGACCACCGAACCGTCATCGGGATTCACGCTCGACAACAAGTCTGACTCGGCGAGACTGAACCGTGCGTTGTCCGCCAATTCGCTGTTCGGCACTTCGGCAATCAGTCGCTTGAAGATCTGGTCCGACCGCTCGAAGCGTCCCGCTTCGTAGTTCAACAGCGCCCATTCATCGAACAACTTGTCGAGATTCTGCGGCTTGGGAAACTTGACGAGCAGTTTTTCGTAGGCCGCATCCGCTTCGACCGGCTTGTTCAATCGCCGCAGAGTTCGGGCGGCTTCCAAACCAGAAAGGTACCCGTAGTTGCCCGGCGAGTAGCTTTCGAAGGCGTCGCCAAACGCTTTCGACGCCGCTTCGAGTTGATTATCGAGCTGCAACGACTCACCCAACTTGAACGCTGCTTCCGGCGCGAGCGCGTCCTGCGGAAACTCCTTGACCAATCGCCCAAAACCCTCGGAGGCCTGTTTGAACTGCTTCTTCTCGAACTGGCTCCACGCCTGCCCCGAAAGCGCGGAAACGAAGTGCGGCGACTGCGGACCGGTTGCCACTACGACCGCGTACCATTCCAGCGAAGCATCGAATTGCTTGTGCGAATACGCCGCCTCGGCAAGCTGCAGAGTCGTTCGCACGATCAGCGGACTGTTTGGCAGCGCCGCTTTTAGTTGAGCCATCGACTGCTTCGCCGCGTCGAATTGTTTCTGATTGGATTCGACCAGAGCTTTCGTCACGAACGCCTGATCGAGCTGCTCTCCTTTCGGAGCCAGCCGGATGTAGTCTGCCGCAGCCGATGCGGCTTCGGGAAATTTCTTTTCCGCCAATGCGCTGCTGGCGAACATGACCAACGCGTCAATGGACTCCGACGCCACTCCTTCTTTGCGAACTTGTTCGATGACCGGCGTAAGCGTTTCGATGACTGCCGCATGTTGCTTGAGTCGCTGCTGCGCGCGAGCGAGGTGGTAGCGCGCTTGAAGCTGCGTCTGCGGACGCTGTGCCGCAGTCAGCACGCCTTTAAACAAATCAACGGACGCCGTCGCGTCCGCATCGGTCCCGCGAGCCAGCAGGACGCGGCCACGCAGCAATTCGTTGAACAGCTTTAATCCGCTGTTCGGTTGAGTCGCTGCGAATTGCTTCGTGTAGCCTTCGGCCGCTTGAATGGCCGCGTTGCGAGTTTCGGCATTCGCCGAACGGTTCGCTCGCTGCAACGCCGATTCGCCAGCGAAGTACAGCGCGTCGTCGGCCCATTGCCCTTGAGGCCACAATTTGGCGACGTCGGCGAAGTGCAATTCTGCCGTGTCGAACTGTGACAAACGCAGCTCGCAATCGGCCCATTGAAAGAGCACTTGTTCGGCGATGGGATTCTGCGAGTGAGCTTCGAACGCCGCTTTCAAAATTGCCGACGCACCCGCAAGATCGCCGGCTTGTTTTTGCGAAAGGCCTCGCCAGTAGCTCGCGGCCGGAGCTTGCTCCGGTTCTTTCGCGGCCAGTTCAAACTGCGTGGCAGCGGCTTTGAAGTCCTTCAATTCGTACAAGGCGTAGCCCGCATTCAAACGCGATGCCGGGACGTACTTGCTCTCGGGAAAGTTCTTTTCGAGATCGGTGTAGGCCTTGGCCGCGTCCGCGAAATCTTTTTGCTCGAAGAGTCGGCTGGCGATCTGCAACTGAGCTTGAGCCGCCCGCGTTCCCGCACGATTCATGGCGATCTCGCGATACAGCACCAGCGCCTCGGGAAACTTCTGCTGTGCTTCGAGTGCCTTCGCCAGCCCCCAACGTGAGTCTTCCAGCAGCTTGCCCTGCGGGAAAAGTTTGATCGACTGCTGAAAGTTGGTCGCCGCCGCGTCAGGCTTGCCAAGCCGCAACTGCGTGTCGGCCAGGTAGGGCAGCGCGTACTCGCGAAGCGCGTCTTCGGGCGACTTGGCGAGGAACGCGGTGAATTCTGTTTCGGCCCCTTTCAGGTCGTCGAGGAAGTAGCTCGACTCAGCGATTCGATACATTGCCTGCGGCACTTGCGGGTTGGCCGAGAAGTCTTTGACAAAGGCTCGCAACACGGTGCGAGCCTCTTCGTACTTCTCTAAATTGGTCAGCGACAGCCCCAAATACAGCCGAGCAAACGGCGCTCGGTCGTGCTTGGCGTGGTCTTTCAGGAACTTCTTAAACGCCTCTTCGGACAGTCCCCAGCGGCTCTGTTTGTAAAATCCGACCGCCGCCGCATAATCGTCCGCAGCTTGATCGGCACAGGCGACCTGTCGCCCGAACCAGGACGGGCCTGACGGGTTCGCCAACGCGGCCATCGCGGCGATCAACGCAGCCCAGCGACGCCAACATCCAAATCGGTGTGCCAAGTTGTGTGGAGTTTGCATGATTCGCTCCTGCATCTTGAAGGGCCGCCAAAGTCGTGGGAAACCCAACTCTTTAGCGCCAATGGGGGGAGCTTACCCGCCCGTGTGCCGCCAGAAAACGATGGCCCCGGCGAGGGTCGGATCGGCTCGTCCGAGACTTGTCTTGGCCAAGATTCGAGGGCCAACTAGATTCCCGCCCCGAATGGGCCGGACGCACAGTCGCTCGGCTAAAGATGTCGTAATCTGCGCCCGCCAGGGAAGGCTACCGTGATGGCGACTGCGTGTTTGAATCGTCGACTTGACGACCTGGATGTTCGGCGCATTTGCGTCATCAAACCCAGCGCCCTGGGGGATGTCGTCCAGTCGTTGCCGCTATTGCCGGTGCTGCGCGAAAGATTCCCGAACGCGAGCATCTCCTGGGTCATCAATCACGAATTCGCGGACTTGCTCGAAGGGCATCCGCTGTTGCACGAGTTGCTGCACTTTCATCGACGTGGCGGAGCCACAAACTATTGGCAACTGTTGCAAGACCTGCGGCAACGGCAATTCGATCTGGTCTTTGACCTGCAAGGATTGATGCGCTCCGGAGTGATGACTGCCGCGACTCGCGCTCCGTTGCGAGTCGGCTTGGAAACGTCTCGCGAAGGGGCGAGGTTGGCGTGTCATCAAACGATCCCCGGCACCAGCAAAGGAATGTCTGCGTTTCGAAGATACTGGCGGATCGCCGAGGAGCTTGGATTGGGCCAGCGCACTCCTCAGACGATCGTACCGACAACGGAAGCGGATCGTGCCTGGGCGGCAACCTCGTTGAGCGGGTTAGCCGGACCGATCCTGGCGATTCATCCGGGAGCAGGCTGGATGACGAAACGCTGGCCGATCGAAAAGTTTGCTGTTGTGGCTCACAAGGCGATGCGGCAGTACGGATTCTCGGTGGTGATCCTCGGCAGCAAGGTCGAACAGCCGGTCTCTAACGAATTGCAATCTCTGCTGCACGGATTTGTGTCGCGAAAGGCGGTGCTGAATCTGACCGGTCAAACGACGCTCAAGCAGCTCTCGGCGGTGTTGTCCTCAGTCGATGTCGTGCTGACGAATGATTCTGGCCCGATGCACCTCGCGGCCGGCCTTGGCACTTCTGTTTTGGGAATTTTCACCTGCACCAGCCCGGCAATCTCGGGTCCACCGGGCGAGCAGCACGAGCTGGTTTCCACCCACGTCGCCTGCGCGGCCAGCTACAGGAAGAAGTGCCCGCATTCCGGCCGTATGCACTTGTCCTGCATGGATGAACTGTCGACCGAACGTGTTTGCGCAGCTCTGGTCCGCCTCATCGAGAAACGCCAGCTTCATTCGCGGGCGGCGTGAGTTGCCGGACTTCACATTGACCGTTTTTCGAGAGCGGCGTATACGACCCCGCCCATACACTGGCTGGAAGCCGTCGTCTGCGGCAGGGATGCCATGAACCGTGCCACCTCTGTGACTGTTTGCTCGAACGACGTGCCTGCCCCGCGCGAGCGTGAGCGCTCGTCTGCCGACGTGAATCGCTGGGTCGCCATGATCGATGCGGAATTGCGATCCGAAGCTGATGCTGGTGAGGCCCACGAAGACACAGTCGCAGTCACGTTGGAATTCGGACGTGGCCGGATGGATCTCGCCGCTGAGCCGTTGCGGGCCGGTGACTCGCTGCGGCTCGATCAGTTGGCGGACGAACCGCTTGATCTGGTGGTCGATGGTCGTCCGGTCGCGCGCGGCGAACTGGTGGTCGTTGATGGTCAAATCGGTATCCGCATCGTGGAATTATTGATGCTCGTGGTGACCTGGCTCGCTCTCGGGACTTCGTCCAGCTTGGCCGATGAACAATCCGAGGCATTCTTATTCGACAACATTTCCGAGCGACTTGAAACTCCGTTCGGGACGGTGCGTAGTTCGCGATCAAGCCACGAAGCTGAGAAGTCATCAATTACATCCTCTCGGATCGCTAATGAACCGCCGCAAGTCGTTTCGAACCCGCTGCCACGTCGCTCGAATTCGGCAACTCGCGACGCGAATCTCACTCATGTCAACGCCTCGACCAGTTGGTCGGCAACGGTGTGGTCGCTGTTACTAATCGTCGGACTCATTGTCGTTGGAGCCCAATGGCTCAAATCACGTTCTCCGACAGTCGCACGCGGCTTGCCCGCCGAAGTCTTCGAAATCCTCGGTCGCCAAGCGATCGATCCGCGCACAACCGTCGTGCTCGCTCGCTGTGGTTCGCGGTTGCTCCTGCTCAGTCAGTCGCCACATGGCCTGCAGACACTTGCCGAGATCACCGACCCGGTCGAGATCGACTGTCTCGCCGGCCTGTGCCGCGCGACCCCGCGAGAGCAAACGCTCCTCGAAACCTTCCGTGCAATGTTGCGCAAGCCGACGGGCTCCAAACCCACTACCTCAACGCTGATAAACACGCTCGATGAACGGCGCACCGCCCGGCCCATGCCAGCGAGATCCGTCGCCTCTGCATTATTGCCGGAGGTGCGATCATGAGATCGTTCGTTGGGAGACGATCGTTCCGCATGGGAACCGTGCTGATCTCGTTCAGCCTGCTGGCACTGACCGGATCGATCTCGCTGGCTGCCGAAACCGAGCCACTGGCACCGAGCAATCTCGTCACACCGCAATCTTTGTCAGCATCGTTGCCGTGGTTGATCGGCGCGACAGTGCTCAGCCTTGTGCCGGCTGTATTGCTGATGAGCACTTGCTTCGTCCGGTTCGCGGTGGTGCTTGGATTGTTACGGCAGGCGCTGGGTACCCCGCAGGTTTTGCCTAATCAGATTTTGATGGCGTTGAGTCTGTTTCTGACGTTCACCGTGATGGCTCCCGTGTGGTGTGAATCGTATGAGACCGGTTGGAAGCCGTACTCCAAAGCCGCCACGGCCGAGAATTCATCGGCCGTCTTCGAAAACGCGCTGCCGAAAATGCTCGCCCCGATTCGTCGCTTCATGAATCGCCAGATCGAAGCCTCTGGAAACGCCGATGGCGTCTGGATGCTCCTCGATCTGCAGCGTCAGCATGCCGGCGAGACCGACACGCCTGAGCCTAAGAGCTACGACGAGGTGCCGATTTCGGTCCTGCTGCCGTCTTTTCTGCTGAGCGAACTCAAGACGGGCTTCCTGATCGGCTTCCAATTGTTCCTGCCGTTTCTGGTGATCGACTTCGTTATCGCCTCTCTGCTGACCGCGCTGGGGTTGACGACGATGACGCCCACTTCTGTTGCGTTGCCCTTCAAACTCCTGCTGTTCGTGCTCATCGACGGCTGGTTCCTCACCGTCGGCATGTTGCTCGCCAGCGTTTCGATGACTGGGTGACACAGTGAGGGGGTGACAAAGTGACGAATCTAAGTCACCCCCGCACCTTGTCACTTCTTATCCCATGACTCCCGACCAAGCCTCTGAACTCACTCGCAACTCGCTCTGGCTGGCGCTGCAAGTCGCCGGTCCGCTGCTCGTGGTGTGCCTGACGGTCGGCTTAGTGGTCAGTCTGTTTCAAGCGGCGACTCAGTTGTCCGATCAGACTTTGAGCTTCGTGCCGAAACTGTTTGCAGCAGTGTTCGCCGGAGCCGCCCTGCTCCCCTGGATGGCCTCGCGGCTGACCGAGTTTGCACGGCATTTGATCGAATCCATTGCACACGGTGGGTGAGGACATGCCACAGTTTTCTCCCGCCGATCTCGCCCTGTGGCAGTCCCCTTGGACGGGCCATCTCGTGACGTTCACGCTGGTCTTGGCACGCGTTTCGGGGCTGCTCGCGGTCGGACCACTCCTCGGCCGAGCGATCCTGCCGTGGCAAGCTCGCGTCGGACTGGCTCTCGTCCTGTCGATGTTGTTGACACCGTTGGTGGCTGCTGCGACGCTGACTCGCTTCGATCTCACGAGTTTCCCTCCGGCCGCCGCAACCGAGCTTGGCTTAGGCTTTCTGCTGGGCTGCGGATCGCTGCTGATCCTCTGGGCCATTCCATTGGCTGGACGACTGCTCGACCAGCAACACGCTCTGCCGAGTGACGATGATGACGAACCACTCGGCGGCTCGCCGATCGCACGCTGGCTCACGCTTTGGGGCGCCGCTTGCTTTCTGCTTTGCTCGCCGATCAACGGCCACTTGCGAGCCGTGAAGCTTCTGGCAGACAGCTTTCAATCCTGGCCGCTCGGATCATCGGGTGGAGTCTGGGAATCGAATTTGATTGCACAACTTGTTCAACACTCTTGCCAGCTCTCGTTGTTGTTGATTGCGCCGGCGCTGGCGACATTGACCCTCGTGAATCTGGGCTTCGGATTGCTCGGTGCCGCCGGACTGCCCGGAGCATCGACCAGCATCGGCAATTCGACACGGCCGCTCATCGCCACCCTCGTACTTGTGGCCAGCTTGTCCGGCATCCAACAGACCATCTTCGACTCCGTCCGCGATGGCATCGCGGTACTGGCCGACAACTCGAACACATCCCGTTGAATCATTCTGGTCCTGCTCAATGGCACTGCTCGACGAGAATTCCGAGGCCCGCACTGAACGCCCGACCGAGCGTCATCGCCGAAAGGCTCGTGAGCGCGGTTTGGTCGCACACAGTGTCGAGCTGCTCACGGCGGCGCGCCTGTTGGCCACCTGGATCGTGCTCGGCTGGTGGTTTGTGAAGTTCGCAATCACTGCCAGATCGTCACTTCGAGATGCGCTGGAAAGCGCTGGCTCCAACACACAACATCCATCGGCCGCGATGATTCAACTTCGCGACTTGACCTGGCAGTTCCTCGCGTCCACGAGCTGGCCGCTGGTCACTGTGACTGTCTTGCTGCTGGTGACTCACTTCGCCCAAACCGGCTGGCTCTGGCGTTGGGAGAACGCGGCACCGCAGTTGTCGCGACTCTCGCCGATCTCGGGGTTGCAACGCTTGGCCTCGTTGGCGACGACGGGCCGCGCTCTGAAGCTGAGCTTGAGGTTGTCTGTGGTCGGCGGTGCAATCGTTTTCGTCGTGTTGCCGCAAACGCTGTTTTCGTCAGTGAGCAAGTCCGCAGACTTCACGGGGCAACTCACGACGTTTGGAGCATCCGCCGTGCAACTCGTCGCTCACGTCGCGATGGCAATGCTGACATTCGGCGCACTGGATTACGCCTGGCAACGCTGGCGTTTCGAGCGATCTCTGCAAATGACTCGCGAGGAAGTTCGTGAAGAACTCAAGGAGATCGAAGGGGACCCGCAATTGAAAAGTCGGCAACAGGCCCAAGCCCGCCACCGCGTAGCTAATCCGGAGTCGCTCGAATCCAACACAGGACGCTTGGTGTAACCAATGCACAGGGCAACGTTGTCGTGCTTGTAATTCACGACTCCCACTGCGATAACTCCGCCCGCCACCGACGAGGCGAAGCGAGGGCCAGCGGC
>VGZH01000068.1 GCA_016872645.1 Planctomycetota bacterium | reverse complement strand
AGTGCCCGACGTAGGGCGAGTCCAACTGAGCTCGGTCTCTTGCCAGTGCTTGCCATCCTGTTCCGGAGCGAGCGAAACGAAGATCTCGCGACCGACGTGCGACTCGTTCCACGAGGACTCGCCGGGGAGCCGTAACCGCGTGAAATTGTAGTTCAGGATTACATAGTCACCGCGAAACAGATCGCGCGGATCGACAGGGATGACTCGCAACAGGATCGTCTCGCCGGTGACCAGCGTCCAACGGCTGCAAGCGATCATGGAGCCTAGCACAATCACCTAAAAGGGAATTGTGGCGAACAGGATCGCTCGTTGGTGGCCACGAACCTAATCCCACAAGCCGGGTCGAGGCCGCGTGTCCGCCGGGAGTTCGTTGGGAATCGTGCTTATGCTGGCATCCCTTTCTTTGTGCGATGCTTCCAGAAATACGCCATGCCGAACGGAAATGCTCCGCAGGCGAAGAAGAAGCCCGCTCCGCCAAGCATTCCACCGGTGTCGCTGAACAGGCCGATGTAACGCAACGTGATCCAGAGCAACTAATATCGCACGCCCAAGAAGAACGGACGGCTGTGGTCCTCGCGCAGGCTGACCAGCATCAGTCAGACGCCGAAGACTGATATCGCGATGTCCATCAAAACCGTCCGTGTGCCAATAACCTCGCTGACGCACTTGCTCGAAGCTCAAACGAACCAGCATCGAGCCGACCATCAGCACTGCGCACATGCGACGGGGAATCGCCAGATTTCTCGCCGAAGCATGAACCTCGGCCGCGTTCAACCGTAGACCACTCACGCCGCCAATAAAGAACAGCAGGACCGCTCACTTCGTGAGTTGGTCCCGCCCTAAGGTTTGGAAACTTGGTCATCGATCGCTCGGCCGAATTAGTCAGCAACATCGAATGCCAAAAAATTTAGCCACCCATCGCTTCCATTTTCAATTGTCGTCAACAGCTCTTACCAACGACTACCGGCTCCCGCATCGCATTACTGGCCATACGAACGCCTGACGTTTCGCATCGGCTCGCACGACCCACGTTCGCAGCAGCGGGGAATACGCCTCAACCAACCGCGTCCAATCCGCGTCATTCGGCGAGGCTCGCAAGCGATCGAGCAAACTGAGAGAAGTGTCCTGCATCGTACCTCAGTCCACGAACTGCAATTCATTACTCGCCAATAACGCTTGAGCATACTGTTTCCACGCTGCGTCGAGTGCCAGGCCATCCGCCTGCGAAGCTTTCAAGAACTCGATGCCCGTCGCGCGTTCGTTGTTCGTCGGGTCTCGCTGAAACAATCGTTCGTACGCGAACGCGATTTGTGCTGCGAGATCATTCGGCCGTTCTGCCTGCACTCCTCGCGCGAACGCCGCCGCGCGAGCTTGCATGAACGAACTGTTCAACACGAAGAGCTGCTGCAACGGAGTCGTCGTCAGCATCCGCGAGCCACTGTGCGAGACTGGATCGGGGAAATCATGCAACCGCAAGAGATCCGACAACTCGCGCCGCCGCACGAGCCCATAGATCGTCCGGCGTGTGTTGGCATTGTCGCTCAATTCCTGCGGCTCGCCGCGAATACGCCGATCCATTTCCCCCGTCGCCACCAGCATCGCATCCCGCCATGCCTCAACGTCGAGCTTCCGCACCGGCATCCGCGCGAGCCACACATTGTCCGGATCGGCTGACGACTGCTGGCCGAACGCTGAAGGCTGTCGATCCAAATCGGACCGCTCGGAACTTTTCGAATAACGGCCATCAGCCGAACGTTGCCGATACGTCGCCGAGAGCGTGATCTCGCGATGCAGCCACTTCAAAGACCAACCATGTTCGATGAACCGCGTGGCAAGATCGTCGAGCAGCTCGGGATGTGTCGGCTTCTCACCTTGCGTGCCGAAGTTGCTGGGCGTCGCGACCAGGCCGCGGCCGAAGTGATGCGCCCAGATGCGATTTACGATGACTCGCGCGACCAGCGGAGCGGCATCGGTCACGAGCGCATTCGCGAGTTCCAATCGTCCACTGCCGTTCGTAAATGTCGTCGGTTCATTCGGTGACAGAACCGACACGAAGCGGCGCGAAACAACCGCGCCGGGATTCGCCGCGTTGCCTCGAATTTGCATCGCGACGTTCTGCGGTTCGCTTGGCTTATATTCGATCTTCGTCCGATTCGGGCCATCCGGCAGGACGTGCATCGCGGCTTCGGTCACCCCGAATGCCACCGGCGTGTTGAGGTGCGGCGTCGTTTGCAGTTCCGCGATCTTCGTCTTCAACACTTCGATCTGCTTCGCACTCTCAGCCGCTTTCGCCTTCGCTTCATGGGTCGCGTCATCCGCCGGCTTCGGTTCCTTGAGCAGCTTGTCGAGCTGCCCTTGCGCGTCCTTAATTTGCGTCCGCGCGTCGGCCGCACGCCGAGCCAGGTCGCTACGAATGATTGGCACGTCGTCGATCTTGATGCTCGCCAGCACGCCGGCCAGTCCGTAGTAATCCTGCTGCGTGATCGGATCGAACTTGTGGTCGTGACATCTCGCGCAGGCGAGAGTCAGACCGAGAAACGTCCCACCAATCGCCTCGATCCGCTCTTCCCATTCCTCGGCCACGACCTGCTTGATGACGTTGTGATCGAGCTTCAGTTCCTTCCAATAACTCGGACTCAGGCCGAGGAATCCGAGCGCCGCGGCGTCTTCCGGACGTTGATTCGGCAACAAGTCCGTCGCGAGTTGCTGCCGAACGAATTCATGGAACGGCAGATCCTCGTTCATCGCCCGCACGACCCAATCGCGATACAGCCACGGCTGTCCTTCTCCCGTACGCCACGATTCACCGATGTCGCAATATCGCGCGAGATCCAACCACGTCCGCGCCCAACGCTCAGCGAATCGCGGATCGGCCAGCAATCGTTCGATCAATCGGTCATATGCGTCTGGCGATTCGTCGGCGAGAAACTCACGCATCTCGTCCATCGTCGGCGGCAGGCCGAGCAGATCGAAAGTCACTCGACGAATGAGAGTTGCTCGACTTGCTTCCACGGACGACGACAGGCCGCGAGCGTATTGAGTTGCATGGACAAAAGAGTCGATGCGGCCTTTGGCTCTGGAGTGCGGTGTATCAGCACCGCTTTGGATCGCTTTGGATTGCCGCTCGTTCTCAATTCGTAATACCAAAGAAAGCGGCGCTATGACACCGTTCTGCAAGGGGCGAAAAGCCCAATGCTTTTTTCCTTCGGCGATATCGATCTGCTTACGAGTCGACTTGACGGCACTGGCGGAGGGGAACGGCAGACCGCGACGGACCCATTCGGTCAACAGTGCAATCTCCGCTTCCGGCAACTTGCCCGCTGGGGGCATTTGAGTGTCTCCGTCGTATCGAATAGCCTGAACGATCAAACTCTTTTCGAGATCACCGTTCACCGCGGCTGGCCCGCTGTCGCCTCCAGCAAAAATCCCTTCGCGGCTGTCGAGCAGCAGCCCCCCTTTCAACTTCTCCGTCTTCGTCGAGTGGCACTCAAAGCAACGTTGCACCAGTACCGGGCGCACACGCTTCTCGAAGAAGTCGAGATCCGTCGGCGAGTTCTCTTGAGCGATAAGCGTCGCCGAGGCTGAGATCCCGACGGCAAACGCGATAAGCCAGCGCATCATTGGTTGGTTCCCAAGAACAAAATTCTCGTCACACAATAAAAAGACTTTCAAGGTTTTGAAAACCTCGGAAGTCTGAAAGAGTTCATGTTTGTTTCGACGCACCATTACTCTTTCAGCAGTTCCATCGCCTCGTCGCAGCAAACGTCTTTTCGGCAGCGTTGATGTCCTTGCCGTGAACGGCATCGCGCACTGCCTCAGCAGGCACAGCTCCCGCCGGCAATGTTGCAGCCGTGATCGGGTGCAGCACTTCATTCTTGCCTCCGCCGAAATCGTGAATGCGATTCGTATTTCGATAGAGCACTTTCAGAATCGGCAGCGCGGCCTTGTCAGTCGGCAATTCCTTCGACACCTCGTAGCCCGGCATCATGGCCATCATCGTGTGGAAGCCGATGTAGTCCTCACCACCGAAGGTTCTCGCATTGGCGAGAGCCGCTGCCACCAGCGTTTTCAAATCGGTGCCATCGGGCATCTTGCCGACGAGCGTCGAGAGCAGCTTGTTGACTGGCGTGTCCTGCATCAAACCGACGAGCGGTTCCAGCCCACCAAACCTCAGCCTATTCGACTCCGAATCTTCTGCCGCGCGAGCTATGGACAATTCTAAGTCCAGAGCCGTGCTGTTGCCGGCTCCCACCACCAACATGCCTCGACCAACATCCGTCAGAAACTCACGACGAGAACGTATGGTAAAACCTCCCAACCGAAATACGGTCCAGAGGCTCGCACGGCGCGGGCAACTTGACGAAGAGCTTAACGTTGGGACGCTACAGGAGAGTACGAATCTCGAAATTCGTGGAAGACGCAGTCATGGACCGCGACTGCGAATGCTGGCTGCGTTCGTCAGGGTTATTTCTTCATCCGCGACGACAGCCACTTCGAGTATTCCGCATGGGCGTAGTAGATCACATTCACGCCGAGCTGATAGCAGAACTCGGTGATCTCCGGCTTCACGCCGGCGTGACCGTCGGCCCAGGCGTCGCCGATGTCGCCGGGGTGATAGTAGGCGACCAATCGGCCATCGACGCGCCAGCCGAGCGCCTCTTTGCCACCGTGCGGGGCGACATACGGCAGGAATGGAATCGGATATGGGATGCGGTGAATCGTGTCGTCCAATGGCACGCGGCTCGGACTGACCTTCGGCAGCACTTGCCGCATCATCACCAGCACTTGGTTGTGAAAGTTTCCGCTACCACCGTTGTCGATGAATAGCATTCCGTGCTTGTCGATCAGGTAATCGCGAAGGGTCTTCGCCTCGTTGGCGGAGATCGAAATGTTCCTCTCGCCGGTGATGTACACGAATGGCGGCGACTTCTCCGCCGGAAAGGCTCGCAGCGCGGCAATCGTCCGCGTCTCTTCCTTGTCATTCGTCTTTTGTTTGGTGCGCAGGGCGTACTCGCGGAGCATGTTCTCGCCGGAGAAGAAGCTCATGTCCTGATCCCAGTCACCGCCGGAGTATTCCAGCCGCAGGAAGCGCACCTTGCCTTTGCTCGTACCCCCCGCGAATCCGGCTCCGGATCCTTCGCCGTAGCCGACCGTATAGGCGTGCTGCGTGATCTCTTGAAGCTGCAGCTTGATCTCGTCGATCGGCGGCACTTTGAAACTGATCGCCGAAAACGGATTCACCACAAATTTCTTTTTGATGAGTTTCTGAATCTTCACCGCCTGAGCGATCTGCGCCTGCTGACCACCCCCCGCCGGCATCTCATAGAGATCGCTACAACCGCCGATTTGCGTGAAGACCAGAAACGCGATCAGGAAGCAGAACGAGTACCCCGCCAGCCAACTCAGTGACTGATTCAGTTTCCGTTGTCGCCGACCAAAGTACCAAGCGTGCGGGTCGAGCGGATTATAGATTCGTTCGCCATCGGGGTCGTCATCATGAGTGGCTCGATGCGCCGATCTGGCGAATTCGAAAATTTGCGGCTGACCCTGGTGTCGTCGTGCATAACGCCGCTCTTCATAGAGCCGTGACGCCTTCTCGACGAACCAGACCACCCATACCAGCCCCAGAAAGAAAAGTGACACGGTTCCCCAAGTCGCCAATCCAACTCGCGCTCCATGCAGGCCAAGGACATCCGTGAAGAACACACTGAATTGCCACAGAAAAATCGCCGCAACGCTCCACACCAAGTGCCGCCGAACCAGGAACGCGGACTCATCCGCCGGTTGATCCGCACTCATCACGGCTGCGGGAAACTGACCTCGGACCAGCTTGAGCAATGCCTCGACGCTCGCCTGTTCTCCGTCGTCGAATCGGCAAAGCCATCCAGCCCACGCCATCCAGTACGCCGACAGCGGCAGACTCAATGCGAACCACAGGCCTTCGGGCCAAACTCGCCAGGTTTCCGCGGACCGCCACCACATCCAATCGGCCAAGCACACGAGCCACACCGCCACGTAAATGGCCGTCTGCTTCAGAAGCTTGGGGGGCAATGTGAGACGTGGAAACATCGTACGCAGGCCCGTTCGTTGTTAACCGTGGAGCAGATCGCCACGCCGCTATTTCACTTTGTCGAGCAGATTGTCGAAGCTGTCGAGCGGATTCTTCTTGGGATCGGCGGTCTTGGTTTCGTCCAAGCCCATCGCCTTGCTGGCTCGCTGGAGGTCGGCTTCGGACGGAACGTCGCCGCTGGAAGCCGCCGCCTTGGTCGAGGACTCTTCGCTCTTGCCCGGTTCCGCTTCCGCCGTCGCCGCGGGCTTCGGTTTAGGTTTGCCTTTGGCACTGCCGAACGCGAACGGAATCGTCAGCACCGCCAGCATCACGGCACAACCGATCGTCGCCGTCACCAACGCCTGAACTAGCGAGTTGCCGGCCACGATTCCCATGACCTCCTGCGGGCTGCGGCCTTTCAAGCCGCGAACAAACGTACGCAGTTCGCTCGTCGTAGCCGAGGCTTCCGTCTTTAAGCGGTTCATGTCGTTGAGCATTCCCATATTCGCACCTTCGTCATTTCTTTTTCTTGTCTTCAAGTACATGCACCAATTCGCCGCCAGCTTGACTGATCGCTTCAATGACCGGTTCAAACCGAATCGCCGTTGCGTCCTTGTGAGACTTAAGCAGCACCTTGCGGTCTCCAACCGGGGCCTTGCCGAGCTGATTCTCGATGGCTCCAGCCAACTGCGCTTCCGAAATCGGCTGGCCGTTGAGATACACCTTTTCGTCCTTGTCGATCACGACCGTCAACTTCGAGTACCCTGACGGCTGAACCTTGTCTGCCTTAGCCGGAGTCCACTGCAAGTGGCTGTCGTCCTGCGCTCGCGCGAGGATCACGAAGAACACGAGCAGATTGAAGGCAATGTCCCCCATTGCCATGCTCGGCACTTCCACTCGCATTGATCGGCGTTTGATTTTCATCGAATGTCTGACACCCTCGCATGTCCGGCCGTCAGCCGATGGCCGGAATCCTTTTTCTCTTCATCAAAAGGAGAGAACGGCTGTCGGTGATCGGCCCGGGGTTTTCGGCCGGGCAACCTCACTGCGGCAACTCGACTTGTCGCTCCTCTTCCAATTGCAACGTAATGATTCCGCCGGCGTCTTCAATCTGCGTCGTCACTTCGACCCAGGTGGAATACGGCACATCGTCCGCACTCTTTACGACCACGACCCGATCCTCCGGACGAGTCTTCCCGCTGAGCTTCGCCTTCACGCGCGGAGTCACTTCGGTCAACTTCATCGGTTCACCGTTGAGCAGCACGACTGCCCGTTTCAGTTCGACCGTAATGTTGTCTTGCTGTTCTTGCTGCTGAGTCTGCTCGGCCTTCGGCAGCAGTTGTTTGCGGCCGGAGTCCGGCTGGATCGATGCGCAGACCAGAAAGAACACGATCAAATTGAAAGCAATATCCCCCGTCGCCGCCGAGGGCGGTTCAACCAACAGTTTGGAGGAGCGTCGCAATCGCATCAAACAGTCCTCGTCACTAGGCCGTTGCCGAGCCGGCCTCTTGCTGTTCGATCGCCAGTTGCAGCGTCACGGTTTCGATCAGTTCGGTCGAGGACTCTTCCACGTCCAGCACGAACTGATTGATGACTCCAGTGAAATAGTTGTAGGCCATGAACGCCGGGATGCCGACGATCAGACCGAGCGCCGTCGTCAACAACGCTTCGGCAATACCGGCGGCGGCGGCTTCGACGATGTTCTTTTCGCCAAGGCTGGCGACGATCTCGTCGAAGCTGTTGACCATGCCGCTGACTGTGCCCAGAAAGCCGAGCATCGGCGCGACGCTGGAAATCGTTGCCAGCACCGGCAAATGCTTTTCGAGCGCCGCGACGATGTGCACCCCGTAGTCGTCCATTGCCTTGATGACCTGCTCTTCGATCTTTCCCGCGTCGTAGTTCAGCCGCCGCAGCACGAGATACTTCCGCAGCCCCGCCGACAGGATCGCCGCAACCGGACCTTGTTCGGCGTCGCACTTGGCAAGTGCTTCTTCGCACTTGTCATCGTGCAGCAGGTCATGAACTTGCTTTCGCAGACCGCCCGCATCGGTTGTCAGCATCTTCAAGCTGCGATACCGCTCGATGATGACTCCCATTGCCAAAATGCCGCAGGCCAAAATCGGCCACATGAAGAGGCCGCCGCGCAGCATCAATCCCATCGCGCCGGAGTGCATCGCCTTATTGAGCCACGCCCACAATCCGGAGCCTTCCTCGTCGCTCGTCGATTCCTCGGCGGGCTTTTCGTCCGCCTTGTTCTCGACTGGCCTCGATTCGCCCTCGGCCACCGGTGGAGTCGCTGAATCCGAAAACCCGGGGATGTTCGGCTTCGCGCCACTCGCTCCCGGCGGAGTCGGCTGCGCTGGAGCCGTCGCGGCCGGCTTCGGCTCGGCCTTCTTGATGCCTTGCTTGGCATCGAGCGCATCCAACGGGTCTTGAGTCAACAACGCGAGTGCAAGAATCAGGTGTGCCATGGTGGGTAAGTCTTCGGTGGGATGAAAAACTCTACGGCCTCTGTGTTTCTGTGTTTCAAATCGGGAAACACAGAGGCACAGAATTTACAGAGTGGAAACGCCGGAAAGGCTATTGGTTCTCGATCGCGTTCGCCTCTGCCTCAAACTGCTGCAACATCTCGGGTAGCGCGAGTCGCCCGCGGGCGAATTTCGCAGCTTCGCTGGACGGGTGATTCCAACGACAGTTGTTGTAGCGGCGGAAGGCTTCGTTCGTCGCTCCGCCCATGCGGAAACTTTCACCAGACCAGAACAACGCATCCGGGGCGAGTGGATCGTCAGCGAAGTTCTTTCCGAAACGGTCGAAGGCTTTACCTGCATCGGTGTATTTTTTGGCTTTGTAGAAGCACTGGCCGATGCGGAACGCCATCTTGGGAGCGTGTTGGTGTCCCTCAAACTTCTCGATGAACTTTTCGCCGACTTGTGCCGCGATCGTGTACTCCTCGGCTTTGTAGAAGTGATCGCTGATGCGGATCATCACGCTGCTGATCAGCGGACTCTTCGGATAAGTCGCGGCGAGAGTGACGTAAGCCTCCAACGCCGCGTCAAAGTCACCCTTTTCTTCGTAGCACTGAGCCAGCTTGTACTGAGCGTCCGGAGCCAGCAGATGGTCGGCGTACTGATTGATGATCTGCTCGTACGCATCAACCGCTTCGTCCCACTGCCCCAATTCCTGAGCGAACTGGCCGAGCAGATATTGGATGCGCGGAACGTACTTCGGATCGGGATAGTCTTCCATGACCTCCTGTAGAATGCGACGGCCAGCTTCGAGGTCAGCCAATTCTTCTTCCTTGCGAGCGAGCGCTTTGTGCGACTTGAACAACTCGAAGAAGCTCTCGGCGATGTGGAACTTGGTTTCGACCGCGAGCCGTTCGTCGTTGAACGCCTTCGAGAACGCCGCAACCAGGCCGTCCGTGCCGATGACCACCGGAATCGACTTCTCCGATTCGAGCTTGCCATCTTCAGTGCTGGCCGCTGAATCGACGTACTTCACCTTGACGGTGTCGCCAAAGTAGCACTCGACGACCGGAACATCCGCATTGAGGTTGCCGGCCGTCGGCTTCTCGTTCGACTTCAGCTGCAGTGAACCGGTGAAGACACCGCTGTGAGCGAGCGTCTCTTCCAGCTTGACTGTTTCTTTCTCTCCGAACTCCGTCGTGATTTCGACGGCAACGTGATCGCGTTCGTCGCTGGCGTCTTGATCGGCATCGGTGACTTGCAGGTACAACTTCTCACCGACGTGCAGTTGCTGGATCGGCTTGTCGTAATCCCGATCGACGACGGCGAGGACACCGTTGCTGATCAGTCGGGCCTGTGCCGAGACGGTCGCGACTTCCGGCTTCGCGGGTGCGGCAGGTTGTGCGGGAGCGGCAGTCGTTTCCGTTTTAGCGGTTCCCGTCTTGGCCGTTCCGGTGGCAGACTTCGTGGTATCGGATTTGGTTATCGCCGGCTTTGTCGTCGGAGTGGCAGCGGGCACCTTGGTGGTACCGTTCGTTGCGGGCGACGAGACAGCGCCGTTTGGCACGGCGGTGGCAGCGGTGGTGCGAGGCTTCGCGTCGGGACGCCGTTCGTCGGCGTAGGTGGCGATGATCTTGTCTTTGCCGGTGAGGTTCAAAACGCGTGTGACCAAGCTGCGGTCTTTGCCCGCATTAGTTTGCGAGTCTTCCAGCTTACCGCCACCGATTAAATTGCGCGGCATCTCAGACGTGAGTGGGATCACATCCGCGCTGGCTTTGCTGCCTAACTGCAGAATCACCTGACCGAGGAAGCGGCCCTCTTCGAGTGCCCAGCGTTCCGCATCTACCACCCGAAAATTGCCAAAGTGAGCATGTTGACCGCTCACAACGCATCGGGCTTCGATCTTTGCTCCATCCGTCGTTGTGAGCGTGACCGACACTTCTGACTTGCTGTCCTTCGCCATGTCCGGGTCGATGACCTCGATGGTCAGCGGAGCCTCGAAGGCGACGTGGGCGACCTCCTTGCGATCCTTTGCGTCTGCTTCCTTGAGATACATGGCTTGCGGTGGGGTGTTCTGTTTGGGATTACCTGGGACGACTCGTGTTTCGACAATCCGAATCTGCGCAGTGGTCGGCTTGTTGACATACACCACCGATTCCCGTTTGACCGAGTGGCCGGGGAATGTGTTCTGCGCGTCGAGATACCGGATGACGATGCGGTCTCCCGGTTTGACCTTCAGCTTACCTTCGGTGTTGTCCGCTTCGGCGGCGGAGGAACCGGCCAGGACCGTATCGATTTCCTTGGTGAACGTGCCGCTGAGATTCAATTCGCGTTCGACAGCCGACAGCTTGACGGGTTCGCCGTCGTTGACCGACACCTCGATATCCAGCGTGTCCTGGCCAACGGTCGTGTCCAAGTCGAAATCGGTTATCGACACCACGAACCGCTCACCCGGATCAACGCGGACGACGGTCTTTTCGATGTTCTGCACCTGCCCATTGTCGAGCCGGACAAAGTCGTAGTTGATCGCTCCGACCGTCGCGTTGAAGTACGTCGCGAACAGCTTCTCGCTGAGCAAAATCGAGTTCGAATTCTCGTTCTGCGTGAATTCGTCGGTATAACCCGCTGTGACGACGTCGCCGCCGGCGATCTCCAGCGTGTTGTTGTTCGCCAGTTCCAGCACGTCGGAATCGGTCGGGATGTACAGCCGCTCGGTGTCGTCCGCCGCTTTGCCCGCTTCGACCTTCGCATGCGCGACCCCGCGGCCGCCAATTTCGACATGATTCACCGCGACGGCGTCGCCGAGGTACTCGTTGATCTTGAACCGCACATAACGCAGATCATTCGATGGGAACCGGAACTCCCACGCACCAGGAGTTTGCACGACGCGAGCATCCAGCGCCGGGACGAGCTTCGCGGATCGCAGTTCCATCAGACCACCGCCGGCAATGGCAGTCGGCTTGATCGACAACGTCTGCCTGCCTGCTTTCTCGACGATGATCGTGCCGAAGCGCGTGAGCTGCGCGACAGTCCAATTGCCGGTGTTCGGGACAGTCCCCTTCAGCTTCGTGCCGGCGCATTCGAGATCAAACGTCGAACCGCCACCACCCCCGTGAGCCACTTCGAGGAAGACATCATATACGCCTGGCTGGGCGCCGTCGAATTCCCACATCGCTGAGTCTTCAAGAGTCGCCCAAGAACCAATCTGAGCCGGGTTCCGTTCCTTGATGACTCCGAACGCTTCCGTCTTCTTGGTGAGCTTGATCGAGTCGATGCCGAGCACGAGCTCCGTGGCAGCAGGCTTCGCCGTCTGGACGACCTCGCGGGACTCGGCCAGGGCCAGATCAAAATCGGACTTCAGGAACGGGCCGAGTTGAACTTGTTGCCGATTGATGTCGGACCGCGCCCAGATCGCCTGAGAAATCTGCGTCGCTTGATTGACGGCCGCAAAGATCGTCACGTCGTGCAGACCCTTTTCGAGCCACACGTCGACCGTTCGATTCCCGGGACCAAGCGGCAACTCCTGCACACCGTCAATCGCCATCGCCGTCGTGACACCTTGCACTTGGATACGAGCGGCTCCGGCGCTCGGCTGCACAAGCTTGCCGTACCAGATGACTCCGTATGGCTTCTTGGAATCCTCGGCATCTTCGGCTCGCGACCATGTCAGGCCATTCGCGACGTCTTCTTCCTCGCTGGGCTTGTTGCTCTTCGCGAGCTGCTTGACCTGATCCCAGGTCGTGTAGCCGGTGAAGCTACCCGCGTAGACGCGACGACGCATCGCCTTGTACTCGTCGGCCAATTTGTCGGCCTTCAAAGGCTCGGGATGCGTGGCGAGGCGGAACCAAAACTCGCCGTCATTGCTGCCGAGCAGTTCGCCTCGAATCGGAATCTGCGTTTCCGGCTTTGGCGACCAGATCTTCACCCGATTCACCGGGTTGAGATCCTTCATGTCGATCGTCAGCAGCTTCGGAACCGCTCCGTCCGGTTCACTGAGCCAATACGACTCCTTCTTCTTGTCGATCGACATCAGCGGGCTGTGATCGATCGACGTGTCGCTGGCGAGCGCCCCGGCCGGCAGTTCGCCGGTCTGAGCGACTCCCTCGAAGATGCCCGTGTGCGGCCCGGTCTCTTTGACCGGGACTTGCACTTGGTCTCCGCTGTCGGCAATCAGCTTGACCATCACGGTGTCCGCTTCATCGCTGAGGTCGCGATCCGGATCGGTCACTTTCAGGAAGACTTGATTCCCCGGCTTGACCTGATTCTTCGGTCGAACTTGCGTGCGGCGGTTCTTCTCGTTGTCTTGCTCTTGTTCCTCGCGAGCTAGCTTCTGCGAGAACGTCTCTTCCTTCTCATCGACGATCTTCTGGCTGGCGACTTCGAATCGGGCGTTCGAAGCAATCTTGATTTCAACGTCGGAGAGCGGCACGCTCTTGAACTCTTTCTTGAACTCATCCGGGTAATCGCACTTAATTTGATCCTTGCCGGTGAGCTGCAAGACCTTGTCCCGTTTCTTGACTTGTCCAAGCGCCGTTTCGAGATCAACACGGAACAAGCCTTTGCCCGCTCCGCCGCTGGTCAGATAAACGATTTCTTCATCACCGCCGGGAATCGTCTTCACGATGACTGGAATCTTGTTGTGTCCGCGGCTGATTCCCAGGTCGCTGTCCTGCACGACGATCGACAGCGATTGTCCCGGCGCGTGAAACCGCTTGCTGCTTCGGCCGAGTCGTCCGACGGTTCGCAGCAAATTGAGCTGATCCATGAATCGCTCTTCCGAGCCGTATACCTCGGCCAGATTAAAGAGCGCCTGATTGGCCAGCTCGATATTCGGAACTCGGTCGAGTACGCCGCGGAAGATGAGCCGGGCTTCGTCTTGATCGCCTCGGCGATGCGCGAGTACCCCGCGCAGGAATTCTGCACGCACGACAACATCCGCCTCGCGGCTGGTCGCCAGCTTTTCGAAGACCGCTTCAGCCTGGTCGTACACCTTCTGAGCCATGAACGTCTCGCCGATGCCAAACTCCGCTTCGGTCGAGTACGACGTGTTTGGGAAGCGATTGATGATCGTCGTGTATTCCGACCGAGCGACGTCGTACCGCTGAGCATTGTAAAAATTCTTGGCGAGCAGCAGTTGCACACCCGCTTTTGTCGCCGCGTCAAACGTCGTGCTCATGTCGTTCTTGATGAGCCACGAGCGAAGCGTGTCTTCGACTTTCTCGAAGTTTTCGTTGCCACCGGCGGCCATCAGATTTTGGCAGACGAACATCACTAGATCGACCGGAACTTCGTCGCGGTGCTCGTCGAACAGTTTCTTGTTGGCTGTGTAAGCCTCAATCGCCAGACGTTCGTCACCGAGCCGCAGGTACATTGCCGCTTGCAGCAGCGGAGCAATCGGCGACTTCTCGTCGATCGTCAACCCGACCGCGCCGATCCGCGTGTAACACTGACTGACGAGGTTGCGAGCCGTCGCCTTCCGCGGTTCATCGACGTTCGGAATGTTTGTGAGCAACCCGGTGATCAGCGTCGCCGCGCTGACGTAATCCTTGTTCGCGACCTGCTGCTGAGCGACTGTCATCAGCATGTCCCAGCGATACGAATCCGCGTATAGCTTGCTAGCCGCGTCGGCGATGATCAGCAACCGCTTCATCGCCGGCACTTGGGCCAACTCGGCCGGAGTCAGTCCTTCGAGGTGATAAATCTGAGCCTGCGACGAACCCCAATCGAAGTTCACATCCCGCACGAGAGCATAAATCCGCTGTTTCTTATCGGGAGGCAACTCCTTCATTTTGTCCGGCGGGACGCGCACGCCGTAGACGAGGTTGTACCACGTCGTCGCATCCCAGTTCGCCGCCAGGAACGTCTTCTCTTGTTGCTTCGTCAGCGCGTCGCGAGTGACTCGTTCGACGCTGTCGATGTCTCCCTTTTCCATGTAGGCCAATGCCGCCCACTGCGCGTATCGCGTGTTGTACGGAGTGTTGGTTTGCAGCATCTCGTTGGCGAATGCAATCCGTTCGTCGGGAGTTTTCAGCGCCGCGAACAGCCGCGCCGCACACTCGGAAGACTCGCTCGATTTCCGATCGTGAGTACGGCCGAACTGGTAGTACGCGGTCGCCTCCGCCAGCAATTGATGGCGAGTCAATGCATCGCCAATGCCGGAGGCGTATCCGCCGTCCTTGCCGAACTTCGCTTGCGACTTCTGAGCGTATTCCAACGCTCGCTTGGCGAGGCTCTGATCCTTGTGCTGGTCGGCGATAATGAACAGCCGCCGCCAATGATCGGTATTGTTCAGCAACGGCTCTTGAGCAACGAACAAATCAAAGATCTGCTTGCTGAGGTCGATCGGCCCGTAGTCGCTGACCGCACCCAGCGACTCGTCGAGGTAGTACCGATTCTTGGGGAATCGCTGCGCCAGCAGTAAGTACGTTCGCGCCGATTCCTCGCGCGTCTTCACCTGCGGCGGGACATGCCGATAGTAGTAAGCGTCCTCGGCCATGAGCTGCTCCCACATCGGCTCGGGCAGCGCGGCGAGATGGGTCTGCCGCAAAGCCGCGCGAATCGGGGCATCCGGCGCATGATGAATGTTGTGCTGCCACTTCAAGTACAACGCGACCAACGGATCATCGTTCTGCTTCTTCAATTCGGCGACCGCATAGGCCACGCGGCCCTTGAGTTCTTTGTTCGGCTTCGCCTGATCGATGTAAGACTGCAAGTACGAGCCGAAGGTCGTCATGTGCAGGTTGCGTTTGCGAGCCGCGAGATAACGCTGCACGTCCGCCTGAAACTCGCCATCATTCGCCGTCTGGAATAGCAGGTGCGAGAGAATGTTCCACGAATGCCCGTCGTTGCCGGGGACTTGGTCGAGATACTCGCGGCACATCGCCTTGCACTTGGCGTCGTCCTTCAGCCGGTCTCGATAGATTTCGAGAGCCAGTGAATGTCGCAGGTAGTACGCGTTGTACTTCGGATTCTTCGCGAGCGCGTCCTTCAACACTGCCTCGGCCGCTTGGATTTGAGCCGGCTCGGCTCCCGCATTCTGCACGAACACGCTGGCGATGCTGTTCAGGTACGGATTGAACGCCAGCAGCGGCTTGATCATTTCCAGCCCGCGAGCTTTGTCGCCGTCACGAATCAACGCGGTCGCGAGCAAGGATCGTTTCTCGAATCGTTCTTCGCGGTCGGGGTACTTCGCGTCGAACTCGTTGACGAGCGGCTCGAACTCCGCCCCCTTCGCCTGCGAGTAGTACATCGAATAGATGAGTTGATTGAGTGCCGACCAGTCATCGCGGATGGCTCGCACCTGCCGGTAATGATTGGCCGCGTTGGCGTATTGGCCAAGATAGTTGAACTGCTCTCCCTGCATCCGGTGCAACTCGCGTGTCTCTTCCGGGGTGTACGGCAATCCCTTCGCCAGCATCTTGGCTCCGAGCGTATTGGCCTTCGCCCACTGCCCGTACTGCCGCCAGCGATAATGCGCGTTCGCGGCCAACAGCTTTGTGAACTCGCCCGCCGGCAGCTTGTCGAGCATCTCCTCGGCCAGCACGCAGCCGTCGAAGATTTCCTGCTGCGACCCATTGTTGAGCCGCGTCACCGCCGCCTCGCCAAACTTTCGTCCGTTGACGTTCGGCTGCCGCTGCCACATCGCCCGATAAGTCTCGGCCGCCTTCGCTCGATCCCCCAACTTGTCGAGCGCCTTGGCCAGCCGCGCTTCCAACTCCACGTTTTGCGGAGCCGTCGGGTACTTTTGAATGAACTGCCGAATCGAAACAGTCAGCTCTTTGTGCCGCGACATCGCCTCCAGTCCATCGATCAACTTGAGCATCACCGCCTGATTCCGCGGATCACTCGGATGCGCCGCCGAAAACCGCTGCCCCGCGCGAATCAATCCGAACACGCGGCCATGCAGGTGGTAGAGGTCGGTCAACTTCACCAACAATTCCGCCGCCTCCGACGACGTGTCCTTGAACTTGTTGAGGTTCGCCTCCAGCTTCGCCGCTTCCTGAGAGACCGCATCTAACTGCTTGGATTCCTCCACAGCAGGTTTCGCGGCAGTATTCGCCGGCTGAGCAAATGCCATTTGTCCGGATGCCCACACCAGCGCCATTGCGAATGCGTAAGAAATCAATCGTGGCATTTCAGTTGTCCTATCAAATTGGGGTGGGGCGAATCCGCAGCTGCGAACAAGACCCACCAATCAGAAACCGTGACTTTGGGAAACGAACGAGGGGCCTTGATGACTCAGCCCACTCGACCGATCAGTTTCCTTTAGGTGCCGGCGCGTTCTGGCGTTCGGCTTTGTTGAGGGCTTCGGAAATCTTTTTGGCATCGCCCGCGAGCGGGCTTTCCGGGTAATCACCGATGAGTTGATCGAAGCGTTTGCGAGCCTCCGCCTTCCGGTCCATGCGGTACAGACAGCGGCCGTAGTTGAACAGGATCACGTCGAGGAATTTGGCGTCGGGATGGTTTTCCAGCACCGTCTCGAAGATGTCGACTGCGCGGGCGTAGTCCTTCTGCCGGTAGTAGTAGTTCGCCATCTGAGCAACCGCCTCGCCGACTCGACCGCTCTCCGGGAAGTTGTCGAAGACCTTCTTGTATTCCTGGAACGCTCGGTCGAAGAGCTGCGCCTTCGCCGCTTCGGCGGTCTGTTGCTCGGCCATCTTGTCGTAGCATTGAGCGATGCCAAATTGAGCCTCACCGCGAAGCTGGCTGGTCTGCATGTTGACCAGCCGCTGATAGACACCAATCGCACGGTTGAAGTTGTTTTGCTTGAGAGCGACGTCGGCCAGTTGCAACAGCGCGTCATCCACGAAACCGCTGTTGGGAAAATCTCGCTGCAATCGCTCGGCCATCGCGGCGGCGAGTTCCAGCTTGTCCATTTCGTAGTAGATTTTCCAAAGCTGGACGTAGGTCTCTTCGAGTAACTTGCCGCCGAGCTTGGTCGCCTCGGACATGATCTCGTCACACAGATCGAGAGCCTGCTCGTACTTGGCATCCGCGTTTTTCTTGAGGCCGAATTCCTTGTAGCGGTTCCCGATGTTGGTCAGCGCGTGAGCCGTCTTGAGCTGCGTCTGCACTCGTAATTCGCGATCGGAGATCAACGCCTTCGTGACTCGCACACCACCGAGATTGCCTTCAATCGCCTTGGCATCAAACGTGACAGTCCGAGCCTCAGCCGTTGAGTTTTTGGCATCGGCGTAGGCCAGCCTGACGAAGTCGCCCGGCAGCGCCTGCAAGATCTCGTCGGTCGAAACGACTTCGTCCGCCTTCATTAGCGCCACGGTCACTCGAAAGACTCCTGAGTGAATCGAGTTGTCATCAACAGGCTTCGCAGCGGGTTGAGCAGCCGGGTCAGCAGGCTTCGCCTCCCC
Organism: Planctomycetota bacterium; assembly: GCA_016872645.1. Lineage (GTDB taxonomy): Bacteria > Planctomycetota > Planctomycetia > Planctomycetales > Planctomycetaceae > SXKJ01. The sequence goes on along the minus strand of VGZH01000068.1, from coordinate 13,754 downwards.
CTTCGTTGGCGGAGCACCTTCTGTCGTTTTTGGCTGAGCGTCCGCATTTAAGGCGGTTGGCTTTGCAGTTTCTGTCGCGTCGTCGGCGGCGGGTTTCTTCTCGAATTGATTCTCAACTTTGACTTCGGTCAATGTGACCTCGACTCGATCCACCTTCTTGTGCTTCTCGATCTTCGGCTCACCTTCGTCGTCGGTTGCAACCGCCTTGCCGGACTTCTTGAGTTCGATCAGTTCATTCTCAATTTCCTCATCGGTTTTTGGCCGGACGACTTCGACGGTCGCCTTGATCGTATCGGCCGCATCGGTCAGGTCGCGATCTGCGTCAATGATTTGCAAATTCACCGTCTTTCCGAGCACCACGCCGCGCAGCGTCTCCTTGAACGCTCCATCGGTGATCGACAGCAACCCGTTGCCAACTACCGTCACCTTGTGCAACAACTTGCGATTGAATTGCTTGTCCGCCGTTTGCTCGTCGATGTACACGACTTCGACAGTGTCGTCCCCTTTCAATTCAAGCGTCCCGTTGCCGGACTGCGGCTTGCCGAGTTTCGTCAGCAAGCTTCCCAACGCAATCCGTACGTTGCGGCCAACAGAGAAGCATTCGACGATTTCCTTGTCGCCGCTGGTCGCGGTGCATTCCACCTTGATGGATTGACCAGGCTCCAGAGCCGACAGGTCCGCATCTTCGATCTTTACGAAGAGCCGCTTGCCAGCCTCCAACTTTTCAACTTTACCCTCTTCGCTGGACAACGTCGTGCCGACTTTTTCCAGAGCCGAAATTGCCCGGCTGTAATGGCCGAGTTGAAAGTGGCCCAGACCGATGTAGTAGTACGCCTCATTGACCTGTTTGCTGACGGGGTACTTCTCGATCACGTCGCGCATTACCTGGAAGCATTTACCGAAGTTGCGAGCTTCGTAAAAGCAGATTCCCGCTTTGAGAGTCGCCTCGGCCCGCTGTTCTTCATCTTTGTTCTCTTCCGCAGCAACTGCCTCGAACTGAGCACGAGCCTTGTCGTATTGCCGATCTCGCTGAAGAAAGAAATTCCCCAACCGCATGTACGCTTCGTAACGCACCTTGCTCTTGGGGTATCGCTCGATTACGGACTGCCAGATCTCAACGGCCTTTGGGACCTCATCGGCCTCGTATCGAGCGTCGCCAGCCTCGACCAACTTCTTGGCGGCCCGATCCTCAACGATCGAGCCTTTGAGCGCGGGAGCCTCCACTGGCTTGGCCGCTTCCTGGCTCCAGACCAAGCCGCTCCACCAACAAGAAATCGCTCCACAAATGACTGCCGCACCAATCCGAGACGCTCGCATGTGAGTAATCCATGATCGCGCACGTCCCTGTGCAACTGTGAGATCACAAGCATCCCAGCCTGTGTTTCAAAGTGTCGAATGCGGGGACCAGACACCGCACACTAAATTCGCATTTCGCCGCGTCACTCGCCAGTCCTGTGTTGCCCGCTCACCCAAATTCAGCCGCCTCTTGGGCGGATTGTGCGGTCGTGTTGCGAGACAGCCACATCATCTCATCGAGAGCCGCAAACACTTCTCCGTGACGCTCTGACTCCTTTCAAAACGCCGCAAGGCAGGCGATGGCACCTGCCTTACGGATTTTCCGGCGTCCTCCAGGACCATTCGCGACTAGGCGAACAACCCCTTGATGGGCGTGCCATCTTCAACCAGTTTGAACGGACGTTGAAGCGGCGTCATGACCTTCTTGTCCGGGTCGATTCCTAGCGCGTGACAGAAGGAGGCGTGCAGGTTCGAGACCTTGACCGGGTTGTCCTTAGGTTCGTAGCCGTCTTCATCGGAAGAGCCAATAACGGTTCCGCCCTTGATGCCACCACCGGCCATGAAGCAGGTGAAGACATTCGGCCAGTGGTCGCGGCCTGAATCCTTGTTGATCTTCGGCGTGCGGCCGAATTCGCTGAGCATGACGATCAGCGTCTTTTTGAGCATCCCGCTTTCAGCCAAGTCAGCAATCAGCGACGCCAACGCGGGATCCATGATCTCGCCATGAGCTTCCATCGCCGGGAAGTTGTTCATGTGCGTATCGAAACCACCGCGGTTGACTTGCACGAACCGCACGCCCGTTTCGACAAGTTGTCTCGCCACGAGGCAACCGCGACCGAACGGCGTGTCGCCGTATCGGTTCAACTGCGACGTTGGAACCTTGTCGAGCTCAAACGCAGCCAGTGCCGGGCTCCGCATCAGCGTCAACGCTTCATCGATCGAAGTCTGGGTCGACTTCAATTCCTTATTCGACGACTTTTCAGCAAAGCGGCCGTTGAACTTTTCAAGAACTTCGAGTCGCTGATTGCCACGAGCCGCAGCAATTCCTTCCGGGAACGACAAGTACGGGTCTTTTTCACCCGGCCCGCCGATGAAGTACGCTTCGCACTTTTGGCCGAGGTAGCTCGCCTTCGGCGCGCGACCACTGATCGTAACGTAGGCCGGCAGATCGCCGAGCTGTTTCTTCTCAGAAGTCACAACTGAACCGAAACCCGGATGCAACAAGTTCGCGGTCTGGTTGTAGCTGGTCTGCAACTGATAGGTGCCTCGACCGTGATCGCCGTTGACGCCAGCGATCGAGCGAACCAACGCACAGTGTTCCATCACCTTGGCAACTTCCGGGAAGATTTGCGAAATCTTGATTCCCGAAACCGACGTGTCGATCGCATCAAACTCACCACCGGTCGGCCGACCGGGCTTCGGATCGAACGTGTCAATGTGCGACATGCCACCGCCGTTCCAGAAGAAAATGACGTGCTCAGCCGTCGGCGTGTGGTCGGTCCCGCCTAAAGCGACCAAGTCGCGCATCGAGAAACCCAGGATCGAAGCCAGTGACGCCTGCAACACAGCACGGCGATTCATTTGGTAGTCCAGACAGCCCATGTCGAGTTCCTTTCTGAATCGGATTAGATCGTGGGACAGGATTTCAACCTGCCAATCAGAGAAACGAAGCGGGCAGGCTGACAACCTGCCCCACGCGGTCAGGGCAAGAAACGGAATTCATTGCAATTGAGGAGAATCCAACGGAAGTCAGCCATGCCATCGAACTGATCTTTCTGAGCGGCGATGATCGTTTTCGCCTCACGGATTTCATCCGCAGTTGGCTCACGGGTCAGGATCTCACGGTAGGCCAATTTAATGGCTCCGTCGAGGTTCTTTTGCTCAGCCAGCACTGCATGCATCGGCTCGAATTCACCAACACGAGATGCTTCGTGAATCAACTGACCGTTGAGCATCATCAGAGCCTGCCGCATATTCGGCGCGTGATCACGAGTTTCCCCGAGGATTTCACGGTCCGTTTGACCGAAGACCCGCAAGAAATGCTCGGGAGCTGCCGGTGACGACATCCGCAAAGATGAACCAAACTTTGGGTTGTCGTCGAAGGTAGCCTTCACATAGCGATCGATGTAATCGACTCCGCGACGCTGCGTCTGCATTTGAGCCCGCATCCGCTCGGCTTCAATCTCTTCTTTGGACATCACGCGCATCTCTTCGACTTCGACTTTCGATTCCTCTTTCTTTGCGTTCGCGAGGACTTTGCCGAAGTTAATCTCGATCCCCTTTTCGAGGTCGAGGCCAGGCGCCGCTTCCTCCCGATCCATTTCTGGACCATTCATGGCCATCTTCTGTTCGAACTTCATGGCGGTCAGAGCCAGACCTGGACGACCCGTGCCCGGCTTCACCATTTGCGAGAGCTTCCAGGTGGTCTTCATGTTTTTGCCGGGCGAGTGCTTCACATCGAACAAGTGTCCGGCCGTGATGATACTGTCGTACAAGGTTTCGCTGAGCATTCGCCGCATCGGAGTCGCGAGGAATGATTTCTCAAGATCTTGCTGATCCTGCTCGGCCAAACCATAGACATGCGCCCGCTGATAGACTTGGCTGCTGACGATCAGCCGCACCAGTGTCCGCAAGTCGTAACCACTGGCCACAAATTCATCGGCGATGTAATCGAGCGTCTTCGGGTGACTGGGCGGGTTATTGTCACTGAAGTCGTCGATCGGATCGACGATCCCACGTCCGACCAAGTCGGCCCACACTCTGTTCACGAGATTCTTCGCAAAGAACCGATTGCGAGGCGACGTGACCAACTCAGCAAGCTGAGTCCGCCATTCGCTGGTCACATACAGTCCCGCCTTGATGTTGAGATCTTTGGCGTCCTGTTTAGCCTGTTTCGTGATGGCATCGTCCTGCTTTTTGCCCTTCGCTTTCTGCTCGTTCTCGGAGGCATCCGCCAACAAGTCGTCAACGTCGGAACCCTTCTCGCCAGCCTTGGCTAACAAGGCCTCTCTCTCGGCCTTCTGCTTCGCTCGCAAGGCATTAAACCGAGCGATGTATTCCGGTGTCTCGTTGGCGGCGACGGTATCGAACGGGAAGCTCGGCTTCATCGGCTTCCGCTCATCCGGTTTCGCTTTACCTTCAGGCGGCCAGAGAACTGTCGATCGCTCATTCTCTTTGGCGTAGATCGTCCGAGTGAACTGATTCTCGATTCGCTGAGTTTTCCCGAAGTACGCCGCAAAACCGTAAAAGTTCTCCTGCGTCCAAACATCAAATGGATGATCGTGACACTGAGCACACGAGATGCGGACACCCATGAATACCTGCGATGTGACCCCTGCAAGGATCATCGGATCAGCATTGTCACCCAACACGAACGCAACTTCAGGAGCGGCTCCCGCCTTGCCATTCGTAGTAATGAGTCGGCGAGACATCTCGTCGTGCGGCATCCCGTCGGCAATTGCCTGATGGACCCACGCCAGCGCCGCCCCTCCACCATCGGCCTGAGCACGCAATCGAAACATGTCCGCGTAAAAAACCGTCCAGCGATCGACGAATCGCTCATCCGCGATCAGCCGATCAATGATCTCATTCCGCTTGGCAGGACTCTGATCCGCCTCGAAGGCAACGGCTTCTTCATTCGTCGGGATCCGGCCAACCAGGTCACAGTACACCCGACGCAAAAATGTCAGATTATCAACGACGGGCATTGCATCAGCCTTGATGCCCCGTTCTGTGTTTTCGAGAGCCAGAACTTTGTCGAGTTCAGTGCCACTCGTTAGCTTTTTGGCCTGCTCCCGGAAGGCCGCTTCTGCCTTCGGATCAACCGGGGCCTTTTCGACTTTCTTCTGAGCCACCGGCGGTTTTGCGTGAGCGTCAAAGACACTCAACCCCAAGACTCCCAACGACAAGCAAACACTTGCAGAAAGAATCGACCAACGCTTCACGGTCAGGCTCCTCTGGTGAAACGGACTGCGAGACCTGCTGAAACCCACAGTTTTCTATAAACGTTCGCTTAAATTTACAATTCGATTTGGCTTTTTTGGGGTTGCAACTTGATCGTCAGGTATTTTCGGACAATTCAGACCCAAAGGTTGCAAGCTTAGGGGATCAGCCCCTCCGGACGATCAAGCCACAGATAGTGCCCGTGGTCAGCTGTCACAATGACCAGGGTCTCGCTCCAGTTGCTGTGCTTTTCCACCCAATCAGTGATGACTCGAAACGCAAGGTCTCCGGAATTAACCGCGCCGATCGAAGTGTCGAGGTTATTGTCGTGATTGGCCCAATCAACGTCTCCGGCTTCGACCATCAGCCAGAAGCCTTTCTTATTCTTGTCGAGAACCATCAAAGCAGCAGCAGTCATGTCGGCCAAAGTCGGGTTCTCGGCGAGATCGGCGGATGTGTACGACTCAATCTTATTGGCCCGTCCAACAGCGGGCTGAAAATCACCGTCCGCAGTTGCAAACGGCAGATGCCCTTTCGCTGAGCCAATACCAAAGAACCCAAGCAAACGGTGACTCGATGAGACGGCTCGGTCGGCGGCGGCCAACAAAGATTCACGACCACTGGCCCCGGCAGTTCGCTCGACGACAACGTACCGCCCTCCGGTTGCCACATCGATTGTGCGGCGGTCGGTTGCCGTCAACCAAATATTACCGGGAACAAAGTTCTTTCCTTGCCCCCGCATTTTCTTTTCGGCGTCTCCGGTCTTCGTTGCGGTATCTCCAAAGCCACCACCAATCAGCACATCCAGTCCTTGCAGCGGCTTTGTCGGATGCGAACTCGACGGCAGCCCCAAGAGATCACGGGTCAAATCTTGATAATCATCTCGATCAACGTTCTGAGCATACGAGCACGCAGGCGTTGCATGACTAATCGGAACACTTGTGACCGCTCCCACCGCAAATCCTGCGGTTTGGAGCTCATGAGAAATCGGCGAAACATGCTGGCCCGCGTAATCGACGTTGATCGAGTTGTTGTAACTCTTCACGCCAGAAGTCATCGCCTGAGCCGTGTTAGCTGAGTCAGGATAAGGGTGCTCGCCTTTACCTTTGCCGTCAGGCGCGCGACCGGTGAGATAAAAGATGTCGTCGCTCGGCGAGGACCAGGGGAATGCTCCGCCCTTTGCGACGTTGTATCCCCCGGGATACTTTCCGCCAGGATTGGTGACGGTCTGCGTATCAACATCGCATTCGGTGCCGTCATTGAGAGGCGCGACACACATGAATCCAAACTGCGTCGTGCCGTTTGCCGTGTAGTTTTGAAAGTGAGTGCCAGTCCCACGTCCTTGCGAGTAGCTGACTCGCTTTTCGTTGTAGATTGCAGCAAGTCGCGTTGTCTGCCAATCCATTCCGTCGAAGATCATCAAGATGACGTGCTTTTTGCCAGCCCTGAATGCGGCTCGCTGCAACGCCGCGAGATCAGTTTGGTCGCAATACTGAGCCTCAAAATTCAGCGTGTTGGACGGAACACGACCGTAGATCGATTTGAGCTTTGCTTCGCTGCGGTACGCGCTGTTCTTGCCGAGATAACTGTTGAGATCGACTCCCTCACCCGCCCCCAGAGTTCCAAACGTGTACACAGGAATCAGGCGATTACTGTGTGTACTCCATTCCTTGTAGTTCTTCGGATCAACGCCCCAATGAGCAATCGGAGAGTGACCATTCTTGACCGCAGCCGTTTGAAGATCGCGCACGTGATCCTCAGCGTTGGCAACTGCCGTGATCAAAAGCAGGTCGAGGCAGAGCAGACGCAGGATCATGAATTTACTTTCTGGTGGCTCCGGAAGGACCGGCGCAGGTCACCAATGCTCGCCGCCAGTCGCATCAGAGGCAAGCGAAGAAGCGCGATCAAGCCAACGGCGAGCGGGCCGACTGACGACGCCTGAACAGACTCACCGCCGTTTCCTATCGCCGAAAATTCACGCAAGGATTGGCTGGATCGGCGTCCCTTCGCAGAGGGTCAGCGGACGGCCAAGATTGTCGGCCACCTGCAAATGCGGATCGATGCCAAGGCAGTGGTAGATTGTCGCCGCAAGGTCTTCGGGAGGTGTCGGATTATTAGCGGGATAAGCGGCAAAACGATCGCTCGAACCATGAACCATGCCACCCCGAATGCCTCCGCCCGCGAGGACCGACGTGAAGCAGCTCGGCCAGTGATCGCGGCCGTCACGGCCAGCACCAGCTCCGCCGACGACCCCTTGGCCGACGCGGGGCGTGCGACCCATCTCGCCCGTCCAGACGATGAGCGTTTCGTCGAGCATCCCGCGGTCTTGCAGGTCGTCCAGCAATGCACTGAAGGCTTGATCGGTGACAGGACACAGCCGCGACTTTAAGTCGATGAAGTTGCGATTGTGCGTGTCCCAGTAGACGCTGACGTTCGTGATACCGTCATTGGGCCAGAAGACCGTGACGAACGGCACGCCTGCCTCAACCAACCTCCGAGCTTGCAGCACCGATTGTCCGTGCGGATTCATGCCGTAGCGTTCGCGGACAGATTGTGGTTCGCGAGTCAAATCAAACGCCTCGACCGCACCGCGTGAGGACAACAGCGAGAAGGCTCGATCGTAATGGCTGCGAGCCGCCGCGATGTTCGCGTGACCTTCGAGCTTTCGCAGTTGCTGGTCGATGTCTTTGAGCAACTCACGGCGACGATTCGAGCGGTCTTCGGGGACGTCGGCGTGTAACGAGAATTCTCCCACCTTGTAATCGAGCTTGCTGCCATCGGCGTCGATCCGCATCGGGTTCAATGTGGGACCCAACCAACCTGCCCCCTGTCCGTGGGACTCCTCGACAAATCGCGGCGCACCGTTGGGGACTACGGGCATCATCGACACAAACGGCGGCAACGGCCCGCGTCCGCGCCCCAAACGAGCAACGACGGAACCAATGCTCGGCCAATCCTCCGGCAGCGGAGCGCCCCGACGTGGAACGGCTCGCCCGGTCAACGGAAAGTGCGTGGCGGTGGTGTGATCGACGTCACCGTGAGTCATTGAACGGATGATCGCCAATTTGTCGGCGCGCTGGGCTAATTGCGGCAGATGCTCGCAGATTTGCACTCCCGAAAGCTTAGTCGCGATCGGTTGGAATTCGCCGCGATACTCGACCGGAGCATTCGGCTTCATGTCCCAGGTGTCCTGCTGAGCCGGGCCGCCCCACATGAACAGAAAGATGCACGCCTTCGCATGCTTCGTCGCCTGCATGGCTGATATCGGTTCCGCTCGCGCCGCGTCCTGTGCTTGCAACCACAGTGGGAGATCGAGTCCAGCCAGGCTCAGCGCTCCTACACGCAACACTTCACGTCGCCACATTGGCGCGGACGCCAAACAGTCTCGGCAAGCGGTCGAAGCAAAGGCATTCATTGCCAGCTAAAATATGGCGATCTTCACTGGCAATCAAGATGGCTGCGTTGACAACCGAAACGATGCCCGAATATACCTTCGTCCCTTCGGAATCCACGTAAATCCTCGAACATCGGCCACGTCGATTACTCGACGTCGGCGTCCACGTCGAGGCTCAAATTGGTTGCGGCAGTGGGCTGCGGTATTTCCTGATTTTCAGTTTGTTGGAGGTTGCCATGAAGGAGGTCGTTCGTGGTTAAGTTGCGTTTGCGAGACAACGAGAAAATTCAAGACGCAGTGAAGCGGTTTCGAAAGTTGGTCGAACACGCTGGAATCAAAAAGGAAATGCGTCGCCGCGAGTATTACGAGAAGCCGAGTGAAATTTCTCGCCGTAACCGCCGCCGAGCAGAACGCCGAGCGCGACTGGCTCGTCTGAACCCGAACGGAGTGATTACCACAAACACCACGACCGGTCCGTAATCGGTATCCTGGATCGTTTTTTGGTTTGCCAAGAGAACGAAAACAAAAAAGCACCCGTCCAAAAACGGGTGCTTTTTTCGTCGATGAGCAACTTCGAGAACCGCACAGCGAAAACTACTCGTCGTCGTCGTCTTCTTCTTCCTCTTCCTCTTCTTCTTCTTCCTCTTCGAGATCGACTTCGACCTCATCCTCGATTTCGACTTCCGGCACGTAGCGTTCTTCGTAAATGTCCGTAATGGCACCGGGCGGTGGGGCTCCGATCGCTTCTTTCACCGCTTGCAGCCAATACAGTCGTTTACTCTTGGATCGCAACACTTCGATTCGTTCTTCAGCAGCCTTTTTCTGGTCAAACGGGAAGCGGTCTTCTTCCTTTTGAGTGTTGTTGAAAATTACCCACACGATGCGTCGACGCTCAACCGGCTTTACGCGGGTTTTCTTTTTGACCGGCTTCTTCTTGGCTCCTGCGGCGACAACCCGCTTGCGCTTTCCTTTTTCGTCCTTGCCTGTCGAGCCGTCGGCCCCTTGACCCTCGGCCGCCTCGAACTCTTTACGCTTATCCAAACGGCTTGCCATTTTTCAGAATGTCTCCAAATCGACGCCTACGGTTGCCAGAGACCTCTGTGCCAGAACGAATTCCGGCGACAGAAGGCCCACGAAGGTGCGGTAGAATAGCAAACCGACGGCGACCAGCCAACCAGCCGACCAACGGACTCTGAGCCATTTTTCTCGAAACAATCAGAAAAGTTTCTGTAACCAGACTCCGCCGACCGATTCTTTGAAAAGCGATCAGACTGCGCGAGCCGTGTTCAAGGAGAGCGGTTCGAAAAACCCCCGCCTCGGCGGGAACTGCCGAAGACGAAGGAGAGGAGTCCATGCGACATCTTGGAAAATGGCTGATGGCGTTAGGGTTGCTGGCCATCGCGCCAGCCGCCAGTGACGCGGCGTTGTGGGGCAATTCCGCCCAAAGCCAGCAAGCCGCGAAGCAGAAAAACCAAAAGACGGCCAACGAAGTTGCCGGCGCTCTGCGAAGCGCCGACTTGCAAGGCTACGACATCGGCATCGAGGTCAAGGAAGGCACCGCCATCCTGACCGGCGAAGTGACCGATCCCGCTCAAAAGGACAAGGCCACACAAGTCGCCTCGCGAGCGAAGGGAGTGAAAAGAGTCGACAATCAGCTGATCGTCTCGCCGCCGAAAGTGGCTGCGGTAAGGCAAGCGGAAAAGGCTCAACAGGAAATTCAGCAGGTTTCCAATACCGCTCCGCCAACGAATCAGGAAATGGCGGAGGGGATCGCCGCCGCACTCGGCAAGGCCGGGATGAGCGGCTTCGACCTGGAAGTTCGCTTTGAAGACGGTCACGCCGTGATTGGCGGTGCGGTCGCGAATCCTGCTCAGCGAGCGAGGATCACCCAAGTGGTCTCGAACTTGAACGGGATTGAAACCGTAGACAACAAGGTAACGGTGTCGCCGCACGCGGCTCGTCACCAAGCTGGTCCGGTTCCTTACGCGAGTCAGGCGGCATACGGTCCAGGCCCGATGCGTGCCCCAATTCACCCGGCGGCCTTCCAGCAAGAAGGTGAACCGATGGGTGGTGGCATGCCAATGCCGCCGATCCCGATGGGTCGGTCGAACGCAGGACAAGTCTACGACTCGCCCAATCTTCCGAACTATTCCTGGCCCACTTACGCCCAGTATCCCAACTCAGCGGCGATCTCGTATCCGAAAGAGTACAGCGCCAGCGCTTGGCCCTACATCGGTCCGTTTTACCCATATCCGCAAGTCCCGCTGGGTTGGCGATCAGCTCAGTTGGAATGGGACGACGGCCGATGGAACCTCAACTTTCGGTCGCGCACCGAAAAGTGGTGGTGGTTCCTCAGTCCGAAGAACTGGTAGCCAGGACTTCGACGCTGTCTGATTCTCCTTTTCTGAGATCTCCGAGCGTACAGGCGCTCGGAGATTTTTCGTTTGAAGAACGTGGCCGCGACCAAATCCATCAGATGCCTTGAACGGACAGCATCTGCTGCTGCGATCGTTTCCGGATCAAACGACCGTCAAAATCCCGAAATTCCTCCAAGTCGGCAAGGTTTAACAGCCGATGAGAGTCACGCGTCCCTTCCGATTCCATCCGGGAAAAGGTGTGCCCATGAAACCGATTCGACGTTGGTCGTTGCTGATTCTCTTGGTATCGATGACGACCGCCTGCAGTGGTTGCCACATTTTTAGTGGTGCCGTGATGACAGCCGTGACCTACTCTAAGTTCTGGGTGATAACACCACCGATCCCGGTGAGTGCCTACTGGCAGCAGCAGATCGAGGACACCTACTGGGAAGAGGAGCGATACACCAAGGTGCCGATCCTGGATCCCGTCGAAGGGGAAAACGCCCCGTTGTTCTGCCTGGACCCGCCATCGTCAGATGAGGTTATGCGATCTCTGCCGGACAGCGCGGAAGGTGGTTTGGCCTTCATCGCTGAGACCTTCCGTAACAACGTCCGCATCGTGGTCGAACCGATCGTGGACCGCGTCGATGAATGCCGCTTCTATCCGCTCGCCGGACCGGCTCGTCTACACCACTGCCACTACAAATGCACGGTCTACTACGACAAAACGATTCGCTCGACTTGGCCGATTCCGTTCACTCACGAAGACGAGGCAACCGAGGTCATCTACATTGACCACGACCACCTGATCCGCTGCTCCGGACCAGACGCGCCGTAGGGTGAGCCGACAGAAACAGAATGCAGGCCCCGACTGGAAATTCAGTCGGGGCCTGTTTCGTTTCACTGCCTACTGCCGACAGCCTGCTGCGCACTAGAGTTCCCGCATGAGCGACGTGATCGTGATTGGTGGCGGATTGGCGGGATTAGCGGCGTGTGTCGCGCTGGCGCAAACGGGTGTGACGGTCACTTTGCTGGAGTCACGTCCGCGACTCGGCGGGCGAGCGAGTTCGTTCGAAGATTTGACAACCGGCGAGTTGATCGACAACTGCCAGCATGTGGCGATGGGTTGCTGCACCAACTTTCGACACTTCTGTCGCGTGACCGGGATTGAAGCGTCATTTCGCCGCGAGCGCGAGCTGTTTTTTGTCGCGCCGCCGACCCTCACGACAAACACTCCTCCCGATGTTTGCCGGTTCTCCGCGATTCCCTTGCCCGCGCCGTTGCACCTCACGGCGGCATTTCTGCGATTGAGCTACCTGACGTTGCGAGAGAAATTGGCACTGGCTCGCGGCCTCAAGGCATTGGCTCGCCAACGGCCAGAGACTGCACAACGAATGAACTTTGCGGAATGGTTGGCCGAGCATCGACAACCGGCCAATGTCGTCGAGCGGTTTTGGTGGGTCGTGCTGGTGAGCGCTCTCAGCGAATCGCTTGATCGTGTGTCTGTCGCGGCAGCGCGGAAGGTCTTCGTCGATGGATTTCTCGCAAACCGACACGGCTGGGAGGTGTGGTTACCAACACTCCCGCTGGATGAGTTGTACTCCGGACAACTGACTGAATGGTTGACGTCGCATCGCGTTGAGGTCCGTTTGAAGTCGGGTGTCGAACGGCTGGTCTTGGAAAACGATCATGTCGTCGCCGTCGATCTTCGTAACGGTGAATGCCTCTCGGCAAAACAGTTTGTGGCGGCGGTCCCTCATCAGCGACTCTGTTCGCTCTTGCCAGGCGCATGGCACAACCAACCGCCGTTTAACCTCATCGACCAACTGGAGTCAGCGCCGATTGCCAGCGTGCATCTCTGGTTCGATCGCCCGATCACCGAATTGCCACATGCGGTGCTGGTGGGACGGTTGAGCCAGTGGATGTTCAATCGCAGCAAAGTTCCGAGTCCCCAATTCCCAGCTCCCCGTGAGAACGGCACAACTCGCAACTCGCAACTCGAAACTCGGAACTACTACCAGGTCGTCATCAGCAACGCTCGCGAAGCGGCCGAGCGTTCGCAGGAGCAGGTCATTGCCGAAGTCGTGGCGGAACTGAAGGGGATCTGGCCCGAAGCGAACGCGGCCAAGTTGTTGCACTCAAGAATGATCGTCGAGCACACAGCAGTCTTTTCGCCGCGACCCCGTTCCGAAGATTTGCGACCGGCGCAACAATCGCCAATCGCCAACCTGCAACTGGCAGGCGATTGGACCCAGACCGGCTGGCCAGCCACGATGGAGGGGGCCGTGCGCAGCGGGTTTCTCGCAGCGGAAAATATCGCCAGATCGTTCGGCCGTGAGACGCCGATTTTGCAACCCGACTTGCCCGTTTCGTGGCTGACGCGCTGGTGGATCGGGTCGCGTGAGACTTTCGGTTGCGACGGCTGAACGATTACCGAGGTAGCATCGCGATCTGCGGTTTGCGATGAGCTGTTCGATTTCACAATCTGAATCTCTGCAGGAGGTGAGCGATGACTCGCCGACGAGGGGTGCTGAGTCGAAGTTCGATGTTGGTGCAGTTGCTGCTCACCGCTAGTGCGATGCTTGTGCTGTCTGAGTTGTCGGCGATGGGTGTCGCTGCCGCAGAGACGGTCGAGATCCCCGGCGAGCCGATCAAGATGATGATGATGATGATGTGGAAAGGGGCCGCCTGCTGTTGGACAGACCGATCGTCGGCAGCTGCTTCCGTGCAGTAACCAACCTCACTTCCGGCAGCAGACTGCCGCA
>VGZH01000067.1 GCA_016872645.1 Planctomycetota bacterium | reverse complement strand
GGCGAACGTTCACCGCGCCCCGGCCAACTGCGGCCCGACCGCCACAGGACTCAAGAAGATGGATGTCTGGCTCGGGGACGGGAAGTGGGATGTCATCCACTTCAACTTCGGCATTCACGACCGCGCCGCTCTTCCGCTCGCGCCGTTTCAGCAACTTCCTCACGGAAGTCCGCACGACCTCGCCTTCTACAGCCACTCGGGCGAACTGCGGGCTTACGCAGATATTCCCAAGACGGGACCGATCCCCGAAGTGCAACAGCGCGAACTCATCCACGGCTATGCCGCGTGTGTCTCCTACATTGATGCGCAGGTCGGCCTGCTCATGCAGACGCTGGCGGAATGCGGCGTGGCGGACAACACCATCGTCTGCTTCTGGGGCGATCACGGCTGGCATCTCGGTGAGCACGGGCACTGGGGCAAGCTGACCAACTACGAGGACGCCGCCCGCGCACCGCTCATCATTTCCGCCCCCGGTGTGCCCGGCGGCAAGCGGGTCACGGCGCTCACCGAGTTTCTCGATGTCTATCCGACGCTTTGTGAACTGGCCGGCTTGCCGATATCGCCCCACGTCGAAGGCAAGAGTCTGGTTTCGCTGATGCGCGGCGAAGACGTGACTCTCCGCAAAGCCGCTCTCACCCAGATGAGCCACGGAAGAGGAAAGAACGGGACGATGGGCTGGTCCATCCGCACGCCGCGTTACCGCTACATCGAATGGCGGGCCGCCGACTTCAGCGCGGACAAGCCCGTCTTCAGCAAGCATGTGCAGGCCACGGAACTCTACGACTACGAGACCGATCCGCAGGAGCGCGAGAACCTCGCCAGAAAAGCCGATCACGCTGCTTTGGTGAAACAGCATCAAATCCTTTTCGACCAACTGCTGCCGCACCTGCCAGCCCGTTCATAGCGAATGAAACCCTCAGCGTTGGATGTCATGCTCCTTTTTTCTTTCCTTGGCCTTTGGACTTCGGTTGTGCGGCGTCACCCTCGTTCTTCGTGGGCATCGGGGCTTTCACCTCGGTCCGCCAGGCGACGAGGCGCTCGTGCAGTTCCTTAACTTTGGCGGGATTCTCTTTCGCCAGGTTCTTTGTTTCACCGATGTCGTCGCCGAGGTTGTAGAGTTCCAACCGGCTGTCCTCGAGAAACTCCATCAGTTTCCAGTCGCCGATTTGGACGAGGCTCACCGGGGTTGTGCGCCAACGTCCTGGGCCGGACCCAAGGTAACCAGGGAAGTGCTGAAAAATCGCGTCGCGCTGCAACTTCGCGGCGGGCTCGCGAAACAGTTTCGCGAGGCTCTCACCGTCCAGCGTCTGACGCGGCTTGGGCGCGTTGGCGATTTCGAGGAACGTCGGGAAGATGTCGACATGAATCGTCGGCACGTTGCACGACGACCCGGGCGTCGTCACGCCGGGCCAGCGTACGATGAACGGCTCGCGAGTCCCCCCTTCGTAGAGACTCCCTTTGCCGCTGCGCAGTGGAGCGTTATCGGTGATGCCGCCGCCGTCCTCGTCAGCCCCCTTGGCCTTCTTGCCTTTGCTTTCCTGGCCCGGATCGCGCTGAAGGCCGTCGGGGCGGTTGTATCCGCCGACGCCGCCGTTATCGCTGGTGAAGATGAGCACCGTGTTGTCGGCCAGTTTCAAGTCATCGAGTGTTTTCATCACGCGGCCCACGCTCTCATCCACCGAAGCAATCATCGCGGCATAAGTCGGATTGTTATGTCCGCCAACTCCGGGCTTGGGTTTGAACTTGGCAACCAGCTCGGCCTTCGCGTGGTGCGGCGAATGCACTCCGAAATGCGGCAGGTACAGAAAGAACGGCTCGTCCTTGTGCCGCGTGATGAAGTTCACGGCCTTGTCAGTGAGAAAGTCGGCGAGGTACTGGCCTTGGGGATAGTCGGTCTTGGGATTGGTGGCGAAATCAAAGTGCTGGCCCATGCTGACGATGGCCTCATCGAAGCCGCGCTTACCTGGAAGGTAGTCTCCCTGCTGACCGATGTGCCATTTCCCGAACATGCCGGTTGCGTAACCGACAGCCTTGAGTTGCTTGGCGATGATGTCGCGATCAAGCGGCAGATTCGTGACGTTCTCCACGGGGCGCAGCGGGCGTTTGCTCCAATCGAAGCGATCCGTACCACCGACAGTATAGACCCCGGTGCGTGCACCGTATTGCCCGCTCATCAACGCGGCTCGAGTCGGCGTACAGTTCTGGCAATGATGATGGCTCAGGAGCTTCATCCCCTGCGCCGCCAGCCGGTCGAGATTTGGTGTCTCGTAATACTTGCTGCCGAAACAACCAACATCCGTGTAACCGAGATCGTCGGCCATGATGAAGACGATGTTCGGCCTGGGACTCGGAGGCGCGGCCGCAACATCACGCACGGACAATGCTGCCAGCAGCAGGGCCGCGAGAATCGCAAATGTTCTCTTAACCATGATCATTTTTCCTTTGAATTGCTCTCGCCGATGAATTCGGCCCGGGTGAGGATGCCGTCGTTGTTCTGGTCCATCCTGGCGAATCGCTGTTTGGCGGCGGCGATGTCTTTCCCCTGCGCGGTCACGTATTCGGCGACGGTAAGCTGTTCCTTACCGGGATAGAGACGGCTGAAGCGATCCGTGCGCGTTTCGTCGGAGGGCGATGTTGAGGATGTCGCCTTGGGCTGAAGCGCGGGCTTCGACGCCGGAGCGGCGGAACCAACGGGCGGAAGGTGCTTCGCGAGATTGACAAGTAATTCTTGGTGCTCGGGTTTGTTGGCGAGACTCACCGTTTCGGCGGGATCGTGCTGCTCGTCGTAGAGTTCCGTCGCCACGATCTTCGAACCGGTGCGTTCACGCCAGAACGTCGCGCGCCAGCGTTCGTTACGAATGCTGTAACCCATGACTTGTCCCGTACCAGCCCCGGCGCTGCGTGGGTACTGGCTGATCGCCACCTTCTGCATGGGAGCCGCAGGGTCGTTGAGGTACGGCTTGAGGCTCAGCCCCGCGAGACCGCCTGGCTGCGGCAGTCCGCAGAGATCCGCGAGCGTTGGATAGACATCAACGAACTCGACCGGCGCCGCACATTTCTTCCCGGCGGTCTTCAACTTCGGCACGCTGATGAGCAGCGGTGCTCGCGTGGCAATTTCAAAGTTGGTGTGCTTGTGCCACAAGCCGTGGTCACCAAGCTGCCAACCATGATCGCCCCACAACACGATGATCGTGTTGTCGAGCACCCTGGCTTGCTCCAACGCATCCAGCAACCGACCGACTTGAGCATCCGTGTAACTGATGCAGGCGTAATAGCCGTGACGCAACGTGCGAGCGAAGTCGGCGGGGATCGGATTTCCCTTCGGTACGCCGGGGTAGTTGTGCAGTTCGCCGTTGGTGTGACCGGCGAACTCGGGCGTGCCGGTCGGAAGGTGATCAATCGTGGGTACGGGAATGTGGTCAGGATCGTAGAGATCCCAGTATTTCTTCGGTGCGACGAACGGCAGATGCGGCTTCAAGAATCCGACCGCCAGAAAGAATGGCCGCGACTGTGACTTGAGCCGGTGAATGCGTTTCACAGCTTCAGCGGCGGTCGCTCCGTCGGGCAAGTCGTCGTCGTTCTTGGGGCTGATCTCGAAGGCCGGACCTTTCTTCGTGCGCCCCTTCGCATCCTTCGGGCCATCCTGCAGTGGGTTCGCGAATTCCTCGACGTTGATGTTGTGCCTGGTGATGATCTGCTTCGTCCAATCGACGGGATCGGTATCGACCGCTCGGCCCGTGGGATACCAGTGCGGCTCGTTCCACGAGCGACCATCTTCAAAGCCATTGTGATAAACCTTGCCGAGCGCCGAGCAGTAGTAGCCGTTCGCCTTGAAGTGCTGCGGCAGCGTGACGCAATTTGGTCGAGCAGCTCGGAAATGCGTTTCCAGATCCCAGACTTTCGTCACGTCAGGCCGCAAGCCGGTCATAATCGCCGTGCGTGAGGGACTGCAAACGGCCTGCTGGCAATAAGCTCGATCGAAGACCATGCCGCGCGCGGCGAGCCGGTCGATATTGGGCGTCTTGACGATCCGGTTGCCGTAGCAACCCAACTCCGGCCGCAGATCATCGACGGCGATGAACAGCACGTTGAACGGCCTCGGCGAATTCTCCTCCGCCGAACAGACCGCCGGAATCAAGCACGCCAGCACAATCAGATTCTTCATGGTGAGCCTCAGAATGTTGTCGCCACGGTCGGCGGGAGTTGAGCGATTTTCCGAGGACGTCGGCCTTTCGTGCCGTCCGGAAGTCTTCATCGGCGACCTTGATCCTTCAGCATTGTAAGCGTGGCGTCGGCGAACGCGCAGCCCATGAGGGCGAAGGTCTTCGCGCAACCGAGGTAGTGATAGCCGGCATTCGAGGCTCCGCGCTTCCAGGTCGCCGCTTCTTCAGGCGAGATGAGTTTCGCCTCGAAGTCCTTGACGTATTCGCGCTTTTGTTGGTCGGTCATCTTGCCATCGGCGTTGGCGTGATCTTTGTGTTTTGAATTGAGGTAAGTGCTCATCTGACGCACCTTGTCGTGCTTGTTCGCGATGGCTGCGAGTTCCTCGGACCAGAACGGCGCGGTCTCGACGGCGAGCACGTTGCCTTTGAATTCCGGCAGCGATGCCGGCGCGTCCATCGCCTTGCGGAACTCGATGGTCTGCTCGTTCGGTTTCGCACCGCCGACCCCCAGCACGCCGATCACGAACGGCATGCGCGGCGCATTCAGGTCGCGCCTCACGTCGCGGATCAAGTGAGCCATCACCGTGCTGTAAGCGTCGTAGCCGCCGGGCTTGTGACGATTGGGGTACACGCCGGAGTCGACGAGGTCGTTCCAGCCTTGCAGCCAGACGAAGCCTGAAATCTCAAAGCCCTGCTGCTCGTCATAGGCCGGGCACACACGTTTGATGTCGCTCAGCACATGCCGCACATGCTCAAGCATGAGTCGGTAGTAACAGCCGGTCTCGTTCTCTTTCGTGACGGAGACAGCGTCGATGTCCCTGCCCTGCCTTCTGAAATTCGCAAGCTGCGTCTCGTTGAAGACATAGGGCCCGGCGCTGGGTGAGCGAAAATCGGTATGCAAGCTCTTGCCGCCCCAGGCGGTCTTGATGATGAGCACCGGTTCGTCGAACGCGGCGTCCATCGTGAGACCGAACGTGAACTCGGGACCGATCTTGCCACCGTCTTCCTTGGGGTTCCGCCGCGAGCCATAACCGGCCGTCAGCTTGCCGTGCCCTTCGCCGTTCTCAGCTCTCGATCCGGTGAGGTACGAGATCCACACACCTTCGCACACGGTCGGTTTGCCATCCGCGCCGCGCATCTGCTTCAACAACGGAGCGGTCGAGGGATCATCGCCGATGTAATCAAAGGTCTCGACTTTCGCGTGCCCCTCCATGTTGGACTGGCCGGCGAGAATGAAGACTCGCAGCGGCTTGGCTTCCGACACAGCCGGAATCGTCGCAGTAAAAAGCACGAGGAGTGAGCAGATCGGTCTCGGCATTCGTCTCATGGTCATGTTTCTGGTTTAGTGTTGGCTCGGCCGGCTGCGGCCGGTGGCTTTGGATTGTTCGAGAAGTGCTTTCAGTTCCGTCACGATTTCAGGACGCTCGAAGGCGAGGTTCTTCGTCTCGCCCGAATCGGTGGCGAGATTGTAGAGCTGGCCGGGCGCGTCGGGAGTCGTGTCGGGCAGGTGGAACGGTTTGAGGCCGGGATCGTTCTCGTAGCGGTTGCCGCCGGAGCCGGTGTGGTCGAGGAATTTCCAATCGCCGCGACGAATCGAAAGCGTGCGTGAGCCGCCGAAGGCTTGTTGCAAGAGATAGGGGCGGATCGGCGCGTGCGCTTCGTCGAGCAGCGCGGGGAGCATGTTGACGCTGTCCTCTGCGGCATTCTCTGGCAGCTTCGCGCCGATGATCGCCGCGACGGTTGCCATCACATCGGTAAGACTCGTGAGCTGCGAGCTGGTCGTGCCCGCCTTCACCTTGCCGGGCCAGCGGACGAGAAACGGCACGCGATGGCCACCCTCCCAGCTATCGCGTTTCACTCCGCGCCATGGCCGGGCACCGTCGTGGTCAAAGTCGGCTCGCATGTGGATGACGCTGGTCGTCTCCGGGCCATTGTCGCTGGTGAAGACGATGAGCGTGTTGTCGGCCACACGGAGATGCTCCAGTGTCTCGAGCAGTTCGCCGACCACATGGTCAAGTTGATGGATGAAGTCGCCGTGCGGGCCGGCCTTCGTCTTCCCTTGAAACTGCGGCGCGGCGAACGATGGCAGATGCACGGCCTGCGTGGAGTGAAACAGGAAGAACGGTTTGCTCGGCGACTGTCGAATGTGCTGCTCCAGGAAATCGCGGCTCTTCTTGAGGAAGACGAGATCCACCTCCTCCATCGGAAAGTTCGTCGCGATGAGTCCGGGACGGCAATCATTCGCATACGGATGCTTCGGCAGCTTCGACTTGTCAACGAGGTCCGTTGGCGGCACTGGCACTCGATCGTTCTCGATGAAGGCATACAACCAATCGGTCGTCGGACAGCAAGCCGTGCCGAAGAACGATTGAAAGCCATGATCGACCGGCCCGCCGTCAATCCGTCGCGAGAAATCGACGCGACGCACCGCCTCGACGCCGTTGCCGCGCACCGGCTGTCCATCCTTGTCATAGAACGTCATCCCCACGTGCCACTTGCCGACGCACGCCGTCGCATAGCCGTTGTCAAGAAGCATGGCGGGTAACGTGAGCCGCCCTGGAGCAATGAGCGACGGCCCGCCAACTCCCGTGAAAACAGTCCCTCCATTCGGCACCCGAAACGCCATCTGTCCCGTCATCAGGCTGTAGCGTGTCGGCGTGCAGACTGTGCAGGGACTGTGCGCGTCGGTGAATCGCATCCCCTCGCGCGCAAGCCGGTCGAGATTCGGCGTCGCGACTTTTGCCTGGTTGTTGTAGCAGCCGACATCCCCGTAACCGAGATCGTCGGCAAGGATCAGCACGATGTTGGGCGGCGAGGCGTTGAGTACCGACAACGGTACAAACAAGCCGATGGTGAGAACTGCGAGAACTAGTTTCATTACGGAAGCCTGCTGGCGCGACGAAGATCACAGTCAGCTCGTCACGATCTTCTTTTCACATCCAATCGCGACTTGGAACCTGTGCTACACGAACTGCTTGATCAGTCCCTTTTGGTTGCGTTTCGTCTTTTCGAGGGCCACATCCAATTCGCCGTAGTGTTCGAATGGGTTGCCGCAGGCATTCAGCAGCGTTGTGTACCAACTTATCATTTTCTGTTTTTCGCACAACCGAAGCTTACCAGCATTCCCGCCCGATTGTTCAGCCTTCATTCTTCTGCCAGTGCTTTCTGCACTCACTTCCTGACGATCGCCGCTTCAAAAGCGGCTGTCTGTGGGTCGTCGGTCCGTTTCATGTGTGCGAGCAGCTTCTGGCCCAACGACGCCAGATCGCTCGCGTACTTCGGGTCGTTGACGAGGTTCTTCCGCTCGTTCGGGTCGTCTGCGATGTCGAAGAGCATCAGCGACTCGCCTTCGACGAGTTGCTTCACACGCGACTGAATGAGCGAGTCCGTTGACGAGTTCATCGCGGCAAAGCTCAGGCCGCTCATCGCTTCGACGCGGAACGGAGTCGGGCCGCCGACCCACGCGTGAAACATGAGTGCGCGATCCTTCGTGCGAATGCAGCGCTGAGCGAACGACTTCCCGCTGCTGACCGTGTTGACATGCGTGATGACAAAATCGCGATCGGGTTGCGTCTCACCTTTGAGCAGCGGCACCCACGAGCGGCCATCCATTCCCACCGGCGGTGTGATCGCCAGCAACTCCAAGAGCGACGGCATCACATCGACGCTGCTGACAAATTCGCTCCGCGTCTGCGACTCGTTCATGCCAGGAATGCGAATCAGCAAGGGTGACCAAGTGCCGTTGCGGTACACGGTCGCTTTCGAGAACGGAAACGACATTCCGTGATCCGACATAAAGACGACGATCGTGTCCGCATCGCGCCCCGCCGCCGCCAGTTCTTTCATCACGAGCCCGAACGCGATATCGAACCGGCTCACGTTGGAGTAATACTGGGCGACTTCTTCGCGGACGCGCGGGATATCTTCGAGGAAAGCCGGGACCGTCACTTCATCCGACTTGAAGATTCTCGCGCCGTCGAGCGGCTCGTCCCCCTTGGCCTTCTTACCCGTGCCCTGAATGAAGGGCCGGTGCGGATCGCAGATGTTGGCGTTGATGAAGAACGGTTTTCGTTCGCTCGCGGCGCTGGCGAGCATCTCGCGGAACTTATCGGCGAACTTCGTCGGTTGTTTGCCGAGAGCCTGCTCGCCGACTGCTTCCCACGGGAACTTGTCGGCGGGAGCCATGTGGACCCCCTTGGCGATCACCCCGGTGAAGTAACCTCTGTCTCGAAGTACCTCGACGAGCGTTGGGACATCGCGCCGGATGGGATTGAACCCCAACGCGCCGTTGCGATGCGGGACGCGACCCGTCATCAGCGCCGACCGTCCCGGCTGGCAAATCGGCACGGTGACATGACTGTTGACGAAGCGATGCGCGGTCTTCGCGAACGTATCGAGACTCGGCGTCGCTCCGAGCCTGTTGCCATTCCATCCTCCAGAGTCCGCGTTCATGTCGTCGGCCGTGATGATAAGCAGGTTCATCGGCTTCGGCGAATCTGCCGCCAGCGCGCTGCTGGCCGCCAAAGCTGTGACGAAGAAGAACAGGCAGGCCGTCCCAATGAATTGCCGTTGTTTCATGGTGAAAATCATCTGGGGGTTTTGGCTTTCTTCTTCGCGTTGGTGGCCGACTCGTCAGGGTATCGCTTCACGGCGACATCGTTCTTCTGTGGCGCACCCGGCGTACTGCGGCCGTCGGTGATGAGCTTCTCGTGCAACGTCTTCATCGCGGCAACTTTCTCTGGCAGCGCGGCGGCGAGATTTTTCGATTCACCAGGATCGTCCGCGAGATTGTAAAGCTGCACGGGCTGCGACTGGTCGCCCCCTTGGCCCCAGCCTCCCGAGCCGGGACCGGGGATGTACTTCCATGTGCCGCTGCGCACGGCGGGGAGGCCCTGAGCCGAAGCGCTGACGGCGTTTTCACGGATCGGCTTGTCGTCCCCTTTGAGCAGCGGGAGGAGGCTGAAGCTGTCTTCGCCGGCATTGTCCGGCAGCTTCGCGCCCAGGATGTCGGCGAAGGTGCGGAGGAAATCGGCCTGGCACACGAGCTGGCCGCACAAGCTGCCCGGCTTCACTACGCCGGGCCAGCGGGCGATGAACGGCACGCGATGCCCGCCTTCCCATGCGTCGGCTTTGTAGCCACGCAGCGGACCGCTCGGATAATGCCCCATCTGTTCGAGTTCTTTCACGCCGATGTAGGGCGCGCATCCGTTGTCGGAAGTAAAGAGGACCAGTGTGTTGTCCGCTGCGCCGCTTTTCTCGAGCGCATCGAGCACACGGCCGATGACGGCGTCCGTCTCCATGACAAAATCGGCGAAGAGATTTAAGCGGCTCTTGTCTTTCCACTCCGCGTTCACGGCCAGCGGCGTGTGTGGCGAGGTGAGCGGCAAATAGAGGAAAAAAGGGGCGTCGTTCTTGGCGTTTTCGTTAATGAATTGCGCAGCGCGTTCGCCGAGTGCGGGAAGAATGTGCTCCAACTTCCAGTCCCGCAGCGCCGGGCCTTGTTGGCTGGCCTGGTTATTACCGACGAGTCTGGTTGGCAGAAACTCCGTCGGGATGCCGGACGTCCGGTCATTCTCGATGAAACAATATGGTGGCCAGTTGGGCACGTCGGTTCCGAAATAGGTGTCGAATCCGCGAGTCGTCGGTCCCCCCGCGATGGGCTTCGAGAAAAACTCTCGCCAGAACTGCTGCTGCTTCGCCGTCGCGACTGCAGTCGCTCGTTGGGCTCCGGCTTCATCGTCCTGGCCGGCCTGCTTCGCAACCTGCAACAGCTCGCGTTGTTCCTTCGCCAGTGACCAGTTCCAACCGAGGTGCCATTTGCCGATGGCCGCCGTGCGATAGCCGTGCTGCTTCGCGAGCGTGCCGAGGGTCATGCGGTCGGGCGCGATGAGCGGTTCGCCAAACACACCGACGATCCCGCTTTGCAGCTTCGTGCGCCAATGAAACCGCCCCGTGAGCAGCGAGTAGCGCGACGGCGAGCAGACGCCCGACGATGAGTGCCCGTCCGTGAAACGCATCCCCTGCGTCGCAAGCCGATCGATATTCGGCGTGGAAATTTTTCCGCGTTCCGGATTATTGCATTGCACGTCGCCGTAACCGAGGTCGTCGGCGAGGATGACGAGAATGTGGGGGCCTTTTCCTTCTGGCGCAGCGAAGGCTTGTGCGCCAAAGATGAACACGACGGCCAAGGATGCGTACCGGATGTGATTCCTAGGCTTCATAGCGGATACCCGTTCGATCGTCGTTTGTTGGTTTGTCGGCTTCAGCGAACAGTATCCATCTTCTTCTTCTTCTTCCGCTTGCCCGTGGCTTCGTCGGTGATCGAGAGATCGAAATCATTCTCTTGCGCGACGCCGGGCGTGCTGCGTCCGTTGGCGATGTAATGTTGCATTAGTGCAGTGAGCTTAGTGGCGACTTCGGCGTTTGCCGCGAGCACGTCTTTGGTTTCGCTTAAATCCATTTGCAGGTTGTAGAGTTCGCGGCTGCCGTCCTTCGCGAAAATCAGCTTCCACGGACCTTGGCGAATCGCCAGGTCGCCAGTCGCCGACTGGTGCACGGTGGCTTCGCGAGTGCCCAGCTTGGACGTGCCGAGCAACTCCGGGAGCAAGCTCACGCTGTCCTCGCCCGCGTTGTCGGGAATCTTCGCGCCGGTGATTTCGGCGGCGGTGGCCATGAGGTCGTTGAGACAGACAGTGTGCTCATTCACAAAACCGGGTTGCACTTTGCCGGGCCAGCGCGCGACGAATGGCACACGATGACCCCCTTCGTAAATGCTACGCTTGGACTCGCGCAGCGGCGTGTAGGCGCGATGCTCGGCACCGTTGTCGCTGGTGACGATGACGAGCGTGTTCTCGGCCAGATGATTGCGCTCCAGGGTCTCCAGGATTTTGCCGAGGTAGGCATCGCCCTCGTAAAGCCAGTCGCCATAATTCGGGTTGTTCTTCACGACATCCTTCGCGCCGCTCTTTCCCATGAACTCGTCGGACGGCACGATCGGCTGATGCGGGATGCCCAGCGGAACGTAGAGAAAGAACGGCTCACCGGGCTTTCGTTGATCGAGCCACTCGACCGCCTTCTTTGCCATGAGCGGCTGATTCTCCACCGGCTTCACATGCGCGACGACACGATCCTGCTCGATGATGGTGTCGATGTTCCGCGCGTGAGTGAAGCCACAGAAGAAATCAAAGCCCAGTGCGTTCGGCCCGCCAGTCATCCTTGCACCGAGAGGCACTTCTTTTTCACTGCCCGGCTTGCCGTCCACCCAATCCATGCCGAGGTGCCACTTGCCGATGCACGCCGTGCTGTAGCCCTGCGACTTAAGCAATGAGGCCACGGTGGCGCGGCCCGGTGGAATGATCGGCTTCGAGAATGTCGTCAGCACGCCGAACTGCCCGATGCGCGACGGATAGCGACCTGTAAGCACGCCATAACGAGTCGGCGTGCAAACAGCGGAAGCCGAGTGCGCATCCGTAAAGCGCATCCCCTGCGCAGCGAGCTTGTCGAGGTTCGGTGTGCGCAGCGCGGAATTCGGGTTGTAGCTCTGCGGCTGTCCCCACCCCAGGTCGTCAAAGAGGACGAAGACAATGTTGGGCTTGGTTTCGGCGGCATCGACGGCGTGAGCAAACGCAAAGACAAGCAGGATGGTGATGAGCAGAGGTCTCATGTGGTTCACTGCTTGAAAGGGTGGGATTCGGAATCATCGTCCGCGGTGCTCTCAAAAAACGCCGCAAAGAACAGGGTTCGTGGTGAAATGACGCGGGCTCATGGCGCTTTCAGTCTTTTTTCCAGCCATCCGAGATCGACCAGAAAACGATCGGCTTCGTCGAGTGTCTTGGTGAAATCCTCGCCGCGATTGAAGAAGCCGTGGCCTGCGCCTTCGTAGCCGACCAGCTTACACGGGCGTTCGGCCTTCTTCATCTCGTTTTCGAACGCGACGACGGAAGCATACGGAACCGTGGTGTCCGCCTTGCCGTGGAGAATCAGGGTCGGCGGGGTGTGCGGACCGATGTGATGCGTTGGCGATACCGCTTGCGGCTTCGCGCCGATTCGTTCCGCATTAAGCCCCGCCCCGGCACCTCGGGGTTCCCAGCCTTCGATTGGAGCGAGCGTGCAAGCGGGATTAAAGAGGATCAGGGCGTTCGGACGTTCGTCGTTGCCGAAGCCTTTAACCGTACCGGTGCAGGCAGCGAGGTGGCCGCCAGCGGAACCGCCGGATGCGGCGATCTTGTTCGGATCAATGCCCAGACGCGAAGCATTTTCCCGGACCCAGGCGATGGCCGCCTTGGCGTCCTTCACGCAATCCAACACCTGAACGCCATGCCGGGACTTCACGCGATAGTCGGCGGTGATGGCGATCATGCCACGCTTGGCGAAGTGCCGGGCCTGATTCTCGAACTGGGCCGGTGATCCCGAATTCCAACCGCCTCCGAAGAAGAACACAATCGCCGGTTTTGGCGTCTTGGGATCCGACTCCCCAAAGATCCACAGCTTCAACTCCGTGGAGTCGATCTTGCGGTAAGTCTCAACGCGGGCGTCCTTGAACGTTGGTGGATAGGATGACTGAGCGAACAGCGGCGCGGCGAAGAGGGGAAGAGATAAAAGAGACAGACGGAGCAGCGATTGCATCGAAGAGATCCTCGATTACGTGGTGAAGAAGTGGATTGGGTTCAGCCAGTTAAACACGGGCCAACTGAAATTGTTGCGTCATTCAGTCTTCTTCGATTTCTTCTGGTTGGCCTTCTTCCCACCTAGTTCGTAGGTTTTCCACCAGTCTGGTCCTTCAGTTTCGATCTCGGTGTTGAGTTGGGCGAGGGCGGATTTCATCTCTGCCAACTTCGTGGACTGAGTCTCGCTGAGATCGGTCTTCTCCTGCGGATCGGCTTTGAGGTTATACAACTCAAACTGCGTGAGCGGTTCGTCGGCGAGAATTTTCCAGTCGCCGATTCGCATGGCGGTCTTCAGCGGACCCGGTGCGATGACGCAGCGCCAGTAAAGCGGTCGAGCACGTTCGACCGCTCGGCCTTCGAGCGCGGCCAGAAGATTGCCGCCGTCCAAGATTCGGTCGGTCGGCAACTTCGCTCCGGCGATCCCGACGGCCGTGACAAAAATGTCCGAGCCGATGACCGGCACGTCGCTTGTCGTTCCGGGCCGAGTCTTGCCCGGCCAGCGGACGATGCCCGGGACGCGGATGCCTCCTTCGTACACGGCTCGCTTGCGACCGCGCAGGCCGCCGGTCGAACCGCGGCCGGGTGACTTGATGCCGTCTCCCTCGGGGCCGTTGTCCGAGGTGAAGAAGACCACCGTGTTGTCCGCGAGTTTCAACTCGTCGAGCGTCCGCATCAGTTTCCCGAACGCATGATCGAGCTGCGTGACGTTAGCGTGATGCTCGCGCTGCACGTCGTCGGTCAGGTCGGGGTATTTGGCTTTGAACTCGGGAGCAGCCTTGATCGGGTAGTGCGGCTCGTGAGTCCACACGGACAACAAGAACGGCTTCGACTTGTCGCGATGCTGCTTCAGCCAGGCGGTGGCCTCATCGACGATCAGCGGCGCGGAATAGCCTTCGAGCTTGCCGACCGGCTGGCCATTACGGACGAAGTTGTTGGGGTTCTCATGGCTGGGAGCCGCGTTGTTCTGCGTCGCCAGCCACCAGTCGTAGCCGTGATCGTTCGGCTGCGGCTGAGTTGGTTTGTTGAAGTGTCCGTTGAGATGCCACTTGCCGACATGACACGTCGTATAACCCCGCTCCTTGAGCAGCTTTGGCAGCGCGATCTCGCTGGTCCGCAGATGAACCTCGCGACCTTCGGGAATCCAGGTGAAGACCCCGTTCCGATACGGCGTCCGCCCCGTGAGGATTGCCGACCGCGACGGACTGCACACCGCGCACGCCGCATAACACTGAGTCAATCGCGTCCCCTGCTTCGCAAACGCATCGAGGTTCGGCGTCTGCATGATCGGATGCCCGTAAGAACCCAGATCGCCATAACCGAGATCGTCAGCAAGGAAGATCACGATATTCGGCAACGCCTCCGCCGCGGGACTCGAGGTCGTCAACGCAAACATCGCCAAGAGGGCGATCGAACAATGTCGAATCATGGATGTCATCCTTTGTCACTGAGCGGCAAGGCGCTCGCCGCCGGTATCGAACGAAAGTTGAATCTGCGGCAAGCGCATTGCGGCTCACATTCAGGATTCTCGCACAGCCACACGATGACCTGACGGATTCGTTCGGGCATGAGTGATTCCTTTCGTCGCGCCCTTGTTCCCTGATTCAGACGCGACTTGGAACCTGTGCTACATGAACTGCTTGATCGGTCCCTTTTGGTTGCGTTTCATCTTTTCGAGTGCCACATCCAATTCGCCGTAGTGCTCGATTGGGTTGCCGTAGGCATTCAGCAGCGTTGTGTACCAGTTGCCGAGCGTCTTGTGGCCTTCCTCTCCGTAGTACGGCAGGCGGATGTAGCGGCCGGCGATGTCGAGCTTGGCATTGCGGCCCGAGAAGACGACGAATGGCCATTCGATGCCGGTGCTGTGATGCGTCTCGCCGTTGTCGGGGAAGTAGAACAGCATCGTGTTGTCGAACATGTTGCCGTCCGCTTCGGGCACTTCTTTCAATCGCGTAATGATCTTGTTGATCAACGCCATGTGCTGCGTGCGAACCGTTCGGCGGATGTCGTCGGCATTGAGCGAACCAAAGCCCTTGCCGTGCCCGACGTCGTGCAGGTTGACTCGTTCGTTCTCGATCCCCTTCAGCCCGGTGTAGTGCGTACCGAGCTCATCAACCGTGAACGTGACGACGTTCGTCATGCCCGAGATCAACGTCGCCAAAAGGATCTCGGTGTGTCCCCACTGACGATCGGTCGTGCTGAGATCATCGGTCAGATACTTCGCATCGAGCTGCGGCAGGTTGCGACGAATCACATCGGACATCTCTTCGAGTTTCTTGTTGCGAGCGCGAATCGCGTCGATGGACTCGGCATAGTTCGCAACCTTCGCGCGTTCGCTGCCAGAGACCTGCGCCGCAAGCCCCGTCTGACTCCCCGCCGTGAACTCCAACACGCGACGCTCGAGTTCGTATTGAACGCGGTCGCTTTGATTACTTGAGACCGATTTGAAGAGTTCTTGCAGCGCGATCTTGGGCGAACCGAAGGCATAGTTGGGCTGCTGAGGTCCGCGAGCAGAGAAACCTTTTTCGATGCCGTTGATGTTGCCGCGCGCGTTACCACCATCGCTCGGGAAGCAGGCCAGTTCGATGTGCTCGAGCGGCGATGGGAACATGCGAGCGAACTCGAAATCGACTGTCGCCCACTTGATCGAAGTCAACGCTTCATTGGCCTTGTAGACGCCGAGCGACGACTGCCAGGTGTGATGCCCCGTCGTACACATTTTGCCGGAGAGACCTTGGAGGATCGTCATCTGACTCTTGTGCTCAGCGACGGGACTCATCCACTCGGGCAGCTCGTGCTGCTGCAAATCGACCGAGAACGCTTGCTTGCGCTGCTCCTTTTCTTTGTCTGCGTTGTCGAGCGACGGCGGAACCATCACCTGCGGAAAGAGCCCGTTGCCCTTGTGCACGAAGATTAAGCGTCGCGGCGCAGAACCGGTCGTCGGAGCACCGAGTACGGTCTGCAACCACGGAGCGAACATAAGGCCGCTCGATGTTGCGGCAGTCGCTTGAAGTAAGGCACGGCGAGTGAGCATGAGAAAGGTTCCTATCGGATGGCCGCCCTCGGCCGTCTGTATTTACTGATCGCAGGACGGCCGAGGGCGGCCATCCTACAGCGATGTCATTTTCGATACATCATCGACTCCGAGCTCAGTAGCGACACGACGACAGCTTGAAAGCTGCCGCCGCTGCTGAGGTAGGCTCGGTCGGCGTCGATCAGCGCTTGCGAGTCGCTCAGCAATTCGTTGCGACCTAGGAAGAAACGAAAGGCGTGCCGGATGATGGATTGCCTCACGCGGTCCGATTTCGCGAGCCGGTCGATCATGTCGAGCGCGTCGGTCACGTCGCCGTCGAGCGTCGTGTCGCCAGTCCCGTCAAGGCGACCAGTTGAGATCAGCGGAGCCGTTTTGTAAGTGTCCGCTCCGTACTTCACCTTCGCTTTGGTGAGTACGTTGTCCGGATGTTCGAGCGACTCGGCGGTGCGATAGCGACCGAAGTCGTCATACATCTCGAAGGCCAGTCCGAGCGGGTTCATATGCTGATGACACTTCCAACATTCCTGCTTGCTGGTCGCTGCGGCGAGTCGCTCGCGCAGCGTCTTGTCGGCATGCTCGGGGATCTGCGCATCAACGGTGATCGGCACATCGGGTACGCTGCCGGCGAGTAGCTTTTCGCGAATCCATTTGCCGCGTCGAATCGGGTCGGTCGCTGAGTTCTGCGAGTGCGCGATCAGCCAGGCAGGATGCGTGAGGATGCCTTTACGATGCGGCACGGCAAACGGCTGCACCGGGTGATAATCGAAGGCCGCATCGCGATCGTATTCCCCTTCGCGCGGCGTGCGCGGCAGGTTGTAGAACGGTGAATGCCAAAACCGATTGCCGTGAGCCCACGGAACTGTCGTAAAGGGACGACCGCCTCGACCGAACGTCGCTTCGAACAACGTCATGATTCGCGACAGATCGGTCTCATGCACGCCGCGTCCTTTGCCCTTCATCGCACCCGGGGCCACGTACTGCTGCAGCAAAGCCGCGTGATCCTTCGCGACTTGCTCCGGATCCGCTTTCCAATTCGTGTCTTTCAACGTCTCGTAGACTTTCCGCCAACCCTCGATCAGCTTCTCGCCCTTCTCGTTATCCAGGTTGTGATAGACGAAGAATTGATCGGTCGTGAGCAGCGACACAAACACGTCGCGATCGGCTTCGACGATCCGCGCGACGACGCGATCCGCTTCGACATTCAGATACCCCGGTGTCCCGTTCGTGCCGCGATCAGGGACTCGATAGAGCCCGTCGCTGCGTTCGATGTCTTTGAAGACTCGCAGCGAAAGTGGGTAGCCAAAGAACTCGCGGAAGAACCGCACGAGCTTCGGATGCGGCGTTGAGATGTACGCGTCGTTGTGTTCGTTGCGATACGCCGGATCGACGGGCCCTTTGAACGAAGTCATGTCGGCCAGCAGTCGTTTCACTTCGCGTTCGTAGTCGTCCTTTGAATGGAGCCGTCCTTCCTCAGCCGACTTGACGAGCGTCGCATCCGGGCCTTTATCCCCGAGTGCATACGCGATGGCATAACTCGCTTCGCGCGGTGAGAGCCTGCGGCGACCAAAATCGTCCGGCTCACCGGCCCCGAACTCAAGCCGATAGACGAACTCGGATTCAAGCAGCACGGCGACGAGCATTTTCCGCAGCCCCTCGGTGTTGCCGCCGACTTCGATCACCGCACGCATCAGGCCGAGATAGCTCCGTAATTCCGTTTCATTGGCCGGTCGCTGCAAAGCGTTCGCGAACTGCAACTGAATCGCTGCGGATAATTCATCCTCGGTCGGCGGCGATGTCTTCTGCATCAGAACTTCAAACGCATCGAACGCCCAGGACTTTTCGCCCGCCTTCCCGCCCATCGACCCCCGCAGCGGATACCAACGATCCGCGCGGTTCTCAAGCACCTTTTCGACTGGCTCGCCGAGCTTGATGCGAATCGTCGCAATGATCCGATCGGCAATCCAACTGGCGTTCGTCTGCATCACGAGAAAGTGCCCGCCATCGACTGCCGTGAGGTCATAGTCGCGCACCCCCGATCGTTCCGGCAGCGTGAACGGATTCGTAACGCCATACATCCCCGCGGGCCGCTTGCCGGCCCTCTCGCGTTCATCGAGCTTGAGCACATCGAACACTCGCTCGGTGAAGATCTGCGGACTGACGAGCCAACGCCGCGCCGGCGTGAACGGCTTCGCTTTGACCTCGCCGCTGAAGAGCTTCGCGTGATCGACCCGATTGCCATAGCTCGGCAACCGCAGCTTGTCTTCGAGCGTCGGTGCGTTGTTCTTGCGTAGTTCACTCGCCAACCAATCAATGACCAGTTGCCGCTGCTCAGCACTCGGCTGATTGGCCTCTTTCGGCGGCATGCTTCCAAAAGTAATCTGCTCCTGCGCCTTCCCCATGAGTTCGACCCGCGCGGTCTTCTCGATTGAAGCGAGCGCATCGAATCGAACTTCGCCCTCGCGCGTCTGCTCGCCATGACATTCGGTGCAGAACTTGTTGAGCACCGCGCCCACATCCTTCGGAACGGTCACATCGCCGGCAGCATCCTGCCCGCAGACAGTCGCCTCGGTCATAAGCAACAGCCCAGCGAGGATCAGGAGAGAAACAATCGTTTTCATTCAGTTATCACCCTTTGGACTGCATTTGGACTTGGCAGCCTGCTCCCACGGATTCACATCGAACTAGAAACCACGCAGAATTGTTCCGCAGCCCATATCCACGATATTGCGTCTTGACTTTAAAGTCACCGAGGCCAACCAGCGTCTGCATTGCGGTGCTCGATTCGATGGTGGCGAGGTAGGTGCGGAGTTTTCGCAATGTCGGCAGCATCGCTTTGGCATGATTGCCATAGCGATGGAGATACACGAGGCACTCGTTGCTGCGATTGTGCTCGCCCCAACGGTCGGGTTCGATGCGCCAGCCAGACCGTTTCGTCTTTGCAAAACACCTCGACCGTCACCGCTCCATCCGGCGCGGTGTAGAGCACGAAGTGGTTGGTGTTGTCTGGATTGCTCATCGCGTCATGCGAATCTTTGGAGTTACTTCTTCTGTTGTTGGAACGCCGGGTGATCCGCTTTCCCCGACGCGACCAGGTACGCGAGCAGGTCCAGGATCTGTTCCTTGTCCAAGGGGTTGAGGATCGCTGCGGGCATGATAGAGATCGGAGACGGGCGTCGCGATTCGATCTCTTGCTTTGTGAGCTTCTGCTGCTGATCCGCCGTCGGGCCAGTCTGGACGGTCACGGTCTGTTTGTCTTCGGAGACGATATTGCCGGTGACCAACTTGCCGGACTCCAGCTCGAAGATGAACTTGCGATACTTTTCTTCAACATTGCGGGACGGTTCGAGAATCTCCTGCAACAGCACCTTCGCGTCCCCCTTGTGCTTCTTGACGACATCGGCCAGGTCCGGGCCGACTGTGAGACTGGGTCCATGTGAATGGCCCGCATGAGCATGGTCATGCAGGGCCGAGGGAGCGGGATCAGCGCCCGTGATCTTGTGGCATTGGGCGCAGGCCAGTTTGGTGAAGAGCTGTTGGCCTTTGAGAAAGTTGCGGTGCTGACCGACGCGCTTGAGGTCGTCTTGCAGGTCGCTGAGTTTCCACTCGGTCAGCTTGACGACCGGCTTGGGGTTCTTGACGAGGAATGCTTTGAGATCGTTCGTCACATACAGCGTGCCTCGCATCAGCAGATGATGACCGGGGAACGAGCAGATGTAGGGATAGGCTCCTTCTTCCTGCGGAGCGGTGAAGTCGATGACCTGTTCTTTGCCGTAATCGACCAACTTGCTGGACCAGAGGATATCGGCACTCTCCGGCACGTAGCTCACCGCGAAACCACCAGCTCCGAGTGCTATCGCTTTCAGGCCGATGTCGTTGTCCGTGCCCGGCTTCACCAGCAGGATGTTGTGCGGCATGAAGTCGAGGTTCGCGAAGGTAAGCTTCACCTTCTTGCCCGGCTTCACCGTCAATTCGGTGACGTCGTAGAGCATGCGTTCGGGGATCGTGCTGATGCGAATGGTCGTCAGCTCGGCAGTGTCGCTGAGAATGCCTGACTTCTCCGCCGCGGCCAGCTTTTCGGCGGCGATCACGCCTCCGCGCATCGTGCTTTCGACGTTGAACCACAAGTGCTTGACCGTGTTGGCCGCGATGCGTGCATGAGGGTCCGGGGACTTCAGCAGTTCGCCCATTAGTTGGTAGTCGCGGACGTTGTGCTGTTGATGAACCCACAGAGCTTCCAGCAGATGATGTGCGTCGGCCGGTGAGTTCGGGTCAAGTGTTTTAATCCACTTCTTGGTCTCCGTGATGACTTCGGTCGAGTCACGCTCGCTCAGTTCGACGCGCGTTCGATGTCGAATGGAATCGACCGGCGACTTCAGATTTTCCAGCAAGGCCGCGATGGGCTGGTCGTCGATGGCCACCGGCTGTTGGAGCGGTCGGCCCTTGGCCGTCATGCGGTAGATGCGTCCATGCGTGTGATCGCGATTCGGATCGCGGACGTTGTGTTGCATGTGGCCGATGATGGCGTTGTGCCAGTCACTGATGTAGAGCGACCCATCCGGAGCGAAGATCGCATCCGACGGGCGGAAGTTTTTATCGCCGCTCATCATCAGCCCGCGTGATTTGTCCTGCGTCTTGGAACCGTCTGCGTTGATGGTGGTGACGGTCAACTCGGCCCCGGCGGGTTCTCCCCAGACGGTTCCCTTCTCCGCATCGCGTTCCAGGTGGTAGTGCTTGATGCCGAGGAAGCCGATCACATTGCAGATCAGGAAGTCACCTTGCATCGATTCCGGGAAGTGCGTGCTGCTGACCACTTCGCTGGCGGTCACGGGGCGAACTTCCTTCTTCAGGAGTTCGTGCATGGCGAAGCCTTTGCCTTCGGGCCGGACTTGGAACGCTCGGCCGCCGGTTCCGTCGGTCGCGTAGTGATAGCCCCAATAATCAAACGCGATGCCGTGCGGGTTGGGCGAATTGTTGGCGTGCAGCGAGATCGTGAAACGTCGCGGATCGAAGCGATACATGGCCGACGCTCCCGATTGCAGCGATGGTCCCCACGGATGTTCGTGGTTGTGCTGCATGAAGACGCCGCTCTGCCAGTAGATCGCGCCGTCGGGACCGTAGATCAAATTGTTGGCGGCGTGGTGCGTGTCGGAGGAATCCAGCCCTTGCAGCAGGATGGTGCGGACATCGGCCACGTCGTCGCCGTCGGTGTCTTTGAGAAACAGGATTTCCGGCGCACAGGTCACGATGACGCCGCCGTTCCAGAACTCGAAGCCCAGAGGGTTTTGCACGCGAGCGAACTCGGTGATTCGATCCGCTTTGCCGTCATGATTGTCGTCGTGAACGATGATCAGCGCGTCGTTCATTTCCTTGAGCGGTTCCCATTTGGGATACGTTGGCCAGACGGCGGCCCATAATCGCCCTTTGGTGTCGAACTGCATCTGCACCGGATTCACAAGCTGCGGAAACCGAGCTTCATCGGCGAACAGACGGACTTCAAAGCCGTCCGCGACCGCCATGTGCTTGAGTCCCTCTTCGCCGCTGACGTAGTTTAGTCGGCCTTCCTTCGCCGCACTGGAACTCTTGCTGCCGCCGCCGACGTTGGAGATCACTTCGACTGGCTTGGGGACGTTGCTGTCATCGACGGCGATCTCCTTGCCCGCAGCGACGGCCCACACGCGAGCGTCTCGATTCATGGTCATCACGTCGAGCATCGACAGCTCATGCTGCAACACAGCGGCGTTGGTTTGGTCGTTCGTGAACTTCAAGGTCGAGCGTCCGCCCCACACGTCGTTGCCATCGCGAGCGCGGTAGCGGTTATTCCAATGATTGTCCTTATCGAGCACCGCCATCCGCAGCGGAACCATCGCCGACGATGTGCTGGCCGGTTTGCCGAGCAACGCTGTGGCGATGACCTCGGCTAGTTGGCGATTCCCCTCGGTCGTCAGATGCACGCCGTTGATTGTCAGCGGCGAGCTAGCTTCCTTGAACAGCGTGCGTGACGGATGAAACAGATCGACGAATGCCACGCCCGCTTCTTTCGCTGCCGCCGCAGTTGCCGCCGTGTACGCTTCGAGTTGGATGTTGTGAGCCTTGCCATCCGGCACGTTCGGATTGCCCGTGTTCTCATGAGCGATCGGGCTGAACAACACGATGCGCGGAAACGACTTTCCATTGGCCTTCGATCCGCGAGTCTTCTTCACCAACCCGACCAGCTTCTGCTGATACTCGCTGGCTTTCTCAACGCCGTCGAACGATTCGTTGTAGCCGAAGAACGCGAAGACGACGTCCGCCTTCACATGCTGCAAGTACTCCGTCATCGACGTCGCTCCGCTGCTGCGCGGGAACGAGTCCGGCCGGTCGCCACTGGCGCTCATGTTGCGGAAGCGGACTTGCTTGCCCTGCAGTTCGCTCTGCAACAGCGTCTCCAGCCAGCCGTCGTGCTGCATCCGATCAGGCAAGCCGTTCCCCAGAATCGCGACGACATCGTTCTGCTGAAACGTAAAGGGTAGCGGATCGCGATAGCCCGCCGGCACCTCGGCGAGCGACGCCTCACTGGCTGGAGTCGGAGCGTTCTGCTTGCCGCTGTCCGTCGCAGTCTTCGCGCCACCTTTGACCGGCTCTCCCGTCTTCCCGCTGTAGGTGAGCCAGCTCAACCGGCCGTCGTTCTCGACATCAATAACCATTACTTCAGGCGCTGCGATCTTCTCGGCGCGGAAAACTTCCTTTCGATCCGCATCTAACAGCGTGATGGTGAAGCCGTCCAGCCGTTGCTCGAAGCCGTCACGATTCCAGATGCCGACTTTTTCAATCTTCGCGGACGTCTTGAGATCGAGTTCCCACCACGGATCCGTTGACCCGGCGTTCGTGGTGTGAGTCTGACCTCCCTTGGCCCAGTCCGGTGATTTGTTGCCATCAATCGCCTTGTCTGCAGTGCCGCTGCCGTTGGTGCTCGATTGACTCGCGGTTCCATTCGGTGCGATGTTCTTGTTGCCGCTGATCACTTCCACTTCAGCCAGAGTCAGAATCCGTTTGTCCCCGGAAAGCTCGATGCGAACAAAGCGAGCGGGCTTGCCGGTGACGAGGGCTTTGACTGGTCGTGAACCAGAGACGGGCGTTTTTGGCTTTTTGTCCGGCGTTTTGTTCTTCGGCTTGTCCTTTTTGCCACCGTCCTTGGCGGCAGGCTGCTTCGTGTTGTTGTTCGCGGGAATTGGACTTTCGAATCCGGCATACATTTCCGGCTTGATGCCGCGGGCATGTGTTTGATTGCCAAAGGTATTGGGTTTAAAGGGACCAACGGTGGCGACGTTCATATCCGCCGTGATGGCGTTTTCCAAACCGACCGCCCAGAAGATGCCGTTACACATCAGCCGACGATATCCGTCGTTCGTCAAATCCTCCGGCGTCCCATACAGCGACGTAAAGACGCGCCCCGTTTTTCCGGACATCGACTTGTAGGTTCGAGTCCATTCCGAAGGCATCGGCGGCTGAGTTGCTGACGGAGCCGAGTCGGGCGTCATCCCGTTGAGCGGTTGAGCCATCGTCAAAACTTCGCCATCGGTTGGCTTACCCACATAGCCGCCAGCCTGAACCCAGACATCCTTCACTCCTCGCAGAATCGGATGCGACTTCATGGCCTCGACGATGGTGATGCGAGTGCTCTGCTGGTGATTGCGTCCGTAATGTCCCACCCACGTTTGCCCCAGCACCTGATGTCCGAATCCAAGTTCGTAGCCGACTTCGTTGCTGCGGTAGTCATACTTGGCGAACGGCTTGTCGGCAGGAATCTGAAACGCGTGAGTCGCCGTCCGCATTCCGACCACCGGGCCACCTCGATTGAGATAAGCATCCAGGTGCTTCATCTGTTCGACCGGCAGATTCTGAAACCTCAAGAACACAACGGCCAAGTCTGCGGTCTCCAACGCTTCCATGTGAGGAATGTTTGACGGAGTCCCCGCCACGATCTCACCCGATTCCGGGTCGATGTTAAACAGCACCGTGCATTTGAATCCGTGATGCCTCGCCAAAATCCGAGCCAACGCCGGCAGCGATTCCTCCGAGCGATATTCATGATCGCCTGCCACAAACACGATGTGTTTTCCGTGACCGTTCCCGCTGGTCCCCTCATAGACCAATTCGGCGGCATTCAACGGAGAAATTAATGTCCAACAGACGGCGAACAGAAGTATCTGGCGGACGAGATTCGTTTGTTGAACTGGTTGAGAAGAGTGGAAATTGAAATTCATGGGCATCTCATCGTGGGTGTGAATTGTTCGCGGATCAATGAACACAGATCAACACGGCCATCTCAATCGTCATTGTCTTTGGCCTTGAGTTATTCCTTCGGGAGCGTGGCGAACCAGGCTTACAAGATTGCGGAGAGTTGTTTCACGACATCAGGTTGGCGGGATAGGTCGCAAACGTCGCTGGAAACTTCGCGGTCATCAACACCGTGGGTGTCGGACAATCAGATTCCAAGCAGTCAGCGGTCATTTATTTCCGGTCCGTTGCTCCGGGAAACGTGAGTTGAAACTCGCCGCTTTGGAAATCAACAACAGCATTCTCAATCGTTACAGCGTCTGCTTTGTCAATGAGGATGGTCATGTTTTGCGACCGGCCAGCCGCACTGAGGACAATTAAACTGGCCGGTGCCGAGTGCTTTCTCACGTTGGGTTCGCCCCCAGACGATCATTTCACAACTTCAACGTTTGCCGAAAGGTTCTTGATTGCAAGTCATGCATGATGCCATGGCTCCCGAAGTTCATCAATACCCCAAGGCCATCGGAACGTTCTGGTCGCTTGAACGGGTGGCGAAGCGTGATGCGATGTCGGACCAACGGTTTAGCCAATGTTCCCTCGTAAGGGGCTGGAGCAATGTCGGATCCCAATTCGGTGATCTCGCTGCTCAAAGGCGTATGGCATGGCGACAATTCGGCGGCAACTGAGCTTTAGTGCCGGTATAAAAAGGAACTGATCGGCCTTGCCCGTCAGCGACTCGGCTAAGTACCGAAGAAACATCGGAAAAAGCGAGCCATCGGCGGCGCGAAGCGGTGTCTCCATCGAGCGACGCACAAAGATCAGGTGTGGGCCTGGGGCTTCATCTTTGATCGCACGACGTCGGGAAGAAGACTCCAGTGGCTGTCGATCGTGGGCGAATACACGAGAGAGTGTTTGACGTTGGAAGTTGGGCTCCGTTTCCACGCCGCCGACGTGCTAAATGTGCTCGGCGACTTGTTCGTGATTTGCGGCGTGCCTCAACACATTCGCGGCGACAACGGCTGGGAGTTCATCGCGAAAGAAATTCGTACCTGGCTGACAAACTCGAACGTGCGCTCCGTCGCGGGCCACACACGTCGTGATCCCCAACCACACAACCACAAACTCGAACCCACCCAACTCTCGTAACACCCGGATCTGACACGGGGGGCAACTTACCAGCTCTCTGCTGATTACGTTTTTTCGTAGATCGGCGTTCAAAGCAACCGATGAAAGCAGGACTGTTGCGGCGGTCTTCCGGGGATCTATCGGCCGAACGTGCGAAGGTACTGATTGACTCGTAACTTCTTGCGAGTGCTGTCGGAACTCATGAAGCGGACGGTGCCGAAGATGGGACGCTCTGGCCCCCAAGGGCGGTCGTAGCGGCCCAGCGTCCAGAGGATGCCGGAGTACGAGTTCGGGTTGCGGCCGTCGAGCGCGTAGCGGTTGTTGAGTTCGATCATCGTTGTCAGCGCCTCACGCGGGGTCTCGCTCCATTCCAATATCTTTTTTCCCCACAGCATTCGCAGGTAGTTATGAATGCGGCCCTCGCGAACGAGTTGCGTCTGGGCGGCGTTCCAGAGTTCGTCGTGAGTCGCCGCTGTCGCAAATTCGTCGAGCGAATAGACGTGCTCGCGCGGATCGCTCTCATGTTTGGCGAGCGTTGCCTGAGCCCAATCGGGGAGCGACTCGAATTGATCGTAGTCGTCACGGTGCGACGACATGTTGTACCCCAGCTCGCGCCACGTCACGAATTCATCCAGCCAGGCTTCGGCCCCCGGACTGACGCCCCACCAACCTTCCCGCTTGCCGCCGGTCTTTTTGCCGAGCGACGCCGGGGACCACTCTT
Source organism: Planctomycetota bacterium (assembly GCA_016872645.1). Taxonomy (GTDB): domain Bacteria; phylum Planctomycetota; class Planctomycetia; order Planctomycetales; family Planctomycetaceae; genus SXKJ01. Next base: position 6,976 of record VGZH01000067.1, on the reverse strand, counting down.
CTCGCGTCATCAATTCATGGAACAGCTCATGCGGCGAGATGTGGCCGAAGTGCAGATACGGCGACAGGCCACTGCGATTGTCGGCATCCGGGTCGTTCGCTCCGGCGGCATAGTGCGGCAGGCTACGTTCCAGGAACCGACTCAGCTTCTCACACGCGGCCGTTGTGCCGCCGCGTGTCTCGGCAACTCCGACGGAATGGTCGATCGGCAAGCTCGCGAGCATCGCCGCATCGCCGCTTAATAAATTCGGTGCGGCGATCGGCCACCGCTTCGTGATGTCACTCGGCATGGCGTTCAACGACGGCAGCTTCAAGCCCTTCAATGGATCGGGCTGCGGAAATTCGATCAGATGCGGGGGCAATTGCTTTTGCAGGAAGGCTCGAAATGAAAACGCCGTCGTGAAGACTCGGTCGGTCGCTCGCAGCGGCAGCAAACCGTTCGAATCCACCGCTTCCAACCGCACCGGTAAACGACTCGCCGCCGCTTCGACCATGCGAGGCAAAAAGAACGACGGAAAATCATCCGTCACCACCACACACGCCCGCGAGGCCAACGCTGCGAGTAACCCCTTGCCCGTATCCGCTCGGGGTTCGACATACGGATAATAGACAACTCCCGCATTCTTCAGTGCGGCAACTCGCGACGCATTCTCCGCCATCCCGTCGATCACGAAGCGATGGATTCGATCGCTTGCCCACTGATAACCAACTCGCAGCGGCTCGAAGATCACCAGCGGCTTTTGCAACTCAACGGCCAGCTCCACGGCGCGTTGCAGACTGAAGTTCGACGACAGTCGCCGAAACGCGATCATCCAATACAGGACGAACTCACCGTCTATCCGAATTGGTGCGTTGTTGCAGGTTCGGATGCGAGAAGCAGGCACCATGAAATGCGACGTCCTTTGCCCGACAGGCCAGCCATTAGGGATTGTGTTGAGTCATTTCGTCAGCCATCGATCGCCGAGTTTCATGGCAACGCTGATCGTGCCGCACAGAACGCAGCCCCAAATGATGTCAGCTAACGTCATGCGCACCGTCCATTTTTCAAGAACTGCGAGATTCGTCAGGTCGTACACGCCATACAGCACCAGGCCGAACAACCCACCCCAGCCGAGCGCGCGCCAGGTGCTATTGTTCTCTCGTAGCAGTGGCCGCACGAACAAGACGATGCCGCCGGGAATCAGCAGATAGACCAGCATGGCCGCGCCCCAACGGGGAGCAAGAGTCGCTCCTTGGCGACGGGCCAACTCACCAAGTTCTTGGCTGTAAAAATCTTTCATGACGACGCCCAGCCAGAGCAAATCGCTGATCAGAAAAATGGGCAACACAATCGCGAACAGTTTCCAGTTTTGCATCTTGAATCCTTTTTGGCACTCACGTCGCAGCAATTGACCTCGCGCGACGTGCAGAAAGACAGCATGTTTCTGGGCAGACATCCAGGTTGGGACCGAGCGAACCGGGCGATTGTGGCGGCAATCCCTCGATACGCTCGGTCATCAATTCGCGAATCATACGCACGAAACGGGGATGCTTTCCGACAGTTCCGGCTCGTATCAACTGCAAGCCGTATGTTTCTGCGATAGCGGTGGCTTCGTGGTCGAGATCAAACAGGACTTCCACATGATCTGAAATGAAACCGATCGGGATCACGACGACGTGAGTCCGTTCGCTCTGTCGTGGGAACTCACGGAGCCAATCAGCAATATCTGGCTCCAGCCAAGGCTGCCCCGGCAATCCACTTCGGCTCTGATATACCAACGACCACGGCAGTCCCCCGACGCGATCGGCAACGGCCTCAATGAAACCCGGATGATTGTAAAACGGCCGGAGCTTCGCCACTGGTGCAGCCGTCAGTCCAACTTCAAAGCGCCCACGTTCAATGTTCTCGCGATACTGACGGCAGCCGGAATACGAACTGAACGCCGAGGTGACGAAAGCCAATGCTCGCTGTACGCCGTCGTCTCTCATTTGGCGAATCGCATCGGGAAGCAGCGGATTCCCATTGCGGTTGCCCCAATAGATCGGCAGCCGGCAACCATGCTCCAGCAATTCGGCGCTCAGGGCGGCAATGAGTTCGCGATTCCGCTGGTTGATCAGGCCCGCTCCACCGAAGTGATCGTAGTGTTCGGCAACTTCTGTCAGCCGCTCACGAGGGACATTCTTGCCGCGAGTGACTTTTTCAAAAAACGGCATCACGTCCTCGCGGCATTCTGGACCGCCAAAAGGCACCAGCAACAGTGCGTCAAAAGTTTGGTGCCTGAAGGCATTATTTATCAATCAAGTCTCGCGTGGAGTTTGCCATCAGAGGTTCAAACGATCTTCAACCGCAAACTCAGTTGTCAGGACTGCCGACTCGGGGCGCTATCATTAAATCGATTCAAAACGGAACTGTTTTGGGATCACCACGACGCCTCCTTCTGAGACGGCGAAATGTTCGGCGTCTTTCGCTGCGTCGAAGCCGATCCGAACTCCGGCGGGAATCTGAACGAACTTGTCGACGATGCAGTTTCTCAATTGTGCGCCCGAGCCGACGGTGACCCCCTCGAATAAGATCGAACATTCAACGCAGGCAGACTCTTCAATACGGACGTTGCAAGACAAGATCGAATACTTCACGGATCCACCCTCAATCACGACTCCGGAGGCCAACATGGAATTAGTTAGCTCACCTTGTTTGCCAGTTGGGCCAGGGATCGTCCGGGCTGGCGGCACCTGCGGTTCGTAAGTTCGGATCGGCCAGTTGGGTTGATAGAGGTTGATCGGTGGCGACGGCTCCAACAGGTCCATGTTGGACTGGAAATAAGCGTCGATGGTGCCGACGTCGCGCCAATAGCGATCACAGGAGACGCGACCACGTTCGCCACCGAATCGGTAGGCGGCAACCGTGTGCGAGTGAATCAGCTTCGGGAGAAGGTCTTTGCCGAAATCGTGCGTTGATAATTCATCGGAGTGGTCTTTCCGCAGAAGTTCACACAGCAGTGGCAGTGAAAAAACATAGATTCCCATCGATGCCAGAGCGCGAGCCGGATCATCGGCAAGCGGCCGTGGGTCGTGCGGCTTTTCTTGAAAATCAACAATCTGATGACTGGCATTCGTCTCCATGATGCCGAACGACCGCCCCTCATCAAGTGGCACCTCCATGCACGCAACGGTCGCATCCGCGTGCCGTTCGCGGTGGAATTCCAGCATGCTCAGGTAGTCCATGCGATAAATGTGATCTCCCGAAAGAACCAGGACAAAATCAGCCTCGCTGCGTTCGAGCAAATACAGGTTTTGATAAATGGCATCCGCAGTCCCGCAATACCAATTGCGCCCCATTCGCATTTGCGGCGGAACCGGCGTGATGTACTCGTGGAGTTCTGGATTGAAGATGGACCAGCCATCTCGCAAGTGCTTTTGCAGGGAATGCGATTTGTATTGAGTGAGTACGAGCACTCTCCGCAGCCCGGAATGCAGGCAGTTACTGAGCGTGAAGTCGATGATCCGATATTTTCCCCCGTAGGGAACGGCAGGCTTCGCGCGATCCTCGGTCAAGGGATGCAGTCGCGATCCAACTCCTCCAGCGAGCAGAATCGTGAGCGTCTTATCAATCATGATGGTGAATACCCATTCTCAATGAGGAGATGTCGTCATAAGAACGATCGGCAGGCGCTGTTCACTCTACTTCTTGGAGCCATTGGCGGATTTCATTTTCGTACTCGCTGGAAAGATCGCCCTTGACCAATTGACGTTGAAAGTTTGCCGCGCCATGGTCAAGAAAGTCCGCCGCTTCCGCATCCGCGAAACGATCGACAGGATTGGGAGCGATCAATCCACGAATCAATTTAAGAACGTGCTCGTCATTTGCGATCTCAGCAGGCAGTAATTCGGGTAATTGATCCGGCAGCAATTGCTTTGCGGAGATCAAATCGCCAAAGCGCTCCAGACCGGGAAATAGAATGCGCCCCGTCAGCAACTCGACGAGGCAGTAACCCAGACTGGCGAGATCTGATTGCGGTGAACATCGCTCACCGTTCAGGACTTCTACGGCAGCATATCTTGGCGTGCATGCGTTGGGTGCAGAATGATCGTCGAGTTCAAATGTGCATCCAAAATCAATCAGCTTTGCGTTACCCGAGCGCTTCAGCATGATGTTCGAGGGCTTGATATCGGCATGAACAAGGCCATTGCGGTGCATCGCCGCCAGGGCTGCCAAACACTCACGCAGAATCGCGATCGCAACTCCCGGTTTCAGCCGTGAACACTCAGGTCCCTCCGTGATGGTCACGTCCGTCAAATACTCCAATTGCGATAACGTCAAACGACTCTGCACGCTTCGGAATAAATCCGCGCTCATCAAATACCGCAGATCGAATCCATCGACCCACTCCATAACATGCACGCTGATGCCTCGACATTGCACGACGTTGTGCATGTCCAGTAAATGATCTTGTTGAATCAGCGCCAGCCGCATCGCAACACGAGCTAATCGCTCCATGTGGCGGCGATAACTCTTCAGATCCGCGTGATTCGATGGAGAAAAGACTTTGAGTGCGACTGGTAGCGAAATGTTGTACGCTCCCGTTCGCTCTGCCAAAAAGACCACGCCCTGACTGCCAGCACCAAGCCGCTTCATCAGTCGATAACGAACACTCCATCGAACTTCCTCTGAGTCGATCAGGCTTTCGAACTGCCGATGCAATGAAAAGTCAATCGGCCCGGCCGGATCTCGATCATCCCGAAAGAGCGTGGTTGGCAGTTCCCACTTTTCCAATTGAGTCGTTCTTCTGAGGAGTCGCGTTTTCGTTCTTTTCGTCACTACGTCATTCCTTGGATGATCAGGAAACGTCTGCGGTGCTCTGCACGCAAGATCCGTCTTACCACCGTATCTCACCTTAAAAAGTCCCTCGATTTGCAAGCTCCATGCCGAGCGATGGCCCTCCTCTCTCGTGGCAATCTGTCTCGAAAAATACCGCCTGGTCGAGTTGTTATCTCGGAATCTCCGCCAAGACTTTCAGCACCTCTTGCTAATCCGATGCGCGGCCCCTGTTGAGTTCATTGGCTGTCAAATTCACGTTTCCGTTGCCGCCTTGTCACGAATTCAGTCTCCACAGCGTAAAGTTCAGCACCGTGGCGAACGTGGACCAGGCCAGATACGGCAGCATCAACGCGGCGGCTGTTATCGAAAAACTGCGGAACGTCCAGGTGGTAATCGCGATAGCCGACCACAACAGGATGATCTCTGCGAAAGCCCAGCCCGGCTGTTGCAGTCCAAAGAAGACGATCGACCAGAAAGAATTCAGCACGAGTTGAATGCTGAACCAAGTCAACGCCGGTCGAGCGGCACGCCAGTCGTGGCTTCGCCACACGAGCCAGGCGGCGACGGCCATCATCAAATACAACAGCGACCAGACGGGGCCGAAGAGCCAGTTGGGAGGATTCCAGGTCGGCTTCGCCAATGTTTGATACCAGCCGCCGACGGACGTTGCCGTTGCGGCCGCTCCCAGGCCGGCCACTGCAAAGCAGAGGGCGATGAAGCCGATCAGCCATGCTGCCTGTTTCAGCGCTGAAGGTCGCCACGCCGTCGCCGATTCAGCGGACTCGCGGGCGGTCGTTGCGATGCCCTTCAACATGCCGCCGAAGATGAACTCGTGCAACGGGTAGATCGTGTACCAGTAGGCCAGACCGGTCAGACCGACCGGATCGAAGATGGCGGTCTGTCGAATGCGCGAGCCACTCGCGGTCGGTTCGACTTCAAATTCGAGCCACGCTCGGCCTGGGAGTTTCATCTCAGCGAACAGCCGCAAACGGCGATTCGGTTCCAGTGATTCGACGCGCCACCAATCGACGGGATCGCCGACTCGCAACTCGAAGGCATCGTGCCGTCCACGTCGCAAACCAATTCCCCCGACCAGCAAGTCGAGCCAGCCGCGCAGTCGCCACATCCAGTTTCCGTAGTACCAGCCAGTTGATCCGCCAATCCGTTGAATCGGAGCGAACGCCGCTCCGACCGGGGCAGTGACTTCCACCTCGCGAGAATCGACCAGCCGCGTCCCAAAACGGACTCCTCCCCATCGCTTGGGGTGACCCGACGAACTGAGCGCATCGGACCAGCGAGTGGCGGCCAGTTCCCGATCTTCGTTGACGAGCGCTCGCGCGATCGCCTCGCTGACGCCGCGCGGTTGAATCGAGAACGCATCGCGGGCGTGTGTATTCGTGACGAGGGTCGGATTCCGCAGGCTCTCCACCAGCTTGCGGCCGATGCGGGCGTAAACCGGAGTCACCAGCCCCAGCCACAAACTCGACAATCGCGGCGAAAGGAACGGGACCGAAATCATCCACCGCTTCAGGCCGCGTTGGCGAGCATACTCCTGCATGATGTCGCCGTAGGAGACTTGATCGGGACCGCCGATCTCAAAAATGTCGCTGGAGCCTTCGGGCAATTCGATCGCGGCCAGCAGGTAGCTCAACAGGTCTTCGATCGCGATAGGCTGAGCCGGAGTCGAAACCCATTTCGGGCAGATCATCACGGGAAGTTTTTGCACCAGTGTTCGAATCAATTCAAACGACAGACTGCCGGAACCAATCACAATCGACGCACGGAACTCGATGAGCTGTGCGCCGGATTCACGCAGGACGGCTCCCACTTCCTGCCGACTGCGCAAATGCTTGGACAGCGACTGCTGTTCGTCCCCCAAGCCGCCGAGATAAACGATGCGACGCACTCCATTCTGTTTGGCGGCTTCGGCAAAGTTGCGGGCGGCGAGACGATCTTCATCCTCGAAATCTTTGCCCGCTCCCATCGAGTGCACGAGATAAAACGCCGTTTCGATGTCGCGCAAGGCAGTTACCAATGTCTCCGGCTGCAAAACGTCTCCGGCGACGACCTCCGTTGCGGGACCGACTCGCGACTGCAAAAACTCCGGACGACGAGCCAGACAACGGACCCGATGACCTCGCTGTTCCAGTAACGGAATCAACCGTCCGCCGACGTAACC